>JBOHEP010000036.1:0-13486 GCA_050701075.1 Pseudonocardia sp. | reverse complement strand
AGACAGCTGCGGATGCAGCCGCAGACAGCGCCGACGAGCCGGCACCACCACCGGATGCGACCGACCGAAATACGCCGGCCCACGCACGCCGGCCGTCACGACGTCGCCCCGGAAGCCGCAGCCGGCGGATTCTCGCCCCTGGCGGCACTGGACAGCTCTGCTCCGGTCCCACCGTTCCGGGGAGCACGCGCTGCCAGCTCGCCCGCACGTAGGTACTCGTCGACGGCGTCCTGTGGGATACGCAACGCCTTGCCGAGCTTGATCGCACGGAGAGCGCCGGACTCGATTGCCCGATACACCGTGGCTGGCGAGACGTTGAGTGCGGCCGCCACGTCACCGACGCGGCGTAGGTCGCAGGTGTGATCTTTCATGGGTTGAACCTCCAATGGACTTAAGTACATAAGAGGTAAGGTACACAGGCAAGGGGAGCAAAGAAGACGGCCCCCGTCACCGGGGGCCGTCTGGG
Organism: Pseudonocardia sp.; assembly: GCA_050701075.1. Classification (GTDB taxonomy): domain Bacteria; phylum Actinomycetota; class Actinomycetes; order Mycobacteriales; family Pseudonocardiaceae; genus Pseudonocardia. The sequence continues at coordinate 13,020 of JBOHEP010000036.1, read as the reverse complement.
CTGGTCAGAGAACTAAAGATCACTCGTTCGGAGCATCGAACTCGTACACGTAGACGTGTCGGTCCCCCACCGCGACCGAGTCGAAGTACTCGACCGCGCGGTCGTCCTGGTCGAACGCGATACGGACGAGCACGGCTACCGGCGCCGCGTTCGGCACGGCGAGCGCGACCGCCTCTTCGGGGGTGGCGACCCTGATCGCGATGCTCTCGCGGAACCTGGTGATCCGGTGCCCATGCTGTTCGAGCAGGCCGTACACGCCACCAGGTGCGTTAGCCCCCTGGTCGTACCCGATGGCCGTTGCGATGCTGTGCGGAAGGTAGCTGTCGGCGAGCTGGGTGGGCTCGCCGTCGACCAGCATGCGGCGGCGCTTCACGACAGCTTGATCCTCCCCGAGGATCTCTCGGACCTCGGCTGGCGCGGTGACCGTCGCCAACTCCAGGTCCTCTTGCGTCCAGGTAAGGCCAAGCCGCTCAGCCTCGGCGGCGAGGGCACCCTTGCCCGCGGCGCGGGCGGCGCGCGAGAACCGACTGTTCCCCATCCGGAGAACGGGCGGCGTCGCGCGGACATGAACGCCGACACCCTTACGCGACTCGGTCCGCCCTTCTGCTGCCAAGACGGCCAACGCACGCCGGACGGTGATCCGGCCGATCTCGAATTCCTGCATCAGCTCGGACTCACTGGGGAGCTTGCTTTCGGGGGCGTACTGCGCGGTCGCGATTCGCTGTCGCAACGTGTCCGCGATCTGGTGATACACCGGCTGATCACTACGGTGATCGATCGCCATCTGCGATTCCTCCTTACCTAGGTACATATGCACCCTACTCGGCGAGGAGGCCTGCCGCTCGGACGGTGGGGCACACCTCCACATCGAACTCCGCGCCGCCGCGATCGCGGCAGGTCACGGCCCGCTGCCGCAACGCCTGAGGGCTGTGCGGCTGGAATCAAGCCGGGCGGCCGAGCTGGTTGCAATTCTGGTGGCAGTCGCGGAGCGCCGGCCATGATCAGAGGGCCGAGGGAAGCCCCGCTGACCAGCGCCGCGCAACTGCGCGATCGTGGGCGCTCATGAGCTAGCCGACTTGGAAAGCGTGTTGGGTGCAAGCCCTCGGGGGTTCGAATCCCCCATCCTCCGCCAGGGTGACCAGGACGCCAGGCTGCCTCGATAGGGTGCCGGACGTTTCGTTCAATCTTCCTGCGCCTTCGTCGTCATGCCGCTGGTGGTCCATCGGCGGCGGTGTCTCGCTAACATTGCTACTGTCGGGGCGGACCCGCGCACGCGGCCACCCCGGACGAGGGCGTCGTACCCGGCACGACAAGACGGCGCAGCGCGGGGGTGCGTCGTGGCATGGATCGTGTTGGTCGCCTCAGGACTCTTGGAAACCGTGTGGGCCGCGGCTCTTGCCCAGTCCCGGGGTCTCACCCGAGTGGTACCGGCAATCATCTTCGGGATCGCGCTCACGCTGAGCATGGCCGGGCTCGCCTTTGCACTGCGCACGCTGCCCGTCGGCACAGGTTATGCGACGTGGGTCGGGATCGGTGCCATCGGCACCGCAGTCTACGGCATGGTTGTGCTCGGCGAACCGGTCACGTTGGCGCGGATGCTCAGCCTCGGGGCCATCGTCTGTGGCGTCGTGGGTCTGAAGTTCCTGCACTGACACCCCGATTGCCCTGGCCGGTTGTAGAAGGTGTGCTCGGCCCTCGGGGCGATGGTCCTCAGCACGCTGGGTCCGGCTCGTCTGCGCCAGATCCAGCGAGCGGATGTGCGGCCAACCCGACGTTCGCCGATAGCCACCCTCCGCGCTACCCCATGAATCCTCCCCCCAGCGGCCGAAGTCGTCGCTCCAGCACGGAGGGTGGCGTGCCTGGCGGACCCACCCCTCCGCGATAGAGCAAGGATCTGGCTGCCTCAGCAATGAGACCATGAAACCGAGCCGACGTTTGCGCTGGTGGTGGCGGTAGCGGTGGGATTTGAACCCACGGAGGCTTGCACCTCACACGCTTTCGAGGCGTGCTCCTTCGGCCGCTCGGACACGCTACCGCTGCCGAGAATACCCGGCGTTCTATACATCACTGCGGCCGGTAGGCGTAGCAGCGAAACCGTGCACCCGACTCGTGGTGTCCACACATCGTCGCCGGCCCGTCGATGCGAGAGCTGGGAATCCCCGCTCGGACGGTGCTCATGGAGATCGACCACCTCAGCCTGCTCGGCCTGACCCTGATCGCGGTGGGGCGCCCCGCTGCTTCGCGGCGTCGTGCGGGGTCGCCGTCGGCATCGGCGCGACGCTGTACGCCGCCAATCTGATCGACGAGGTGTGGGTGGTCGTCGCAGCGAGGAGCCCGCTGCTGACCACGTCGATCGGCATCGTCGTGGTGGTCCTCAAGGACTCCGGCCGATTGGAGACGCCGGTGGGCAGCTGAGCCTGCTCGGAGCGTTGCTGGGCGATGTCGCGTCGGTTGCGCTGCTGTCGGTGCTGTTCGTCGGGGCGGGCGGGACGGGTTGCGGGACAGCTGCGTTCCCGGATGAACGGCGGGACGATACTCATGACCACCTGCGAGATGGACTTCGCCATCGCGGCGGGATGACTCACCTGACCGAGGTGCCAGCGGCCGCGAGCCCGATGTCGACCAGGCCCACCCGATCCAACGCCGCGACATCCGCGAGCGGCACCCAGGCCGCCCGGTCGCTGCTGCCGTCTGCCTCGTCGCGCAGGGTGCCGCCAACGACCTCGCCGAGGTAGAGGACGCGCACCGTGTGGAAGTCGACCGGCGCACCCGCACGTTCGACGCTCCAGCGGGCGGAGTCGATGCCGATCAGTGAACCGAGTTCGATCCGGTGCCCGGTCTCCTCCTCGACCTCGCGGACCGCCGCGTCCTCCGGGCGCTCCCCGTGGTCGATTCCACCGCCCGGAAGCGTCCATCGTCCACTGCGGGAGAACCGGACCAGCAGCACCGACCCGTCCTGGACGCACACGACGTAGGCGCCGACCCGAAGCTCACGCGCGACAGCGGGATGGCTCATCAGGTGAGGTTAACCGGGCCGGCACGAACCTCCTACTGCGTTCGCGCACGCCGGAGGCCTGAGCTGACCAGAACGGTTTGCTACGCTTGCTACGGAGGTGCGTACATGGCCAGGACGATCCCCCACCGCGAGCTGCGGAACAATAGCAGCTCCGTGCGGTGCAGGACGGCGAGACGATCGAGGTGACGAACAACGGCGAGGTCGTTGCGGTACTGGTGCCTCCTCCCCGCAGACCGGATGCGAACCACCGACTTCGACGCGCGACCGTACGGGGCGGCTTTGCCGGACCGGCGCGGATTCGGCTGAGCCACCTCGTGCAGGAAGACCTCGACGATCTTCGCGGTGGTCGTTGACCGTCTACGTTGAGACATCCGCGGCGGCGAAGCTGCTCGTCGAGGAGGAAGCCTCAGATCGCCTGGCCGAGCACCTCGACGTCCTGCCCGACGCCCCGTTTCGTGCCTGACCTTTTGGAATCCGATCGATCACTTCACCGGGAAGCCGGGCTGTTGCCCGGTCGACGCCTGCGCAGTCTCGACGCCCTCCACGTCGCCGCGGCACTCCGCCTCAACGCGGACGTGATGCTGGCCTACGATCACCGGCAGATCGCCGCGGCGGGGGAGGCCGGCCTGCGCACCCTGGAGGTCTAGTCGAGGGGCCTGCTGAGCCGCACCGGTGCCGGCGCGAGGAACCGGAGGCTCTCCCGGGCGATCTCGCGCTCCTCGACGACGACGGGCCCGTACTCACGCAGGGCGACGACGACCTCGTCCACGAGAGCAGGCGGCGCCGACGCCCCGGCAGTCAGCCCGATCACCCGGGTACCGTGCAGCCATTCCGCCCGGATGTCGCGGGCATCCTCGATGAGGTGAGCGGGGGTGGAACGGCGGCGGGAGAGCTCCACCAACCGGACCGAGTTCGACGAGTTCGACGAGCCCACGACCAGCACCAGGTCGGCTTCGTCGGCGATCGCCGCGAGCGCCTGCTGGCGGTTGGTCGTCGCGTAGCAGATGTCGTCCGTGCCCGGTCCGCGCGCGGCGGGGAACCGATCTCGCAACGCCGCGACGATGTCGTCGGTCTCGTCGACGGCCAGTGTGGTCTGGGTCAGATACGACACCCGCGAGGGATCAGCCAGCTGCAGTGCCTCGACGTCAGCCACAGACTCCACGAGGATCGTGCGATCGGGCGCCTCACCCAGGGTGCCCTCGGTCTCCTCGTGTCCGCCGTGGCCGATGAAGATCACCGTATCGCCGCGCTGGGCGAACCGCCGGGCCTCCGCGTGCACCTTCGCCACGAGCGGACAGGTGGCATCGGTCACCTCCAGGCGGCGATCCGCAGCCTCGTCCCATACCTCTGGGGAGACGCCGTGCGCGGAGAAGACCACCGTGGCGCCTTCGGGAACCGTGTCCAGCTCATCCACGAACACCGCCCCTCGGGTCTCAAGATCGGCCACCACGTGCGAGTTGTGCACGATCTGCTTGCGAACGTAGATCGGAGCGCCGTGCTCGGCGATCAGTTGCTCGACCGCCTCGATGGCGCGCTCCACGCCTGCGCAGAACGACCGTGGTGACGCCAGCAGGACGGTTCTGGTGAGCAGCGCTCCGTCCATCTCAATGGTCCCGACGGGCGATGAGCTGCGCGAGGGTCCCCAGTTCGGCCACGGCCTCCGACGCGGTCGGCGTCGCGGCCACGGGTAGCCGGCGCAATGCTTCGACCATCAGGTCACCGACCCGGTCGTGGCACCACGCTCGCCCGCCGGCCAGCTCGACCAGCTCCGCGGCCCGCGCCAGCTCGGCGTCGGACAGCTCCTGCTCGCGGTGGTACAGCTCGTCGAGCTCTCGACCCGCGGGCGTACCCGAGGTGAGCGCTGCGACCACCGGGAGGGTCTTCTTGCGGCAGCGCAGGTCGGTGTCAGCCGCCTTCCCGGTGGCCACCGGGTCGCCCCAGATACCCAGCAGGTCGTCGACGATCTGGAACGCAACCCCCAGTTCCCGACCGAACCGCTCCATGGCGCCGACCTCGTCGAATCCGCCGTTGCCGAAGAGTGCGCCGACGGCACTGGCACAGCCCAGGAGCGCGCCGGTCTTGTTCCCGGCCATGTCCAAGCACTCCGACAGGCCCACGTCGGTCCGCTGTTCGAAGGCAAGGTCGGCGATCTGGCCGTTCACCAGATCCTGCACCGCCGCACTGAGCATCCGGGTGCCCCGCTCGGCGGCGGGATGGCCGCTGGCCGCGAGCACGTCCATCGCGAGTGCCAGCAGGGAATCGCCGGCCAGGATGGCCGGCCCCGTCCCGAAGACGGCCCAGGCCGTCGGGCGGTGCCGGCGGGTCAGGTCGCGGTCCATCACGTCGTCGTGCAGCAGGGAGAAGTTGTGCACCAGCTCGACGGCGACCGCCGCGGGGATCGCCGAGTCGGCGGTGCCCCCCACGGTCGCGGCGGACAGCAGGGTCAACGCCGGCCGGATCGCCTTGCCACCGGCAGCGCCGGTCGGCCTACCGTCCTCCTCCCACCAGCCGAGGTGGTACCCGACGATGCGTTGCATCGAGGATGGCAGGGCATCGACGGCAGCTCGCAGAGCGGGTTCGACCCGGACCCGGCAGGAGTCCAGCACCTCACCCGCCGGCCGAGCGGTGTCCACGGTGGTCACGGCGCTCCCCTCAACGACCGAGTTCGACGTTCTCCAGGACGCCAAGGGCGTCCGGTACCAGCACGGCGGCGGAGTAGTAGTCGCTCACCAGGTAGGACAGCACGGCCCGTTCGTCGATCCCGGTGAACCGGACGTTCAGCCCCGGCTCGTACTCGTCGGGCACCGCCGTGGGGCGCAGGCCGACCACCCCACTGGCGTCCTCGCCGGTGCGCATCGCGAGAACCGAGCTGGTGCCGTGCGCGCTGATCGGGATCTTGTTGCACGGCAGGATGGGGACGGCGCGCCATGCGGCCTGAGGTCGGCCGTCCACCTGCACGACCTCCGGATAGAGCCCGCGGCTGCTGCACTGCCGGTGGAATGCCGCGATCGTCCGCGGGTGGGCGAGGAAGAACTCGGTCCGACGCCGCTTGCTCAGCAGCTCGTCCATGTCCGCCGGAGTCGGTGGGCCGTCGCGGGTCTGGATCCGCTGGGAGAATGCGGCGTTGGCCAGCAGGCCGAAGTCGGGATTGTTGACCAGCTCATGCTCCTGGCGTTCCCGCAGCTCCTCGATGGTCAGCCGCAGCTGTTGCTCGGTCTGGTCCATCGGGGAGCTGTACAGGTCGGCAACGCGAGTGTGCACCCGCAGCACCGTCTGCGCCACACCCAATTCGTAGTCCCGTGGTACCGGGTCGTAGTCGACGAAGGTCGACGGCAGCATCGGCTCGCCCTCATGCCCCGCGGCGATGTCGACCGGCGCCTCGCCGTACTTGTTGCGCGCCGGCCCCGGCTCGGCTGCGAACCCGTCAAGATAGGTCCGCAGCGCCGGCACGGAACCGAGGAGCTCTTCGAAGGCGGCCCGGCTCAGGGCGAGCACCACACACGGAGTGATCGTCTTGACAGTGAAGCCCCAGGTGCTCCCCGGGTCGATGAGCATCTGCCCGCCGACGTGGTCGCCGTCGGTCAGCAGGCCGAGCACGGTCGGGTCGCCGTACGGGCCCTCACCGATCTTGCTGATCTTGCCGTGGGCCAGGAGGATGATCTCGTGGACGGGGCGATCGGGCTCCGCCAGCACCTCGCCCGGCTCCACCTGCCGTTGCTCGAACCGGTCGGCGAGCGCGGTCAAGGCCGCAACGTCGGTGAACGACCGCAACGCCGGAAGCTCGCCCAGCTCCTCCGGGACGACCTGCACCGACGAGCCGGTCTGCACGAACGTGACCCGCCCGTCGCCGGTCCGGTACGTCAGCCGTCGGTTCACCCGGTAGGTACCACTGTCCACCGCCACCCACGGCAGCTTGCGCAGCAACCAGCGCGGCGAGATGCCCTGCATCTGCGGGACGGACTTCGTCGTCGTCGTCAGGTTGCGCGCGGCCGCCGTGTCCAGGCTGGACCGCGCGGACTCCTGCCCCGGATCGCGGTGCAGATCCGTCACGGTCATCGCTCACCCCACACGTTGATGTTCATGTAGTCCGATGCCCTCTGCGCCATCAGATACCCGGTCATCGAGCGCACGGTCCGTCGCGGGACCGAGGCCGGCGCGCGCGGGATCTAGTCCGCCCGCCCGGTCTCGACGTCCTCCAGGATCGCCAGCGCGTCGTCCACCAGGACCGCGGCCGAGTAGTAGGCGCTGACCAGGTAGGAGATCACGGCCCGGTCATCGATCCCCATGAACCGGACGTTCAGCCCGGGCTGGTACTCATCGGGGATTCCGGTCTGGTGCAGGCCGATCACCCCCTGGTTGGCCTCCCCGGTTCGCATCAGGAGCACCGAGCTGGTGCGCGAGTCGCTCATCGGGATCTTGTTGCAGGGCAGGACGGGAATGCCACGCCAGGACGGCACCTGGTGGCCGAACAGGTCGGTGGTCTGTGGGTAGAGACCCCGCTTCGAGCACTCTCGGCCGAACGCCGCGATCGTGCGCGGATGGGCGAGGAAGAACCCCGGCTCCTTCCAGACCACGGAGAGGAGCTCGTCGAAGTCGTCCGGGGTCGGGGCGCCGCTTCGGGCGTGGATCCGGTTCGGCAGGTCGGCGTTGTGCAGCAGGCCGAAGTCACGGTTGTTGAGGAGCTCGTGCTCCTGGCGTTCGCGCAGCTCCTCGATCGTGAGCCGCAGCTGCTGCTCGGTCTGGTTCATCGGCTTGTTGTAGAGATCGGTGACGCGGCTGTGCACTCGCAGCACCGTCTGCGCGACGCTCAGCTCGTACTCGCGCGGGGCCAGCTCGTAGTCCACGAAGGCCTGAGGGAGCTCGTACTCCCCGCGCAGCCCGGCAGCGACCTCGACCTCCGCCTCACCCGCATCATTGCGTGGGCGGTCGCGGCTGCTGAGCCGCCGCTGGATATGCGCCCGCAAACCGCCGGAGTCGCCGTTCATCGTCTCGAACGACCGCCGGCTGAGGGTCAGGACGGTGCAGGCGGTGACCGCCCTGGCGGTGAACTCCCAGCGGCTCTGCGCGTCGGCGAGCACCTGATCGCCGAAGTGATCCCCACCGGCCAGCCCACCGAGCACCGTCTCGGCACCGTACGGGCCGGTGCCGAGCTTGTCGACCTTGCCGTGCGCGATCAGGAACACCTGGTCGGCGACTTCGCCGGCCTGTACCAGCAGGTCGCCCGGCGCGTACTCGCGCTGGACGAACCGGTTCGCCAGCCCGGTCAGCACCGCCTCGTCGTCGAACCCGCGCAGCAGCCCGAGTTCGCCGAGCTCCCGCGGGATGACTCGAACCTCCGCGCCGGTCGTGGTGAAATCCACGCGACCGTCACCGACGGTGTAGCTCAATCGACGGTTGACCCGGTAGACACCGCCGTCCGCCTGTACCCAGGACAGCATGCGCAGCAGCCAGCGCGACGTGATCCCCTGCATCTGGGGAACGGACTTCGTCGTCGTCGCGAGATTTCGCGCCGCCGAGGTGTCGAGGCTCGTTTGGATAAATTCACCATCGACGAGCGCGTCGACCGGTTGGGTCGCAGTCACCACACACCACCAATTCAGGGAGATCGAGAGTCCGGCTCACCGCAGAGCGGCGTTGACATCGAGAGTCGACAATGCACAGCCCGCACCACCGGCGCGAAGGATAATAGAATGCGATCCGCTCGTGTATCTCGTGATGTCGCCGCTTACCTGGGACAACAGTACACACCCGATCACTTGGCACAAGTACCCGAACGTGGGGTTAACATGTGACGATCCGAAGCCGCGGCACCCACCCGATGGAAAATCATTCAGACATCGGGATACACGTTGACAATCGTGCTGCTCGCCACGGATACTCAGAACACCGCCTGACCACAGCGACCGAGCTGTCCGGCACGACCCCGCACCTAGTTCGGCGATTTCCTCGAAACCGCAGCGCAGGCGGTCCACCGATCGGCGTAGGTCCGCGCGCCCATCATTCTTAGCCCTGTTCACCTGCACGAGATTCAACTGACTATGATTTCCGCATTCTCTGGTATAGCTGAAAGTTACGGAGACGGCCGTGGATCAGATATCATCACCACTGTTATCGTGCCCACCCTGCTCGCCGTTGCCGGGACCGCTTTCTCGCGCGTCGCCGAACCTTATCTGCACGCGACTCCGACCTCGTTTGCGGGACGCGCTGCGGCGCACTGTGCACAGGTGGTATTCGGCGGCCTACACCGTTTCGCCTGGCGGGAGCAGATGTAGGCGGCGACCTGAGGGTTCAACCGAGCGCCCTCGAAGCACTCGACGACCGGCTCCCGAAAAGTAGGTATGGCCATGCAGGCGTTCACACTGCCCGATTTCTACCTGCCGTATCCGGCCAGGATCAACCCCCACCTGGAGCGTGCCCGCGAACACAGCACCGCCTGGGCCAAGCAGCTGGGCATGCTTGACTCGCCGAAACCCGGCGGCGGCGTGGTGTGGGACGAGGCGGCGCTGGCCAAGCATGACTACGCCTTGTTGTGCGCTTACACCCACCCGGACTGCGACGGCCCCACCCTGGACCTGATCACCGACTGGTACGTATGGGTGTTCTTCTTCGACGACCACTTCCTTGAGCAGTTCAAGTACTCCCGTGATCTCCCGGGGGCGAAGGCCTACCTCGACCGCCTCGAGGAGTTCATGACCGAGTCAGCGCCGGAACCGACGAACCCGGCCGAGGCAGGGTTGCAGGACCTGTGGGCGCGCACCGCGCCGTCGATGTCGCACGGGTGGCGGCGCCGATTCACGCTCAGCACGCACAACTTGATGGTGGAGTCGATGTGGGAGCTGGACAACATCGACCGTGGCCGGATCGCCAACCCGATCGAGTACGTGCAGATGCGGCGAAGGGTCGGCGGGGCGCCATGGTCGGCGAATCTCGTCGAACACGCCGTCGGCGCGGAGATCCCCGACAACCTTGCCGGGACCAGGCCCATGCGGGTCCTGTCCGACACGTTCGCCGACGCGGTGCACCTGCGCAACGACCTGTTCTCCTACCAGCGCGAGGTCCAGGAGGAAGGCGAGAACTCCAACGCCGTCCTGGTGTTCGAGCGGTTCTTGGACTGTTCGACGCAGGAGGCCGCCGAGCGGGTCAACGACCTGCTGACGTCGAGAATGCAGCAGTTCGAGAGCACTGCGCTGACCGAGGTACCGGCCCTGGTGGCCGAGCGAGCCGTCCCGCCGCACGAGCAGATCGGGGTGGCCGCCTACGTCAAGGGCCTCCAGGACTGGCAGTCCGGCGGACACGAGTGGCACGCGCGATCCAGCCGCTACATGAACGAGGGCGCCGTATCCGGCTCCTCCGGTGTGCTGGGGAGACCGACCGGCCTGGGCACCTCTGCCAGCAGACTGGCATTCGTTCCGGGTCTGCGCCGCATCGCCCAACAGCATTCCCGCACGTTGTTCGAGCCGGTGGGGCACCTGCCGATCCCGGATCTGTACATGCCCTTCCCGGTCCGGACCAGTCCGCACCTGGACACCGCACGGCGTTGGGAGGTCGACTGGTCACGGAGGATGGGCTTCTTCGACTCGGTGCCCGGCGTGGAACACGGTGGCGTGTGGGACGAGCGGCGGCTCATCGGCTTCGATCTCCCGCACTGCGCCGCGATGATCCACGCGGATGCGAGCCCCGAGCAGCTCAACCTGAGCTCGGACTGGTTGTCCTGGGGCACCTACGGTGACGACTACTTCCCGCTGGTGTTCGGGACGACCCGCAACCTGGCAGCGGCGAAGCACAGCAACGACCGACTGTCGATGTTCATGCCACAGGACGCCGGCGCCACACCGGAGCCCGCCAACCCGGTGGAGCGGGGCCTGGCAGACCTGTGGCGGCGCACCGCCGGACCGATGACGCAGCCGGCACGCGGGCAGTTCCGCAAGGCGGTGGAGGACATGACCGCCAGCTGGGTGTGGGAGCTGGCAAACCAGGTCCAGCACCGCGTTCCCGACCCCGTCGACTACATCGAGATGCGCCGCAGAACATTCGGTTCGGACATGACGATGGCCCTGGCGCGGCTCGCCCATTCCGACGTGGTGCCCGCGGAGATCTACCAGACCCGGGTACTGGTCGAGCTGGACACGGCAGCGCAGGACTACGCCTGCTTCGTGAACGACCTGTTCTCCTACCAGAAGGAGATCGAGTTCGAGGGCGAGATCCACAATTTGGTCCTGGTAGTGGAGAACTTCCTGGACGTGGACCGATGGACCGCACGCGACATCGTGGCCGACCTGATGGGGTCCAGGATGCAACAGTTCGAACACATCGTCGCGAACGACCTACCCGCGCTGCTCGAGGACTTCGACCTGGACGAGCCGGTCCGCGAGATCCTCACCCGCCATGCAGAGGACCTCAAGGAGTGGATGTCCGGAATCCTGGAGTGGCACCGCAGATGCCCGCGGTACACCGAGGCCGAACTCCGACGTAGCCAGCGCCGGGGCGGCGCGTCGCCCGGGCTTCCCGCCATGCCGAGCGGATTGGGCACCTCGGCGATGCGGATAGGGCCACCGGCGGTGGCGCACCCGAGTGCATCGGCGACACGACCGGTTTCGATGAGCGGCTGACGCGGGTTCGGCTGAGCCACCCCGCGCTACCGCAGGATACTTCGGGTGATCCGGGCCGGATCAGGTCGGCGGACACGGCATGGCTCATGGCGGCCTCCCGGGACGGTGTTCGGCGAAGAACGACTCCAACAACCGGGCGCACTCCTGCGCCAGCACCCCACCGACGACCTCCGGTCGGTGGGCCGACCGCCGGTCGCGCAGCAGATCCCAGAGCGAGCCCGCGGCGCCGGTCTTCGGCTCCCACGCCCCGAACACCACTCGCGCCACCCGGGCCAGCCCGATCGCCCCCGCGCACATCGTGCACGGCTCGACGGTCACGACGAGCGTCACGCCCTCCAGCCGCCACTCCCCCCGCACCGCGGCAGCGGCCCGAAGAGCCAGCACCTCGGCGTGCGCGGTCGGGTCCCCCAGGGCCTCGCGCGCATTGCAAGAAGCGGCCAGCTCCCGGCCGTCGACGTCGACCACCACCGCCCCGATCGGCACATCATCGGTTCGGAGGGCCTGCGCGGCAACCTCCAGCGCACGCCGGACCAGTGCCTCGTCGGAGGCGGGCGTCACCGCGCGTCGACGACCTCGGCGAGCGCGTCGGCGAACCCGCAGCGCCGGCCGATGGCGGCCAGCTGCTCGTCCGGGTACAGCTCGACCTCCCCGGCGAGCACCTCCAGCTCGTCGGCGGGCAATCCGAGATCGGCCAGGATCGCGAGGTCACCCTCCGGCCACACGGGTGCGTCCTCATAGTCGTCGTAGGCGGCGTCGTTCTCGGACGGCAGCTCGATGCGCAGCAGGTCGAGAACGTCGGCCGCGACGTCGTAGTCGAGCGCGGCCACGGCATCGGAGACCATCAGGGAGACGCCGCCGGGGATGGGCCGCAGCAGAACGAAGAACTCGTCATCGACGTCCAGCAGGCCCAGCACCGCCCCGGTGGAGCGCAGCTCGCGCAGCTCGGTGATCGCGGTGTCGAGATCCATCAACGCCTCCGGGGTGAGGCGGGTACAGCGCCATTGCCCATCCTCCCGAATCGCCGCGACGGCGTATCCGGGCAGGGCATCTTCCCGCGCGCTCGTGGGCGCCTGGACGCTCTGCACCACCATAAGACTACGTTAAGCCCAAAACATACTGTGGTCCAAACCACAGGCATGACGAAGATGGAAACCGAACTCTTGGTGGTGCCACGATCGGTTCATGTCCAGGGCAGATTCTCAGCTCGCCGGCCTCAACACGCAGGCCCGCAGCCTCCAACCCCGCACCATCGCCCTGCGACGCGCGCTGCACCGCCATCCCGAGCTCGGCCTCGACCTGCCGCGCACCCGCGACGCCGTGGTCGCCGCGCTGGCCGACCTGCCGTTGCAGATACATCTGGGCCGCTCGAGCAGCTCGGTCGTCGCCGTCCTGGAC
>JBOHEP010000035.1:0-5395 GCA_050701075.1 Pseudonocardia sp. | reverse complement strand
GACATCCTGATCATTGGCCGCAGCGTCGCCGAAGCCATCGAACCAGCTGTGGCAGCCCAGCACATCGTCAATCTCGTCAACCGCTGCCGGACTGAGGACATCCATGATCGTGGTCCCGCTTAGCCAGACACTGATTCCACAGGTCGAGGAGCTGATGCGCCTCGGGACACCGTTTGTGTGCCCGCGCACCCACTCCGACTATTGGCTCTACGCGCGTCTGTTCTCGTCCACCTGCCCAGTGGCGATGATCGACGACGACGTGGCGGGCGCGGTCATCGCTTTCCGAAGCCAGGACACCCCGGACGAGGTCTACGTCCAGGACGTCGCCACCCATCCCGGGCACCGAGGAAAGGGAGTTGCCCGCACGCTGTTGTCGGCGGTCAGCGAGTACGCGATACAGCACGGCTGCGCCCGGATATATCTGACCTCGGAGCCGGACAACAGCGTCGCACACTGCACGTGGCTCTCGCTCGGCTTTCTGAACCTGCCTGGTGACCGTGTCGAGGACGGAGTGGAGGTCATCGCCGACTTCAAGGGCCCTGGTCGCGACCGGGCCGTGTACGAGCTTGATCTCGGGCGTGAGCGGCTCGGCACCCAGCCGGTGGTCGACAGTGCGTCATCCTGTGCGTGACCCATTCCATCTCGACCAGACCCGGTTCAGTAGCTGGAGCCACGGCCTCGGTCGGGCTTGAGTTGGTGACGGTCTGGCTGCTCGGCAGCAACCTGGGCACTGTCGTCCGGGCGGAGTCGTGAGCGCTGCCGGAAGAAACCGTTCACCGCAGATGGCCTGCCCATATCCCAGCAGCGGAATGTGACAGATGACACCCGGGTGCACGAGGTGCTCGATCTCTCCGTTCGCAGCGGTGACCCGAATGCTGTGAGAGGATGGTAAGGGGCTGACCTGCCTTTGCATGGTACAGAGCGTCGGCCGCAGGACGGCCCTGATCTATAGCGTCTCGGATGTGAAAATTAGGCTCACCCTGCATGAAAGTGTCCGGCAGACAAGCGGCTCCAGCCGAGGGATGATGCGTTTCGGGATTCCTGAACCTGCCTGATGATCGGTCGAGAAACGGAGTAGACCCGCAGCTCACTCTGCTCACCCTGCACGGCAGGTGCCCGGGGGGTGCGGGCAGAGGCCAAGAGTTGCGGGCCGGATCCCCAGCCAGACAGTGTGCTGGTGGGGGTGGCTGTCAGCCCGAAGGTTGACCATGCTGGCTCGGCCCGCCGGCCGTGCGGCTCGACGTGCCGCCCACCACCACCCGGCTACCGGGAATTGTCGGTGTGTCGAGGTACCGTCTCGAGCCATGACGATGATACTTGGCATGGTGACGATCGACTGCGCGGATCCGCGCAGGCTGGCCGAGTTCTGGATCGACGCGCTTGGCATGAAGATCTCGGCCGACTACGGCGGCGAGTACCTGATACTCGAGCCACCCGGGGGCGGACTGATGCTCGGATTGCAGCGGGTGCCCGAGCCACGGGCGGGCAAGAATCGGGTGCACCTGGATTTCAACGTCGGTGACCGGGCCGCCGAGGTGCAACGGCTCGTCGGCCGTGGCGCCACGATGCTCGGCGAGCATGACATGCCCGGCCAGTCCTGGACCGTGCTGGCAGATCCGGAGGGCAACGAGTTCTGCATCGGCGAATTCACCGGAGAGGCCGAGCAGACCGGGTAGGCCTCAGCTCGGTGCACGTTTGCGTCGGCGCCCGAGCCACGGTCCGGTCCTCGTCCCGGCGTTCCGTCAGCATCGAGTGTCCCGAGCCGATGCTCGGCCTCCCCGCGGCGCGGGCAGGGGGTCGGGACTCGCCTGTTGAGGGCTTGGATCGCACAAGCGCGCGACGCCGATCTCCCTGCGCTCAGCCTCAGTGTCGAGCCGGACGACTATGCGCGGCGTCTGTACGAGCGGACCGGCTTCCAGTTGGTCGACGAGACAGGCGGGTCGCTCACCATGCTCCTGCGGCTATAGATCTGCGGTCCGATGTCCCAGCAAAGCACCATGCGCGCGCCGCGCCCGGGCCGGAAGCACTCAGCCACGGACACGATGCGTCTCCCCCGACCACTCCTTCTCGCGCAGCTCGAACTTCTGCACCTTGCCCGTGGACGTCTTCGGCAGCTCGTCCACGATCTCCACGGCCTTGGGCGCCTTGTACCGAGCGATCTTCGACTTGACATGCTCGATCAGCTCGTCCTCGGTCGCACGCTCACCGGTAGTGAGCACGACGAACGCCTTGGGCCGCTCGCCCCACTGCTCATCCGGAACCCCGATCACCGCGGCCTCGACCACCGCCGGGTGTGACACGACGGCCTGCTCCACCTCGACCGTGGAGATGTTCTCCCCGCCCGACACCACGACGTCCTTGGCCCGGTCGCGAAGCTCCACGTAACCGTCCTGATGCATCACACCGAGATCACCGGAGTGGAACCAGCCTCCCTCGAACGCCTTCTCCGTACCCGCCCGGTCGTCGTAGTAGCCGGGCATCACGTTGTTGCCGCGCATGACGATCTCACCCATCGTCTCGCTGTCGGCGGGCACGTCGTTCATCTCGGCGTCGACGACCCGCAGCCGGTCCGCGCAGATCATGCCGACGCCCTGCCGTGCCTGGAGCACCGCGCGCTCCTCGGGCTCGAGGGAGTCCCAGGCTCGCTGGTACTGGTTCACCGAGTACGGCCCGTAGGTCTCGGTGAGGCCGTAGACGTGCACGATCCGGAAGCCCATCCGTTCCATCTGCAGGATCGTGGTCGGCGAGGGCGGTGCGCCGGCGGTGGTGATCACCAACTGGTAGTCCAGAGGCTCTGCCTCGGGCGCCCGCATGATCATGGTGACGACCGTGGGCGCGCCGTTGAGGTGGCTGACCCGGTGTTCCTTGATGAGTCCCCAGATCACGTCGCCGCGCACTTCCCGCAGGCAGACGTGGGTGCCACCGATCCCGGTGACCGCCCAGGGCGTGCACCACCCGTTGCAGTGGAACATCGGCAACGTCCACAGGTAGACGCTGTCCGGTGAATGGGTGGAGTGCACGATCTCGCCGAACGAGTTGAGGTACGCCCCGCGGTGCGAGTACTGCACGCCCTTGGGCTTGCCCGTGGTGCCGGACGTGTAGTTGATCGAGATGACGGCGGTCTCGTCCTCGACGGCCCACGCCAGGGCGTCGTCGGAGCCGCGCGCGAGCAGATCGACGTAGGTGACGCCGCTGCCAGTTCCGTCGCCCGATGCCGTCGGGTCGATCACCGTGATGATCTCCTCGACGGTCTTCAGCTCGGCGGCCACCGGGACGACGATCGGGTGCAACGCAGCGTCGACGACGAGCAGCTTCGCGCCCGAGTGGTCGAGGATGTAGCGCACCTCCTCGGTGGACAGCCGCGTGTTGATCGCGACCAGCACCGCGCCGGCCAGCGGCACCGCGAAGTGCGCGACGAGCATCTCCGGGACGTTCGGCAGCAGGTACGCCACCCGGTCGCCGCGCTCGACGCCGGACCCGCGCAGCGCGTGCGCCACCCGCGTGACCTCGGCGGCGAACTCGGCATAGGTGAGCCGACGTTCGCCGTAGATGATCGCCGTCTTCTCCGGGTACACCTGCGCGGAGCGGCACAGGAACGCCAACGGTGTCAACGGGGTGTTCCAGACCGATGTCATTTCGGGCTCTCCTCAGGCGCGTCGGGCATCAGCCGAACGATCCTCGTCCGTCACCGTGGGTGCGGCAAGCGACGGACCGTTTGGAGGTACCGCTTCCGGCGATCCGCGGCTTCGGGGGTTCGGTCGGATCGAGGGTCCGCGTAGAGGTGGGGCGGGGGTCCGGTGGGCGGAAGGTGCCGAGCTTGATCGATGTCTGGGTACCGTCAGCCGTGCGGAGTGCGGTTCCGGGTTCTCAACCGGTGATCACGGCACCGCCGAAGTCGGGGTGGCCTGCCAAGGTCGGCATGTCGGTACGGGGAGCCGCACGGGATACGGCTCTGTGTTCCCGTTCGGCGATCATGAAGCTAGCACCGTGATCCAGACCGCCGATGAGCTCACGCGGTGTCGCACTCGGTTGCGGCGGGCATCGCGGCGGGACGGGTGCCGGCGGCGCCGATGGCGTGGAGGCGACAGGACCACACCGGTCCCGGGCGCGAGGGGAACCGGCAGCCAAGACAGTGGCGCTGTCGTCGGCGACGTGCTCGGCGAGTAGTCGTCGCCAGGCGCCCCGACCTACCGGCCGTTGGCGGGGCTCGTGGTGGCAGTTGCACGCCGCGCAGGCGTGCGCGCCAGCGCTGGGGGTGTCGCTGCGCAGGGATGCGACGTGATCCGCCGATCCGAAGGCCAGCGAGGACCCGCGCTCTCAGTCCTCCTGAATGGAGATCGCTGCCCGCGGGCAGCTCATCACCGCCTCCTCCAGCTGCGGGCGCATCGACTCCGGCGGGTTCTCGTCGAGGATGTAGAGGAAGTCGTCCTCCCGCACCTCGAACACCTCCGGCGCAATGCCCATGCAGATGGCGTTGGACTCACACAGATCGAAGTCGACCACGACCTTCATGGCGACATGGTGCACCGGGGCACGGCGTCCGCGCACCGAAGGACACCCTCACTGCATACCGAGGCAGCGGGTGAGCTCCGGATAGCGTTCCGGTCCGTGACGAAGCAGGCGGCGCCTGAGGTGGTGGGCGAGCACGATGATGAGCGGCCCGGCCGGCGGCTGTCCCGCCGGGTGTCGCTCATGCTGTCGGTGGCCGCGTTCCTCGTCGCGTTGTTCGTACTGCGCCAGGTGTTCGATCCGCTGGCCCGTGGCAACCAGTTCTACCTGGTGCTCTTCCTGGTTGTCGTGCTACCGCTGGTGTTCCTCGGCTATCGCGCCACCCGGCGCCCGGTTCCTGCCGATGGCGAGCCCGGCGCTCAGGAACCTGACGACCCCGGGCCGCTCGATTACGCGCTGGCCGCAACTGCCCTGCTGGTCGGCCTGTATCCGGTGCTCGTCGGCTTCGACGGCTTCCTCGACCGGCAGGGCTCGCTGTCCACGACGGACGTCATCGCCGGTGCGCTCCTGCTGGTGCTCGTCCTCGAGGCGTGCCGGCGCACCACCGGGCCGGTGCTTTCGCTGGTCTGCCTGGGCTTCCTCGCATACGCCTACTACGGCGGCTACCTGCCACAGGAGTGGTCGGTCGCGCACGCCGGCATCGACGCAAGCCAGATCGTGAACGCGCTGTACAACGACCAGTCCGGGTTCTACGGCACGCCGCTGGACGTCGCCGCCACCTACATCGTGCTGTTCACGATCTACGGCGCGGTGCTGGACGCCTCGGGCGCCGGCCGGTTCTTCGTCGACCTGTCCTTCTCGGTGTTCCGGCGCTCGGCGGCCGCGCCCGGCCGGACGACCGTGCTGTCGGGCTTCCTGCTCGGCACGGTGTCCGGCTCGGGCACCG
>JBOHEP010000034.1:0-1066 GCA_050701075.1 Pseudonocardia sp. | reverse complement strand
CCACGATCCCGCGTGACCAGCGTGCCATCCTGTTGTTGCAGCGGGGCTTGCAGCCACCGCCGCACATACAACAGGATCCACTTCTGATCAGTGTGGTGCTCCACCGCCTTGAGGATCAAATGATGCGGTACGCTGTCGAAGAAGGCTTTGATGTCCAGGTCGATCACCCAGTTCGCCTTCCAGCAGCGTTCCCGGCAGGCACCCACCGCGTCCAACGCGGACTTCCCCGGTCGATAGCCGTAGGAGTCCGCATGGAAGACCAGTTCCACGTTCGGCTCCAGGTACATCCTGGCCACCGTCTGCGCTACCCGGTCTGCGATAGTGGGCACACCGAGCACCCGCACACCCTTTCCGCCGGATTTGGGGATTTCCACCGCTTTGACCGGAGGCGGGAAATAGGTCCCGGACGACATGCGATTCCAAATTCGGTACAGGTGCTTGTCGCGATCCCGCTCGAACTCGGTGATCGACACATCATCTACTCCGGCGGCACCCTTGTTGGTCTTGACCCGCTGATACGCCTCCCAGACCACCCACTTGGAAATATCAAACGATTTACCCTGCGACTTCGAGTCGCTCACCTGGCTCCTCCCGAAAACCTCGGTTGACCACCAAACGACATCAGGACAACCCGCCCCCTTCGCTCAACTCCCATTACAGGGGCGTCATCACTACTACGAGACGGTCCGCCCGCCTGCTCCGCATCGGTACTCTCCCCCTCCACGGCATCCACCGCTTGGAGTTCTCCCTTGACGCCAGCCGCACGGCCGACCACATCGGAGCGAGGCGTTCCCACGTTCCACACCAGGGCCTGACACCGAGCTCGCGCCACCTCTATGCCGGACACCACCAAGGCAGTAAGCAGGTCACCCCTTGGCTTATCCCGGGACTGCAACCGGGCCCCGGTTCTGATGTCTCCGATACTTTTTCGACACCTCGTCGGTGGTTCACTCACGTTCGCCTTCTCGGGTCACACCTGACGCCTCTCGTGCGCCTTTTCCGTCACGCTCACCACCACGACTCATTCACCGCAGCAGCTGACGGCGGTTTACAGCCATCTCCTGCA
>JBOHEP010000033.1:0-2413 GCA_050701075.1 Pseudonocardia sp. | reverse complement strand
GGCCAGCCCGGCCCGGCGGTCGGCCAACGCCCGCACCGCGGCGATGTGCGCCCGCTCGGCCGCGACCAGGGTCTTCTCGTGCGCCGCCCGCTCCTCCAGCACGCCGGCGAGCAGCCCGCGGGCCTCGACGACGGCCGCGACCAGTCCATCCTCCTGCTCGGCGACGACCTCGGCCGCGGCCTCCAACTCGTCCGGGTCCCGGCCGGGGGCGCGCGAGTCACCGGGATCGGCGAGCAGCCGGATCCGTTCCTGCGCAAGCCGGACGGCGCCCCGCAACCGCTCGGCCAGCGAGGAAAGCCGGTACCAGGTGTCCTGAGCGGTGGCAAGGCGCGGCGCGTCCTGCGCCAGGGCGCTCTCCAGCCGCCCCTGCTCCACCCGGGCCACGGCCAGCTCCGCCTCGACCTCGAGCCGACGCGCCCGGACTGCGGCCTCGTCGGCCTCGTCGCGCGCCAACTCGTCACGCAGAGTGACCAAATCGTCCGCCGTCAGCCGCAAACGGGCGTCCCGCAGCTCGGATTGGACGGCCTGCGCGCGTCGGGCGATCTCGGCCTGGCGGCCCAGCGGTTTGAGCTGGCGGCGCAGCTCGGCGGTGAGGTCGGTGAGCCGGGTGAGGTTGGCCTGCATCGAGTCGAGCTTGCGCAGCGCCCGTTCCTTGCGCTTGCGGTGTTTGAGGACGCCGGCCGCCTCCTCGATGTAAGCGCGGCGATCCTCGGGCTTGGACTGGAGGATCGCGTCGAGCTGGCCCTGCCCGACCACGACGTGCATCTCGCGGCCGATCCCGGAGTCGGAGAGCAGCTCCTGAATGTCGAGGAGCCGGCACGAGGAGCCGTTGATCTCGTACTCGCCCACACCGTCGCGGAACATCCGCCGGGCGATCGAGACCTCCGAATACTCGATCGGCAGCGCGCCGTCGGAGTTGTCGATCGTCAGGGTCACCTCGGCCCGACCGAGCGGCGCCCGGCTGGACGTGCCGGCGAAGATGACGTCCTCCATCTTCCCGCCGCGCAGCGCCTTTGCGCCCTGCTCGCCGAGCACCCAGCTGATGGCGTCGACGACGTTGGACTTGCCCGAGCCGTTCGGGCCGACGACGCAGGTGATCCCCGGCTCGAGGCGCAGCGTCGTCGCCGAGGCGAAGGACTTGAAGCCCTTCAGCGTCAGGCTCTTGAGGTGCACGGTGGGAGGTCTCCAGGGGATGGGGGCTCGGGCGAACGGTACCGGCCTCAAGCTTCGACGAAGCCCGCCAGGCCGCCGCGCGCGTCGCCCCACTGCTCCACGACGTGGTCGACCGGGCCCGGCGCGGCGCCGCCGCGGAGGGCGTCGAGCAACCGTTCACATGCCCTTCGGTCACCCTCCGCAACCACGACGACCCGCCCGTCGGGCAGGTTGCGGGCCACCCCCAGCAGCCCGAGCTCGAGCCCCCGGCATCGGGTCCACCAGCGAAAACCCACGCCTTGGACCCGGCCGTGGACCCATGCGGTGAGCCGCACGGGGGCGGCGGTATTGGCACTCACGGTGACTGCTAGGTTACCGCTCCATGAGCGGGCCTGGGCTCCGCGGTGGTCTCGGTGGTCGCAGTAGTTTCGGTGGTCGCAGTGGTCTCGGCGAAAGGTTGCTACTTGGCCTCGCCATCGGCGCTCTCGTGATCATCGGTCTCGTGGTTGTCGGGCCGGGAGCGCTGTTTCCAGTGAGCTGGCAGGCGGTGCTGGGCGCGCCCACTCCTCCTCCACCACCTTCACCACCACCACCCCCGGTGCTACCGATCATCGCGCCGCCGGCGCTTCCCCCGACACCACTACCGCCACCGCCACCGCCACCCCCGATCACCGCCGCGCCATCCCCGAAACCTTCCCGGCCCCCGGCACCCAGCGGCCCGGTAGCCGGTGTCACCGCCGCCACCAATGCCGCGCGGGCCCGCACCGGTTGTCCCGCGCTCACCATCGACGCCCGGCTCACGGCGGCGGCACAAGCCCACAGCGCGGACATGGCCAGGAACGACTACTTCGAACACACCAGCCTGGACGGCCGGACCTTCATCGACCGGATCCGCGCCGCTGGCTACCCGTCCCCCGGCGCGGAAAACATCGCCTACGGTCATTCCACCGCGGCGGACGTGGTCAAGGCGTGGATGAGATCCCCCAGCCACCGCCGCAACATCCTGGACTGCTCGTTGATCAAGATCGGAGTCGGCTTCGATCGCCGCGGCAACTACTGGACCCAGAACTTTGGGCGCTGATCATCGGCTGCGGTCCATCCGCGACGCGGGTGTCGCCCATGGACCGCAGCCGCTGATCAGCGCCCGAAGTCCTGGGTCCAGTAGTTGCCGCGGCGGTCGAAGCCGACTCCGACCTCGGTCAACGAGCAGTCCAGGATGTTGCGGCGGTGGCCGGGGGATCTCATCCACGCCTTGACCACG
>JBOHEP010000032.1:0-1386 GCA_050701075.1 Pseudonocardia sp. | reverse complement strand
GTGGCGCTGCTCGGGGACCGGGACGGGCGGGCGGTGGGTGTGGGCGATGGCCTCGACGTCGTGGGAGTCCATCGCCCACTGGTGCACCGAGGTCCCGATCCGGTCGGAGGTCTCGTCCAGGTACTCGGTGACCGCCGCCCGGGCCTGCTCGGGGGTGAACCCGCGCCCGGTCAACTCGGCGGCCACCTCGTGGTGGGTCAGCGCCACCTCGTCGGGCCCGGTGAGCGCCCACCACGCCGGATCGTCCCGCCCCGCGGCTCCCGGGCCGCCCGCGTCGCCGGCGGCCGCCTCGGCGGCGGAACGGATCTCGGCCAGGCGGGCGGCGATCTGCTCCCTGTCGTCGGGAGCTCCGGGCTCGTAGGTGCCTGCGGCGATCTCGGCCTCGGTGCGGCGGGCCTGCTCGCGCATCCAGTCCGGCATCTCGATCTCGAATGGCTCCGCGGCGGGGGCGGCCCGGTCCGGAACCAGGGACGGCCGGCCGGCCTCCACCCGGGCTACCTCGGCGTCGTCGCCTCGGGCGTGTGCGGCGGTGATCGCGGCGATCTCGGCAGCGGTGTAGGCATCGGCCGGGTCGAACGTGTGCACGACCGCATCCGGGGCGTCCGCCTCGTGCACCGATCCCGCCTGGTCGACCTCGGCGACGGCGTCGTACCCGGTTGCAGTGTCGTCGGCGGTGTGCGGGGTGGGGTAGACGACGCTGTGGACGTTGGAGTGGCCGTCCCGCCCGGTGACCCACGCCGGTTCGGTGGTGTCGAGTTCCTCGCGGTGGAGCAGCTCGCGCACGGCGCGGTGCTCGTGCTCGGAGACCGGGGCGGCGGGCCGGCCGGTGACCGGGTCGCGCAGCCAGGTCCGGGCGCTGGTCCCGACCATCACGTAGCCCGGGTGCTCGGCATTGACCCGGACCGCGTCGGTGAGTGCGTCCTGCGCGGCGTACCGCTCCCGGACCGCGGCACGGCTGCGGTCGGTCTCGGTGGCCGTGATGCGGGCGATCAGAGCGTCCTTGTCGGCCAGGAACCGCTCCCGCTCGGCCGGATCGACGTCTCGGCCCTGGGCGGTGATCTCCCGCAGACGGGCGGTCAGCGCGGCGATCTCCCGCACGCTGGGCGCGGCCGGGCGGGACGGGTCGGCTGGGGTGGTCATGCGGCACCTCCGGTGCGGTCAGCGCGCCCTCGATCGGGCACGCGGTCAAGGTCGGACGGGTCGGGCTGGCAGATCGGGGCGGGTAAGACCCGGGCGTCGTCACCGGGCCCCACCCGCGTGTGGGGCACCTCGCCCGGCTGGCGGGGCGCGGGCCGGGTGCGGGGGTCGGCCAGGCGGGCGCGGATCCGCCGCTCCCGGCGCAGCACGGCGACGGCGAGCCAGCACAGCCCGGCCGCGATCAGGACG
>JBOHEP010000031.1:0-6592 GCA_050701075.1 Pseudonocardia sp. | reverse complement strand
CGCTGACCTACGCCACGATGATGACCTACGCGGTCGACGCCGCGGTGGCCGTCGCGCTGGCCAACACGCTGTTCTTCGCCGCGGCCACCGCGGAGAGCAAGGCGAACGTCGCGCTCTACCTGGCGATCACCGTCGCCCCGTTCGCCCTCGTCGCCCCGGTGATCGGGCCTCTGCTCGACCGCTTCCAGCGGGGTCGGCGGGCAGCACTGGCCATCTCGTTCGCCGGACGCGCCGCGCTCGGGGTCGTCATGGCGTTCCAGTACGACACCTGGCTGCTCTACCCGGCGGCGCTCGGGGTGATGGTGCTGAGCAAGTCCTTCCTGGTGCTCAAGGCGGCGGTGACCCCACGGGTGCTGCCCTCGGCGATCACGCTGGTCACCACGAACTCGCGGCTGACCACGTTCGGGCTCGCCTCCGGAGCGGTGTTCGGCGGTGTCGCGGTCGCGGTCGCGGCACTGTTCGGCTCGTCCGGGGCACTGTTCTACACCGCTGGGCTCGCGGTACTCGGCGCCGCGCTGTGTCTGCGGATCCCGCGCTGGGTGGAGTCCACCGCGGGTGAGGTGCCCGCCGCGTTGCGCACCACCGCACGCGGGCGGCGCTCGATGGGCCGCGGCGTGGTGGTGGCGCTGTGGGGCAACGGGTCGATCCGGGTGCTCACCGGGTTCCTCACACTGTTCGTCGCGTTCGTGGTCAAGACCCAGACCGAGGGGAACCCGGACCCGACGCAGCAGCTGCTGCTCATCGGCATCATCGGCGCGTCCGCCGGAGTGGGCGCGTTCGCCGGCAACGCCGTGGGCTCGCGGCAGTATTTCACCCGCGGTGACACCTCGCGGCTCACCCGCGGTGACGCCTCACGGCTCACCCGCGGTGGCACCTCACGGCGTGCCGGCAACACGATCGTGCTGGTCTGCATCGTGATCCCGGTCATCGCCGCGGTAGCGGCCGCGGTACTGCCCGGCGTCGGCAGCGCGGCGGTGGTGGCCTTGGCGGCCGCCTCGTGCAGCGCGCTGGCCAAGGTGTGCCTGGACGCCGTCATCCAGCGCGACCTCCCCGAGGAGTCGCGAGCCTCGGCGTTCGGGCGCTCGGAGACCGTGCTCCAGCTCGCCTGGGTGTTCGGCGGTGTGCTGGGTGTGCTCCTGCCGCACACCACGTACTGGATCGGCTTCACTGTGGTCGCGGCGGTGGTGACGCTCGGCGGTGTACAGACCGCATTGATCACCCGGGGGCGTGGCCTGCCGTTCATCAGCCCGCGGGGGTTGCCACCACCGCAGCCGGCGCGGGTGGCCTGACCGCGCACCGCGCCGGACGACCAGCACCGAACCGGTCGCGCCGGACGCCGGCACCATTTCCGTAGGGTGTGGGCGTGCTCCGTCGCATCGCACCCACCCTGGTCGCCGCGCTGCTCGTGAGCAGCTGCGGTATCGGGAGCCCGCCGCGGGTCGACTTCACCGCCGGCGCGAGCACGGTCGCCGCCGACCCGGCCCAGTACTGCGACCTCGAGCTCACGGTCTGCGACGACGACGCCACCGCGCCCGTCGAACTCCCTGTCCCAGCCGGGACGGCACTGCGGATCGAGGTACCCGACGACATCGCCGAGACCCCCTGGCACGTGGTCTTCCGCTACCGGGACGCGATGGGCGAGCAGATCGACTCCCGCTCCGCGGTGTTCACCCCCGGCCGGCGCGCCGAGTACGTCCTCGAACTACCGGCACCGACCGACCGCCTGCTGGTCGCACAGGTGCAGCAGTTCGGCCCTGCACCGCAGCCGGACCCGACGACCGGCGAGCTGGACTTCCCCATTCGAGCCAGCTGGGTTCTTGTTGCGGCCGCCTGAACTCCACGGCCGCGTCAGCCGTCGAGGTCGCGGGCCACCGCCCGCACCACCTCGGCGGCCAGCTTGGACGCGCGGCGGTCGGGGTAGCGGCCGCGGCGCAGGTCGGGTTGCACCTTCGTCTCGAGCAGCCGGATCATGTCCTCGATCAGGCTGTGCAGGTCCTCAGCGGGGCGCCGGGCGGCCTCGACGACCGACGGCAGCGCATCCACCACCCGCACGGACAGAGCCTGCGGCCCCCGGCGCCCCTCGGCCATACCGAACTCGACGCGCTGGCCGGGCTTGAGCGCCGCAATCCCGGCCGGCAGCGCGGCCTTGCGGACGTAAACGTCCTCGCCGCCGTCCTGCGCGAGGAATCCGAAACCCTTGTCGGCGTCGTACCACTTGACCCTGCCGGTCGGCACCTTGCTCACCTGTTCCTCGATAGACACGACGAACGCGCCCTGGTGCCTGGACCCGTCGCACTGGGCAAGTGGGCTCGTCGAGCGACACCGGGACGCGCCCGCCCACCTTAGTCCGCGGCGCCGTGCAGCGCAGCCGGTTCAGGCGTTTTTGATCTTTGCCGCCGCACTCAGGTCGAGCATCTCGACCGTGCGTTCGCGCATCTCGATCTTGCGCACCTTGCCGGTGACGGTCATCGGGAACTCGGTGACGACCATGACGTAGCGCGGGATCTTATAATGCGCGAGCTTGCCGGAGGCGAACGCGCGCACCGACTCGGCGGTGAGCGTCGCGGCGCCCTCCCGCAGCGTCACCCAGGCGCACAGCTCCTCGCCGTACTTTATGTCGGGCACGCCGATGACCTGCGCGTCCAGCACGTCCGGGTGGGCATGGAGGAACTCCTCGATCTCCCGGGGGTAGATGTTCTCCCCACCCCGGATGACCATGTCCTTGATCCGGCCGGTGATGTTGAGGTAGCCGTCGGAGCCCATGATCCCGATGTCACCGGTATGCATCCAGCGCGCGGCGTCGATGGCCTCGGCGGTCCGGTCGGGCTGCTCCCAGTACCCGAGCATCACCGAGTAGCCGCGGGTGCACAGCTCGCCGGGCTCGCCACGGGGCAGTGTCAGCCCCGTCTCCGGGTCGACGATCTTGACCTCGACGTGCGGGTGCACCCGCCCCACCGTCGAGACCCGCAGCTCGAGTGAGTCGTCGGCTCGGGTCTGGGTGGACACCGGCGAGGTCTCGGTCATGCCGTAGCAGATCGTCACCTCGGTCATCCCCATCCGGTCGACGACCTGCTTCATCACCTCGACCGGACACGGCGAGCCGGCCATGATGCCGGTCCGCAGCGATGACAGGTCGTAGGAGGAGAAGTCCGGATCGTTGAGCTCGGCGATGAACATCGTCGGCACCCCGTAGAGCGAGGTGCACCGCTCCTGCGCGATGGCGTACAGGGTGGCCTTCGGATCGAACCCGGGGCCCGGGATGACCATCGTCGCGCCGTTGGTGGTGGCGCCGAGGTTGCCCATCACCATGCCGAAGCAGTGGTAGAAGGGCACGGGGATGCACACCCGGTCGTCAGGGGTGTAGCCGCACAGCTTCCCCACGAAGTAGCCGTTGTTCCCGATGTTGTGGTGGGACAGCGTGGCGCCCTTGGGAAAGCCCGTGGTGCCCGAGGTGTACTGGATGTTGATCGGGTCGTCCGGGCTGAGCTGCGACTGCGACCGCGCGAGCTCCGCGCGGTCGCCGCGACGGCCCGACTCGACCAGCACGTCCCAGTCCGGCGTGCCGATGAGGATCACCTGACGCAGCTCCGCGCAGCGCGGCCGCACCTCGGAGATCATCGCCGCGTAGTTCGAGCTCTTGAAGCTCGTCGCCGCGACCAGCACCGAGATCCCGGCCTGGTTGAGCACGTACTCCAGCTCGTGCGTGCGGTACGCCGGGTTGATCGTGACGAGGATGACGCCGAGCTTCGCCGTGGCGAACTGGACCAACGTCCACTCGGCCAGGTTCGGAGCCCAGATGCCGAGCCGGTCGCCCTTGGTGAGGCCCGCGGCCAGCAGACCCAGGGCCACCGTGTCGATCTCCTCACGCAGCTGCCCGTAGGTCCACCGGCGGCCGGTCCGCACCTCCACCATCGCCTCCGCGTCGGGCTGGGCGGCCGCCACGCGATCGAAGTTGCCGGCGATCGTGTCGCCGAGCAGGGGCACCTCGGAGGTGCCGGAGGCGTAGGAGGGAACGGCAGGGGCGGTGGTCACGACAGGGCTCCTCTGGCGGTTGCTGTGGTGCGAGGCACATCCTGCGACGGGACCGGGCACCCCGCCACCTCCGGACGGGGAGGGAGGCCGAATCCCGTTCGCCTGCCTGGATACCCTCAAACGATGCACGACCCCCGGATCCTGCTCGATCCCACCACCGACGCCGTGCGAAGGCTCGCCCGGCGCGGCTATCACCTGGACGTGACGTCGCTGGAGAAGCTGCTGAGCGGGCGCAACGCCGCGATCCAGCGCGGCGACGCTGCACGGGCGGAGTCCAGACAGCTGTCCACCGCCGTGCAGCGCGCCGGACAGGGGGGCGGCCGGGAGGGAGACGACGGAGAGCGGCTGGCCCTCATGGCGAGGGCCCGCGAGCTCAAGGGCGTGGTCACCACGGCAGAGGAGGAACACCGCTCGTCGGAGGCGGAGCTCCAGAACCTCCTGCTCGGCATCCCGAACCTGCCATCCGACGAGCTCCCCGACGGAGCCAGCGACGATGACGCCGAACACGTCAGTAGCTGGGGCGAGCCGGTCACGGGGGACTTCCCGCCGATCGACCACGTCGACCTCGGTGAGCGCCTCGGCATTCTCGACCTGGGGCGGGCCACCAAACTGTCCGGTCCCCGGTTCGCGGTCCTCAAGGGACGCGGCGCGGCGCTGGAACGGGCCATCGCGCGGTTCCTCCTCGAACTGCACACCGAGCGCCACGGCTACACCGAGTTCTCATTACCCGCGCTGGTCACCCGGTCGACGATGACGGGCACGGGGCAGCTGCCGAAGTTCGAGCAGGACCTGTTCAAGACCGAGGTGGCCGACCGGGAGCTCTTCCTCATCCCCACCGCCGAGGTGCCGCTCACCAACCTGCACGCGAAGGAGACCCTCGCCGTCGAGGACCTCCCGCTCGCCTACACCGCCCACACCCCGTGCTTCCGCTCGGAGGCCGGCTCCTACGGCCGCGACACCCGCGGGCTGATCCGGATGCACGAGTTCGCGAAGGTCGAGCTCGTGCGGATCGTCGACGCCGACCGCTCACGCGCCGAGCTCGAGATCATGCGGTGTCACGCCGAGCGCTGCCTGCGCGAGCTCGGGCTGGCCTACCGCGTGGTCAAGCTCGCCGCGGGCGACATCGGGTTCGCCGCGATTTTCACCTACGACATCGAGGTGTGGCTGCCCAGCCAGGGCAAGTACCGGGAGATCTCCTCGGTGTCGGACTGCGGCACGTTCCAGGCCCGCCGGGCCGGCATCCGGACCAGGGCCAAGGACGGAAAGCGAGGCTTCGCCGCCACGCTCAACGGCTCAGGGCTGCCGATCGGTCGCACGCTGGTGGCGATCCTGGAGCAGGGCCAGCAGGCCGACGGGTCGGTGCGGATCCCCGAGGCGCTGGTCCCCTACACCGGGTTCGAGATCCTCACCCCGGCCTGACCAGGCGCGCTCGCTGCTGACCGAGTGCGCTCGCTGCTGACCGAGTGCGCTCGCTGCTGATCAGCTCGCAGGGCCTGAACGCCGGAAATGAGGGTCCGGCATGGATGGGCAGGTGACGGATCTGCACGTCCTCGGGCAGAGGGGAGCAGGGGTGCACTGCGGATCGGTCGGAGTCCCGCCGGACCGATCGGTCGTCGTCGAGGTCGCCCCACTCGATCGAGAACGTGGTGAGAGGATCGACGAAGCAACGGTCACCGCAATCGTCGGCGCCCTGTGGCGCCGGCCACTGCCGGTGGAAGTTCACCCGACCACGAGGAGGCGGCGATGGCAAAGGTGCTGTGCGTCCTGTACGACGACCCGGTGGACGGCTTCCCGCCCGCGTACGCCCGGGACGGGCTCCCCACTCTTGAGCGCTACCCGAACGGCCAACTACTCCCGACGCCGTCGGCGGTGGACTTCACCCCCGGTGAGCTGCTCGGCAGCGTGTCCGGCGAGCTGGGACTGCGGGGATTCCTGGAGGGTCTGGGCCACGAGCTGGTCGTGACCTCGGACAAGGAGGGAGCGGACTCGGAGCTCGACCGGCACCTCGCCGACGCCGAGATCGTCATCTCGCAGCCGTTCTGGCCCGCGTACCTGACCGCGGAGCGGATCGCGAACGCCCCGAACCTGAAGCTGGCGCTCACCGCCGGCATCGGCTCCGACCACGTCGACCTCGATGCCGCCATCACGTACGGCGTGACGGTCGCCGAGGTGACCTACTGCAACAGCATCAGCGTCGCCGAGCACGTCGTGATGATGATCCTCTCACTGGTCCGCAACTACCTGCCGTCCCACCAGTGGGTGCGCGACGGTGGCTGGAACATCGCCGACTGCGTCGCCCGCTCCTACGACCTGGAAGGCATGGACGTCGGCACGGTCGCGGCCGGGCGGATCGGGCTGGCCGTGCTGCGGCGGCTGGCTCCGTTCGACGTGCGGCTGCACTACACCGACCGGCACCGGCTCCCCACCTCCGTCGAGGAGGAGCTCGGCCTGACCTTCCACGCGACGACCCAGGAGATGGTGCCGCACTGCGATGTCGTCACGATCAACGCGCCACTGCACCCGCAGACCCAGGGCCTGTTCGACGACGCCCTGCTCGCGA
>JBOHEP010000030.1:0-2489 GCA_050701075.1 Pseudonocardia sp. | reverse complement strand
CGCCTGCGGGCAGCGGCCGGCTCGGTGCCGTCCGATGCGCGGGTTGCCCGTGTCACGGGCGGTTCTGCCGGCGCCCTCTGAGCGGCGCCACCTGAGATCGACGGCGCCCGGTACCGACCGGGCGCCGTCGGCCTCCTGAGGGCGGCTCAGCCGCAAGTCAGCCGTCGTGCGTGTGACGACGTCATCGAGCAACCGACTGAACCTCAGCCAGGGAAGCGCCAGCCGGTCTACCTTTGGGGGTAGCGCCTTATCGGCGATCTCGTCCAGGACGAAGGCGATGATCGGCGACCGCGAGATGGCGTCGAGGTGCTCGACCACGTCACTGATCGGCGCGGCAACGGCGAAGTCGTCACCGATCGGCGCGGCAACGGCGAAGTCGCCGGAGCGTCGCCGGTGGATGTCACGGCGACGCTCCGCCTCGCTGGAACGGGGCATCCCGGCCGCCACGGGTATCTCGCGGCCGCCGGACTGCCCTCTGCCCGCCCGAGCCCGCGATCGAGGGGTCCCGCGGGCCGGGTGGACATCTATGGGCGGCGACCCCGCTACGCGACCACGGGCTCGGGCTGAATCCCGATGACTCGGGTGCGGCGCACCATCCGAGGTTCCTCGCCGCACGCCCGCCAGTCCATCGCGCACTCCGCGCACTGCTCGGCGTCGCGCTCGACGAGGTCACCGGTGGGCACCAAGCCGCACAGCGTAGCTTCTTGGCCGACGATCACCACGTGCGCCCGCGTACCGCGGACGGCCACCGACCGTGTCTCGAAACGCCGGCCAGATACCGCCTCTTCAACCATGGCGAGGAACCACAATCCACGGGTGTGGCCCCAACCCACGGGGACGGCGATGACGACCTTCCCGGAACACGGCACGTAGCTCAGCGAACATGCGGAGGGACGTTAGGAGCGATACTGTTCCGGCATGTTGTCAATATGACAACGTCACCCGGTGGGACTTTAAACGAGTAGCCCCGCTCTGTGGGCCATGGCCCGCAGTTCCCGGCCCACCGCGTCCTGCTTGGACCGCGGGACCAGTTCCGTAAATATGTCCCGGACGAACGGATTGCGCTGCACGCGGATGGGGAACAGTTGTTCGGCCTTTCGCAACGCCCTCACCGCGTCGTCAGTCCGGCGAGGTAACCGGGCCAGCGCGCGGCCGTAGTCCATCCAGTACGCGGACTGGCGGGTCTTGAACGGGTGCCGCTCGGGCTGGATGAGCTGAGCGACACCCACTGCACGGTCGGGCTCGCCGGCCTCCAACGCGAGTGCCATCTCCCACAGGCCGACGTTGGTCGGTCCGAACCCGAATCCAAGACGGTCATGGATGTCGTCCGGTTCTCCGAACCGGGTAGCAAGCTCCTTCGCGGCCTGCATGGGCGCTGCAACGTCGCCTGGCCGCTCGTCGGCCATCGCGATCAGCGACCGCGTCATGCTCACCATCCCGATCATGCCCGCCGTGTCGGCGGTGGTGGGAGGCAGCGTCAGGGAGTCCAATTCGTCTGCCGCCAAATCGAACGCACCCGAGGCCAGCAGGGCATTCGCGGAGCCGTAGGCGGCCACCCCGATGGACGTTGCATCGCTGATACGCTCGGCCAAGCCTTGAGCCAGCGCAGCAGCTTGCCATCGGAGGTCGACCGATGCGCCGGAGTCCCGTAGCCACATCAAGGTTACGTGCACGTGCACGACCACTGCCAACTCCGTCAGAGCCTGCACATCGCTGCCCGCTGCGATGGTGGAGTGAATGTCGCGGATCAGGCTTGGCAGTTCCTCGCCGACGACACCAAATCCGCAACGGCGCCGTGCCTCGCGGATCTGTTGGACTCTGCGTTGCAGCACATCGAGTGGGACCGGCTCTCCGTGGATTCGATTTCGGCCGGCCGCGACCAATGCGCGGCGGACGGCCTGCACAGCAGCATCAGCACCGCCGTCTCCCGGCGCCGGTATGGGCAGCGAGGTCAGCTCCGACGGCGCGATCTGTAGAGCGTTCGCCAGCGCCACGATCAGCGAGCGGCGGTCGAGGGCGCGTTCCCCGTTCTCCAGCCGGGACAGGTGGCCCGCGGAGATGCCGGCGAGCCCGGCGATCACCCGTAGCGACTTCCGGCGGTCGTTCCGGATTCGCTGTAACCGACGACCGATGGTGCGGTCATCTCCCAGCGCGGAGGTACGCTCATCCACGTCCGACACACACCCTCTGCTCGTCGGTCCACGCCCCCGGAGCCTGGCAGCTCGCGGGGGCGCTCTAAATCTTCTGCCCGCCACCGTACAGCGGGGGATGCCGACGTCAGGTTCTAGCGGGAGTTTCCGGGATAGTTCGATCTTGATGGCCTAGCTTGGCCACTCGACTTGGTGTGACCTGTGGTTCTGCGGCGTGTCTCAAGGTCTTTGATCTTCAGATTGTGTATGACCTAATGTGTGGCAAGTCTGTACCGGAAGGTGATCGGCGGGAAGCCGTACTGGTACCTGCGGGAAATGGCCCGGGTCGATGGCACGCCG
>JBOHEP010000029.1:0-4609 GCA_050701075.1 Pseudonocardia sp. | reverse complement strand
GCGTCGCGGTCGAGGTTGGCTGCCAGGTACTCCCGCACCTGCTGCTCCCGAAAGGGCAGCATCAGCAGGGCCAGGTAGTCCTCGCCGCGCAGGCCGTGGCGGCTCTCGCCGGTGAAGAACGTGACCTCGTCGCGGATCGTGCGGAAGTACTGGGTGCGGCAGGTGAGCAGCATCCTCGCTCCCGAGCTCTCGCCGACCGCGCGCCACAGCTGCCGGGTGAACAGCTGCTGGTCGTGCGGGCTCAGGTGGACGAGCACCTCGTCGAGCCCGTCGAACACGACCACCGCGTCACCCTGGTGCAGCCGCCCGCGGACGACGTCGGCGCAGAGGCGGTCTCGCGGGACGCCCGTGGGCCGGTTGGCGTCGAGCATGCCGTCCAGGATGTGGTCGAGCGTCATCGTCGAGACCAGGCCGGCGATCCGGACGTCGCGCAGGTCGAACAGGATCGGCAACGGGCATCCGGCGCCGCCGGCGCGCAGGTCGAGCAGCCGCTGGGTGAACAGCTTCGCGGTGGTCGTCTTGCCCATGCCGACGTCGCCGAGCAGCGCGCAGAGCCGCGGCGCCCCCGTCCCCTGCGCCGTGGCCCAGTCCACCAGCCGGGCGACGGCGGGCAGCGCCGGACCGTGCGCGGAGCCCGAGCGGTCCAGTTGGGACTCCCGCAGGGTGGTCTCGGTCGACTCGGGCTCGATCAGGACCGCACTGTCCCCGGCCCGCCTGCTCCGGGCCAGGCTCGTCGACCACGCGGTCAGTGGGTCCTCTGGCGTCCGGTTCTCGGCGGTGACCCGCGGTGGTAGCAGCGCGCGCCGGATCTCGTCCACCATGTCGGCGACATAGCGCCGGCGCTGGTCGGTACGCGTCAACTCGTCCCAGGGCTCCGTCCGGCGCCGGACGTCGTGCAGACGCAGTGGGCCCAGGTCCGGCGGGCCGTCCGGCAGGCCGCTCAGAGCGAATGCGATGACCCGGGCGAGCGAGTCCGGCGCGGCAGCTGCGAGGTACGCGGGGGTCACCAGCGCCAGCCGGACGTCGGCCAGCGCGCAGAGCCGGTCGCGCACCGCCTCGGGATCCTCGCCCGGCCCGACCGAGCCCGAGTCGGCAACCTCCCACGACCGCTCGCGGTCCAGGGCAAGCGCCTCACGCAGCTGCCGCAGCAGCACGTCCACCTTCCGGGCCATGGCGCCCGTCGTCGGGGGGAAGCTGACGTACACCCGGGTCCGGCGGGACAGCCCGAGCTCCGCGACCTCCGGGGCGACCGGGTGATCGATCCCCGTCCGCCCGGCGGCCTCCCCGGTGAAGGAGGCGATGCCCTCGTCGACGAGGTCACCGCCGGTGAACCAGCCGTGGCGCTGGTCCGGAGGCGCCTTACGGGAGTCCAGCTCCAGCCGGAGATCGACGCCGGCCTCGGCCGCAGTCTGATTGACCCGCCTGCGGAAGTCCTGGAAGGCCTCCTGGCCGCGGGTATCGCCCGCCGGGAACTCGGCGACGTCGAGGGCGGCCCGGAGCAGGAACCGCCCGTCGTCAGCGAGCGTGTCGAGGATGGCCGCCAGCCGGGCCGCCTGCAGTGCGGTGAGCGTCGACCGCTTCTGTAGAGCGGCGAGATGGTGGGCGACCTCGTCGCGGAGCAGCCGGGCGGTCACAGCGCGCGGTACCCGTTCAGGGAGAGGGCGCGCCGACGGATCGCCGCCGCCAGCTCATTGGCGAAGCTCGTCCGCCGGGCGCCGGAAAGCTCGGCGAAGCTCTTGGCGTCCCGCGTGAACACGAGCCGGCGCTCGATGCCGCCCAGGTCGTGCTCCGGGCCGAACGGAGGCAGCGGGCTCAGCGCGACCGGCAGCAGGCCCTTGTCGGCGTGTGGACCCGCGAACCGCGGTAGCTCGTGGCGCCGGATGAACGGTCGACCGAAGAAGCGGGTGCTCAGCAGGAGCAGGCCGAAGTCGGCCTCGTCCAGCCGGTCGACGATGCCCGCTGTCAACTCCTCCCCGCAGGTCAGGTGGCTGTCCTCCCACCATTCGACGTCGAGGTCGGTGAAGACGCCGAGGGCGGGGCGCAGATCGCGCAGCAACGCCTCCTTGAGTGCCTTGTCCTGATGACACCAGCTCAGGAAGATCCTTGCGCGCATCGACGCCTCCACCACCGCCGGGAATCCCGGATCGAACCCCGGATCGATGTAGCATGACACATCGCGACGCCGCGGTCATTACGGGCCGGAAGTGCGCTTCCGGGTCCGCGACGAACTCGAAGGCGACTACGGTTGTCGGACAACTTGTTTCGGGTCAGCGCCACCCTGACGGCCAACCTGGGTGGCAGTTGGGTCAGCCGGGGAGCGTGCTCAGCGTGTGCTCACAGGGAGCGGGATGGAGGGGGTGAACTGCCCGTCCTGTGCGCCGAGTCGGAACGCGATCCACTCAGCGTCGGTGAAGATCAGTGTGGTACCTGTCGCTAGTTCGCATACGGTCCATGCGTTAGGGCGCGAGGTGACGGTGACGGCTCCGTTGGCGCTGGTGAGTTCGTCGGCCGCGACTTCGGCGAGCCAGTTTGTCCACTGGCCGAGGGTGAAGAGGATGACCGGACTGTCAACGAGCTTGCTGTCCGACAGCCCGACGACACCGCTGGTGATGAAGTCGACCTCGAGGCAT
Organism: Pseudonocardia sp.; assembly: GCA_050701075.1. Taxonomy (GTDB): domain Bacteria; phylum Actinomycetota; class Actinomycetes; order Mycobacteriales; family Pseudonocardiaceae; genus Pseudonocardia. Next base: position 1,979 of record JBOHEP010000029.1, on the reverse strand, counting down.
CCGTTGGCTTGATCGGAGTAGGTCGACTTACGCCGCCCGGCGCGATGTGTGGCTGCTGTACTCATCTACGTCCTCCGGTGGATCAGGGCATTGCAGTGAGATACGAGCGGATCACCTCAACGCTGCGTGCGGGTGCCAGGGCGACCTCGCGCAGCCGGTCGATGATGCGAGCATACACCGCGACCTGATCTTGATCCTGGACGTAGACCGCTCCATTGACCAGCTCCACGTAGGCGATCGACTGCGCCGAAGTGAAGTCCAGCGCGGTGAACGGGCCGACCAGAGCGTCATGTGCGCCGACCGCTGTTGGCAGCACGAGTAGTTCCACGTTGTCACGCTGCGCGACCGCGATCAGATGCTCGAGCTGGGCCCGCATGACGCTCGGCCCGCCGATGGGGCGGTGCAGTACGACTTCCTCCAGGATCGCGGTCAGGTTGAGCGGTTCCTCGTCGTCGAACAGTCGGCTCTGGCGTTCCATGCGCAGGCTGACCATGCGCTCGTTGTGGTCGGGTCGCACCCGAATGCTGCCCGCGGTCACTCCCAGCGCGTATCCGCCTGTTTGCAGCAGGGCTGGCAACACCAGTGGCGAGTACCAGACGGCGTGGGTGGCAAGACCCTCCAGTCCGACGAAGGTGCTCAACCAGTCCGGCACGACGTCGGTCCAGGGTGCCCACCAGGTCTGGTCGCCAGCACTGCTGGCCAGCGACGCCAGGCGATCAGCGGCGGCCTGGTCGGCGCCGTAGAACCGCATGAGCGCGGTCACTTCGGCCGGCTGCTGCTGGTTACGGCCCGACTCCATGTGACTGATCTTCCCGGGCGAGCATGCGATCTCTTTGGCGGCGGCGGTGATCGTCTGGCCGGCCCGCTCGCGATACCTGATCAGCTCGACGCCAACCAGCCAGCGGACGGCCGAGGGGTCGTCGCGGTTCGCCACCGTAGCTGATCCTTTCTCGAGGCTCGACACTCGCACGTCGGCGACAGTCTGCACCCGGCCGGGTGCGCAGTCGCAGCAGGCAGCTGCGAGACGGTATAGACGTACGTAATTTTCTACGTAATACTCTACGAGTGCGGCTCTCCGATGAACGACTTCTGGTCCGGGGCGGTTGAGATGATGCACCGGGCACAGGAGCGCTGCGCAGCATGGCGGGTTCTTGTCTGTCTCCTTCGCGGGCGTCCTGCGTCGAAGCCAGTCGTCGGATGGTGGATCGTGCCGCCGTTGAAGGACCGGCGTCGCTCCGCTCCTGGTCGACACCGCCCCCGAGGTCCGGGGCGCTCGACGTGGCCCACCGAGATCATCCGGCGACATGGGTCTCCCGGGGCAAGATCGATTGGGTGCGAGGCGTAGCGACCACCAGGCACTACCAGCCGATGTTCAGTGAGGGAGCTGCTTGATGGTCTGACAAGTACCCGCACTGGCGGGATCATCCAACATGCTCGTGCCTTGAAAACGTTGCGGCATCACGGTTTTGGGGCGATCAGTAGGAATCTATCCTGGAAGGAATGGGATGACCGCCACCACCGATACCCAGCCCGCGGACCTGCGCAACCGTATGGTCGCCCACATCGAGGCCGCCGGCCATCTGCACTGCAGCAGTGTCGAGCAGGCGCTGCGGACGGTACCCCGCCATCTGTTCGTGCCCGAGGCGAGCGTCGAGGACGCCTACGCCGACAAGGCCATCACCACCAAGCCCGGCGCCAACAACGGCAGGCCCGCGAGCTGCGCATCCGTGCCCACCGTCGTGGCGATGATGCTCGGCCAGCTCGACGCCCGTCCCGGTAATCGCGTCCTGGAGATCGGTGCCGGAACCGGGTACAACGCCGCGCTGCTCGCCGAACTCGTCGGCCAAACCGGCCACGTGAGCACCATCGATATTCATCCGGACGTGACCGAGCGGGCCCGGCGAGCACTGGACGGGACCGGCTACCGCAGCGCGGCGTTGTACCCGGTTCCGGCACCGATCTCCAGGACGCGATTACCG
>JBOHEP010000028.1:0-2599 GCA_050701075.1 Pseudonocardia sp. | reverse complement strand
GTGCCGGGGCCCGTGGCGGAGCCGAGGCCTTCGCGGGCGCCTTCACGGGCGGCTTCGGCGGCGCCGGTGCCGAAGCCTGCGGGGGAGCCGGGGCCTGTGCTGCCGTCGGAGCCGGGGCCTGTGCTGCCGTCGGAGCTTGCGGCGGCGCCGGTGGACTGCTGCCGCCGGAGGTGAAACTGATGGAACCGCCAGCTTGATAACGGCGAGGCGCTGGAGGCGCTTCTACCTGCTGTTCCGGCTTCTCGGTGATGCTGATCCGTCGGCGGCGAGCCAATAGCAGGCCCACGGCCAGCAGGATCAGCAAGACCACCGCGACGGCGATGGAGATCCAGATCACACTCGACACGAGACCATCCTGGCACGGCGTCGCCCGATGCCGGCGATCTCATCTCGCGCGCCAGCTCGCCGGCTCCCCCGTGACCGCGATCAGTCGCCGTCGCTGACCCTGTGCGGGGCGCTGTCAGGGTGGGTCTCAGCGGTACGGTGTGGTTCCGTTACGAGGAGTAGTTAATTTGGTGTCCCGGATCCACGCCTTTCGGGTAGCAGGGCGCGTTCGTGCAACGGTACCGCGAGATGAGGATGATCACTGTCGACATCCACGCTGCCCGCCAGGAGCCACGGGTATGACATGGCTCGGGTTCTGGGCGCCGAGTGGCCGCTCGAGCAAGAGTCCGCCCGGATGGTCGTTGATTGCTGGCCGCCCCTCGTGCCGTTGCTCATCGACAGCGAGGCTGCCAAGGGAGTCGACGCCACCTACGAGCTCACCGTCGACGGCGGTCCCCGTATGTTGGCCTGGTTTCGCGAAGGCGCCGTGAGGATCGAACCGCCGGAGAGCAGGCCCCCCGACTGCCGTCTCTCAGGCGATCCGGTTGCCTGGCTGCTGGCCTTTTACGGCAGGGCGGGCTGGGAGGACCTCCTACGAACGGGCCGGGTGCAGGTGACCGGTGGTGACGCCGACCTCGGCGCCGGATTCAAGCGACTGGTCCGAAAATAAGCGGTGACCACGCGGGATTTTTGGTGACCAGACGGGGTCGTGAGGGCAGGCTGCATCGGCCGGGCTGGGCAGAGGTTGTGACCTGGCCGGCCTGGCTGGTGTGGTGGGTGATGGGGTGGTGGTTAGGCGGCGGGGATGGGGTCGAAGCGGACGGTGAAGCCCAGGGCGCTGGCCTGCCGGATGATGCGTTGCAAGGCGCGTTGGGGGTCGCGGCGGGTGAAGTAGTCCCCGCCCAGGTCGTGGTAGTCCACGTCGTGGGTGAGCATGTGCCACACGGCGGTCAGGATCGAGTGTTCCAGGGCGACGATCGTTTTCTTCTTCCCGAGCCGGGGGACCAGGCGCTGGTAGCGGGCCCCGAGATAGGTGTTGTCCTTGGTCCGGGCCGCGGCCATCGCCGCGGTGCCCAGGGCGCCCCCGAGCCATCGGTTGCCGTGCCGGGTCTTGCCGGACTTACGTTTCCCGGCGGATTCGTGGTGCCCCGGGCAGATCCCGGCCCAGGAGGCCAGATGCCCCGCGGTGCGAAACCGGGTCATGTCCGCCCCGGTCTCGGCGATGATGACCTCGGCGGTGGCCTGGCCGACCCCGGGAATGGTGACCAGGTGCTCAAGCTGGCGGGCGAAAGGGCGCATCTGTTCCTCGATCCGCGCCGAGAGTTCCAGGATGGCCGTGGAGAGCTGGTCGATGCGCTCCAGGTGCAGCCGGCACAGGAAGGCATGGTGCTCACCGAAGTTCCCGGTCAGTGCCTGGACCAGCTGGGGGATCTTCGGGCGCATCCTGGCCCTGGCCATCTCGGCCAGGGTGTGCACGTCACGTTCCCCCTCGATCAGCGCGGTCAGCATGGCCCGCCCCGAGACCCCGAGGATGTCACTGGCCACACAGGACAGCTTGATCCCCGCATCTTCGAGTTCCTTCTCCAGCCGCTGGGCCTCCCGGGTGCGCTCGGCAGCCAGGGTGGTGCGGTAGCGGGTGAGGTCGCGCAGCTGCCGGATCGGCTCCGGGGGCACGAACGAGGCCTTCAGCAGCCCGCACTCACCCAACTGGCACAGCCACGCCGCATCAGACACATCCGTCTTGCGCCCCGGCAGGCCCTTGGCGTGCGCGGCGTTGACCAGCATCACGTTCAGGCAGCCCTCCATCAGGTAGAAAGCACCCCGCCAGTAATCCCCCGTGGCCTCCAGCACCACCAGCGTCACCTTCTCGGCCACCAGCCAGTCCCGCAACTCCAGCAGCGAGTTCGTGGTGGTCTCGAAGGTACGGATCTCCTGCCGGCGCGACCGCTTCCCCCGCGGACTGGGGGTGCGCACACACGCCTTGAGATCCTTCTTACCGATGTCCAGCCCAGCACACCGCTCATGCAGCAGCTCCATGAAACCCTCCCCCAGACGACGGGACCACAGGTCGCGCCCGTCCGGAGGGACCACAGGGCCAAAGAGTCTGGTCCGCGTGCTCACGGCAACAATCGACAGTTCCTGTCGGTGGCCCCCAGCACCATCCTGACCCACGAGCTCAAGCGAGCATCACAGTAAAATCGGCGTCCCGGACGGACGCAGCCCCCATTTTCCCGCCTCCACGGCGGCCCAGCGCAGCGGCCCTGGTTCCTGATCC
>JBOHEP010000027.1:0-3127 GCA_050701075.1 Pseudonocardia sp. | reverse complement strand
CCGCGCCACTCGGACCGCTGCTGGAAGGCTTCGTGCTCATGGAGTTGGCTCGGCAGCTGACCTGGTCGGACCAGGAGGTGGAGCTGTACCACTACCGAACCCGGGACAAGGTCGAGGTGGATGCGGTGCTGGAGAACCGTCGAGGCCAGGTCGTCGGCGTCGAGGTCAAGGCTTCGTCGACGGTGCGGACCGAGGATTTCCGCGGCTTGCGCCATCTTGCCGACCGGCTCGGCGTGGACTTCGTCCTCGGCGTCGTCCTATACACCGGCGGTCACACACTGCCGTTCGGGGACCGAATGCGGGCAATGCCGGTGTCCACTCTCTGGGAAACCGCACCATAGTCGGCCGTGTTGATCTCCAATCGACTTGGTCGGCATCCTTCTCGGTCAGATCGCGGCGAGGGCGAGTTATGCGGATCTCCTCGCCGCAGCGGCACAGGTGCCGATGCTCGGCCATCGGCGCGACGACCACGACCACGTCCCGAAGTCGCTGCTCGTGGTCCCGGCCGTCGGGTGCAACCATCCTGGCGCCTACCTCCCCGGCTGACTCGTGCACGACCCGGCGACTCCGATCTCGCGGGCATGCCATTGTCTGTGATCGATCTATTGAACGACAACGACGAATCCTCGGTCATCGCCTCCGCGACCGCTGCGCCCGCTCACGCAGCCAGGTTTTACCATCGGTATGCCGGGCGCCGATCCATTCGTCGCCGCCCGGCTCCTGCCAACCATTAAGGTGGTCGTGACGCAGGGCGGTGCGTCACGCTCACGCAGCCGCTCCAACAGGTCGCGGGTCTTGGACTGGCGCCGGCCGGGGACGCATCGGGTGCTCGGCGAGCCGCGTCGTAGACCGACGGGCGTCGTGCACCACGATGCCGGTGTAGTCGGGCAGCACGCCAAACTCGGTGACCGCAGCCCGGCCGCAGCGGCCGGAGGGTCTGCGCCTGCCTCGCATGATCTGCCAGGCTGTGCCGGTCGAGCTTCGACCCGGACTGGAGTTGGCGGACACGGCTGTGGCCGAGTTCGCGATCCGGCACGGCATCCGACGCCTTGCGCTGTTCGGCTCGGTACTTCGCGCAGACTTCGACACGAACAGCGACGTCGATGTCCTGATCGAGTTCATCCCTGGACGCACGCCGGGCCTGTTCGCGCCTGCGGCCATGGAGCGGGAGTTCGAGAAGCTGCTGGGCCGGCGGGTGGATCTGCGTATTTATCAGGATCTGCTATGGCGACGTGAGTCTTCGGCTCTGGCGCCGAATCGCCGACTCGTTCAGGCCGCGTGCTCCACGCTCATCTCGACGTGCAGTCCGGCTGCGGCCATGACGACAGTGATGGGAGCCGCAGCACGGCGTCCAGCACCAGATGATGCTGGTCAACCGTGCCATCGCACCCACCGCGGCGTGGCGCGACGCGGGTCGGGTGCTCTCAGCTGGTCCAGAGCGCGGCGATGGGGAGGGCACGTAGCCGATCCCCGAACGGGAGTGGCTGGGCTCCGGCGTAGAGGACGATCCCCACGACCAGTTGATCACCCAGCCGTCGTGCCAAGTGCCGGATCCCCCGGAAGTCCTCGCCGCGGACGGTCTCGGCGGCCTTCACCTCGATGGCCACGACGTCGCCCGAGGCATGCTCGAGAACCGCGTCGACCTCATAGCCGTCGCGGTCGCGATAGTGGTAGAGCCGGACGGGCTCGGCGGCCCAGCTGAGCTGGCGAGCCAGCTCACTGAGCACGAAGTTCTCCAGGATCGGGCCGATCGGGGCCGTGGGACGGGTCGCGCGCTTCAGCGTCAGGCCGGCCAGATGCCCGGCGAGGCCGGAGTCGGTGACGATCATCTTGGGAGTGGCGACAGCCCGGGTGGTGAGGTTTGTGGACCAGGCCGGGATCCGGCGGACGACGTAGAGCAGCTCCAGCAGCTCCAGGTAACGCTTGAGGGTGTTCGCCGGGATCTGCAGCCGGCTTGCGAGGGTACCGGGAACGACGAGCGAGGCCATCTGGGCCGCGGCGGCGCCGAGCAAGCGGCTCATGTCGGCCGGGCGCCCGATGTCGCTGAGCTGACGCACGTCACGACTGATCAGGTCGGAGGCCACCGACTCGAAGAACCGCGCCCGTCGACCCAGGTCGGTGCGGCGCACGGCCTCGGGGTAGCCGCCGGTGAGCGCGCGTCGGAGATAGTCGGACCGGTGCAACGTGGATGGCCGTGCCACGAGATCCTGGCCGAACTCGAACACGGCATCGACGAACCCCTCGGAGGTGCGGTCGATCTCGCCCTGCGACAGCGGCCACAGCTCGATCGTCCGGCAGCAGGTCCGGAAACTGCTGGAGGGCGAATAGGCGCACGGATCCGGTGAGCAGAAACTGGCCGGGCCGAGGGTCCAGGTCGACCGCGTGCTTGATGGCGAGAATCAGATCGGGCACGCGTTGGACCTCGTCGATGACCAGCAGGCCATCGTGCCGGACAAACGCCGCCGGGTCGGCGCCCGCAGCGGCGCGAACGGCGGCATCGTCCAGGTATCGGATCTGGGTGCCCGGCCGACTGTGGACGACCAGCCGGGCGAGGGTGCTCTTCCCTGTCTGGCGTGCTCCGTTGAGGACGACCACCCTCGTGTCACCCAGCGCAGCGCTTACGCGTTCGTGCGAGCGGCGCGGGTAAAGGTCATCGAGCACATGCCGAGGCTACTCTCCGGCATACACCCGATGGCTGTCCTGCCGACGTACCGATGGATGTTTCGCCGAGGCGGTCGTGGCTGTCCTGCCGCTGACCTGACCGGCGGCGGGCGTCGAACCTCCCCGGCCTCAGAACCAGCCGCCCGCGGCGCGCACCAGCTCTCGGGCCACCTCGACATCGGATCCGTACCGAGCCGGATCTCATGCGGGCGAGCAGGCTACACCCGCTCGCGATAGCCGACGAGGGCATGCTCGACACGGTCCGGCGTCTCTGCGCCGCGGCCAGCTCCCGCGACAGCCCGGTGGCTGGGCCGAGGGGTCAGTCACCGGCGCTGTTCGGCGTGCTCGAGACGCTCGGCGTAGAGACGTCCGACGAGGTCAGGGTTCGGATCACCGGCTGTCGCGATCTCGACCAGCTCGACTCGACGGGCGACGACCTGTTCTCATGAGTGCGCCAGAGCCGAGG
>JBOHEP010000026.1:0-3249 GCA_050701075.1 Pseudonocardia sp. | reverse complement strand
GCTCAGTGTCGGTCCGGGGAGCCACATACCGGGCCACCGGCGCGGTGAGCTGATCCGGGGCGGGCAGCGCCTGACGATCCAATTTCCCGGTCGGGCCCAGCGGCAACTCGCCGAGTGTGACGAACAGTGCGGGCACCATGTAATCGGGCAGAGCCTGAGCGAGATGATCCCGCAATTCTGCGGCCGGGGGGGCGTCCTGATCAGCAGGAACCAGATAAGCCACCAGACGCTTAGTGCCGGGATGGTCCTCCCGGGCGGTGACCACAACCTCGCTGATCCCGGGGTGGGTGGCCAGCACAGCCTCGATCTCACCAAGCTCAATCCGGAACCCGCGGATCTTGACCTGGTCATCGGCCCGGCCCAGATACTCCAACTCCCCGCTGGGAGCCCAACGCACCAGATCCCCACTGCGATACATCCGCTCACCCGGTGCGCCATAGGGGTTGGCGATGAACCGGGTCGCGGTCAGCCCGGGGCGGTGCAGATAACCCCGCGCCAACCCGGTGCCGGCGATGTACAACTCACCGATCACCCCGACCGGCACCGGCCGCAACCGCGCATCAAGCACGAACACCCGAGTATCGGTGATCGGTCGCCCGATCGGCGGTGACTGATCAACCGGGAGCTCCGAGTACCACGCGGTGGCATACACCGTGGCCTCGGTCGGACCGTAGATGTTCGCGATCCGCCGGCACGAGGTCGCCGCCTGGATCTCCCGAGCCGCCCGGACCGAGAGCCCCTCCCCCGCCAGCACCACCGTGTCCGCCCGAACCGCGCCGCCACCACCGTGGGACAAGCCCTGAGACAACGCCGATGGCACCCCGCTGATCAAACTCGCCACCCGCTCACCGACCCCAGGCTCACCCAGTGCCAGTACGTCGCGGACCAACTCGATGCTGCCGCCCACGGTCAACGGGCAGAAGATCTCGAACACCGACACATCGAAGTTCAGCGAGGTCGACGCCAACACCCGAGACAACCCCGACACTCCGAACTCCGCGGCCGCCCACCCCGCCAGATCGACCACGCTCTGGTGCGTGACCACCACGCCTTTGGGTCGCCCGGTCGAACCTGAGGTGTAGATCGCATACACGGGATGGCTGGGGAGAAGTGGTTCTCCTCGGTCCGCGTCGGTGACGTCAGCACCAGAACAGCCGGCGATCCCCTGGACGGTGTCGGGATCATCGATCACCAGCCGGATCACATCGTCGGGTAAGCACCCAGTGCTGTGTCGGGTGCACAGCACGATGGCTGGGTCGGCGTCGGTGCAGATGAAGTCGATCCGGGCTGGTGGGTGGCTCAGGTCGATCGGGAGATACGCCGCACCGGTTTTGGTCACAGCGAGTAGTGCCACGATGAGTTCCACGGACCGTTCCAGGGCCAGCCCGACGAACTGCTCGGGGCCTGCTCCTTGGCTGATCAGCCAATGGGCCAAGTGGTTGGCCCGCTCGTTGAGCTCGTGGTAGGTCAGCTCTTCGCCCTCGACCACGAGGGCTACCGCATCCGGGGTGCGGGCGGCTTGGGCGGTGAGCAGCTCGGGCAGGGTTGTGGTGGACGGGCTTGTCGTGGGCGCGACCTGGTGGGTGTCGTTCCACTCCACCAGCAGCTGGTCCCGCTCCGCAGTGGTCAGCAGCGGCAACTCACCCACCGGCCGATCCGGATCGACCGCGATGCCACCCAACAACACCAGCAGGTGCCCCACCATCCGCTCGACCGTCGAGGCATCGAACAAATCGGTGTTGTACTGGAGTGCGCCGTCCAGGACATCGTCTCGTTTCCCGAACTCCAGAGTCATGTCGAAGCTCGCGGTAGTAGCCGGCAGTGCCAGCTCCTCGGTCTCCAGGCCGGGCAGGTCGGGTACCTGCTGCGAGTTGTTCTGCAGTATCACCATCACCTGGAACAACGGCGTACGGCTGGTGTCACGGACCGGTGCGAACTCGTCGACGAGCCGCTCGAATGGCACGTCCTGGTGAGCCAGTGCGTCCAGAACGGTGTCCCGCACGCTGCCCAGGAGCTCCGTGAAGCTATGGGTGGAATCCACTGTGGAACGAAGCACCAATGTGTTGACGAAGAGCCCGATCAGATCTTCCAGGTCGGCGCCCTCACGACCTGAGACCGCCGTACCGACGGCGACGTCGTCCTGCCCGGACCAGCGACTGAACAGCAGTTGGCAGGCGGCGACCAGGGTCATGAACAGCGTGCCGCCGCGCTGCCGTCCGATGGCCTCGAGCCGGGTGATGACGTCGGCCGGCACCACGAACTCGTGCAGGGCACCGGCAGAGGTGCGTACCGCCGGTCGGGGTCGATCGATCGGCAGTTCCAACGGCGCCACGCCGTCGAGCTGACGGCGCCAGTAGGCCAGTCCCTCGTCGAGCATCGGGCCGGGCAGCACCGCTCGTTGCCAGGCGGCGAAGTCGACGTACTGCACCGGCAGTGGTGCCAGATCGACCGGCTCGTGACCCGCAGCCACCCGATACAGCGTGCAGAGGTCCTGGACGAGCACACCCATCGACCAACCGTCGGTGATGATGTGATGCAGCACCATGAGCAATGCGTGGTCCCGGTCGCCCAGCCGCACCAGGCACACCCGCATCAAGGGGCCGCGGGCCAGGTCGAACGGCCGACTGCCCTCCGCCACCAGGACCCGCGCCAACTCGGCTTCACGCTGGCGCCGGGTCAGCTCCGACAGGTCCAGCACCGGCAGCGACACCTCGTCCGGCGGGTGCACGACCTGCATACCCCGACCGTCGACCTGCTCGAACGTGGTACGGAGTGACTCGTGCCGAGCGACCAGCCCGGTGAACGCGGCGCCCAGCGCGTCGAGGTCGAGCTCACCACGCAACCGCAGCCCCATACGGATGGCGTACTCCGCACTATCGGGCTCGAACTCGTGCAGGAACCACAACCGTTGCTGAGCGAAGGACAACGCAAGCTCGCCGTCCCGAGGAACAACAGGAATAGCCGATGCGCCGGTAACCGAATCAGCCGGTATCGCGGCAGCGAACTCGGCGACCGTGGAATGGGTGAAAACGGCGCGTGGAGAAAGGTCCACGCCGAAGGCGGCCCGCAGTCGCGAGGTTACCCGGATGCTCAGGATCGAGTCCCCGCCGAGCTCGAAGAAGTTATCCTCGGCCCCGACTCGTTCCACCCCCAGCACCTCGGCCCAGATTCCCGCCACCACGAGCTCGGCCTCGGTACGGGGTGCCACATAACCGGCGGCGTTGCTCGCGTCCCACTCCGGAGCGGGCA
>JBOHEP010000025.1:0-6408 GCA_050701075.1 Pseudonocardia sp. | reverse complement strand
GGACCGGCCGGAGGCCCACGCCCGCGCGAGCGCATGCGGCTGCATCAGCACAGTGCCAGGCGCGGCGCACGGTCGCGACCTGATGGACGCGGCCGGCCTGACAGCACGACAGGCTGCGGACCAACTCGGCCACGCGAAGGTGTCCATGACACAGGACAACTACTTCGGCCGTAAGGTCGCGCGGACGGGCGCGGTGAGGGTAATGGAGGTCTTCGGGAACGGCGAACGGACGGCCGGTCACGATCGAGGTCAAGCTCTGTAACAACGCCGAGTCCCGTCGCGCCGTTGTGGCCCAGGTGACGGCCTACGCAGCCGCCGTCCACGGCCTCACGGCGGCGGAGTGAGCTACCGGCGCGAAGCACCTCGGCGGACGGCCGTTGCATGAGGTCGTGTGCGATGCCGCGCAGGCCCAGGCCCCGACGCCGAGGAGTTCCAAGCGACGCTCGACTCGGCGCTGCAGGCCGGCAGCATGCGAGTCGTTCTCGTACTGGACCGCGCGCCACAGGACCTCGTCAGACTTGTCGGCTACCTGGTGGCGGCGTGAAGGGCAACGAAGCGTTCGCCGAGCGCGTCTCGACGGCGCCTGCCGTCCACCGACCGACGCTCGACCTGTTCGTCGCCTGGGCACAGCGGATGTCCGATGCTCACCTCGCCGAGATCCACACCTACTTCGGCAAGAACGACGAGACCGTGCTGCTGCCCTACGTGCCCGCCGAAGGCGTCGGCCTGGTGTCGCTCTACATGCGGGCCGACGGCGTCCGGCGTTGCACTCGACGACCGCAACCACGTGGCCGTCGACGATCCACGGCACTCCGGCCTCCGCCCGTGGCAGTGTACCCGGCAGCTTTGACGTTCGATGCCGACGACGAGAGCTACCGCGACGGCGAAATGCGCCGAGTCCTGGTGGAGAACGTCGATGACCAGGCCCATCTGAGATACCTCTCCGACACCGTCACCGCCGCCATCCACGCGGGCACCCTCGACGCCATCGGCACCGCACGGCTCTACACTCTTTAACGGGCGCGGTGCGCAGCAAGATAGACACGTGGGACGCCGACGCACTTTGTTTTCCCACGTGACGTGTTCGAATTCGGCCCGGTCTGGGCTGTGTGCAGGTTGAGCCGGGTGCTTGCGAGGCAGCTGGTCTCCTGTACGAGGGCCTTGGTTGCTGTCGGGGGACCGATGACAACCCACACATGGTGCCCGCAGCAGGTGCACATCATCCGGCGCATCCGCACCCGACCCGTACCCCTGGGTTTCGGCCACCACGGTGCCAGCAACCGCCTCAACACCCGCACGACCCGTCAGTCCTTCTGGGTGCCGTGCGCAGAGACAACGCTTTGGTGGCGTCGGAGTGTCATCGAGTCGCCTCGTCATGCTCAGGCTCGGTGACGGCGGTCAGGACGCAGCCCGGGGGGCGCAGGTAGAAACTCAGCGCCGCGTGCACCGAGCACGGTGACCGACGCCACGGCCACCGGATGCGCGGCGGTCGACACAAGGAGCACCGGCCGTGCGCGTCGAGGGGATGCTTTGCATGTAGGTGCACCAGGGCGGCCGGCGGTCCGAATGAGCCGCTCGGCGGTGTCCCGGTCGGCAATGACCTCACCGGCCAGCACCGTGTCCAGTAGCTCCGACTGCTCCCGGCCGAACACCCGATACAACGTCGCGTTCACAGAACGGCTCATCACTGCGGCATCCTTGGCGCCGGGCGCATCGAGGCCGAACCGCGCGACGCCTGCCACCGCGGCAGTTGGCACACCGCGCGGTGTGCCAGGAGGTTCCCGTGCCGCTGTGCTGTCATGGGCTTCGACGCTAGGACCGACGGCAACCACACCGGAAGAAAGTTGCACGATGTTGCTTGAAGACGCCTCGCTAGTCGGGCCACGCGCTGACCGCTGAGCCCATGATCGCTAGATGAAACCCCATGTACGACAGGTACTTGACGTGTTGCTCGTCATGGTCGATGCTCAGACATGTTGAGGCAACATTGGGCAAGTCTTCAGATTGGAGAACGACATTGCAGCTAAGGTTTCTGGGCAAGGTGTCCACTCCCGATGATTCGCCGACCCTGTAGGCCACCGACCAGGACTACGTGGTGCAAGGATGGATTGTTACCGACGCTGCCGTCCTCGCCCGTCACGCTGTCCCCGACGATGAAACCCTCGTGGAGGTCCCGCCATCGCTGTTTGATCATCTCTCCTCAGACGGGTTAGATGGCACGGTCGCTCGCCTGGTGTCGCCTATCGTTGAAGTACTGTCCAACGGTCATTTCATCATTCAGGGCAAGCGTGTCACTGACACTGACACCCTGGGGCAGATGACCATCCCTGACTATGAAACATGCGTGCATGTCACGAAGTCCGCTATTGCCGAACTGCTGGTAGGAGTGTAGGTATTGGAGCCGATCTCGGCGAAGGAGCGTCGAAAGCTTCTCACCTCATGCCGTAGTGAAGTAGTGCACCTTGAGATGCGCGACGTATATGCCACAGATGTCGAAAAAGACAGGTTCGCGACCTGGCTTCGTGGTGAACCGTTAGACCCGACACCGAGGATCAGTGGTGGGCGCCATGGTTTACGTTAATGAACGACATCACGGCATCCGGTACAACGCTGCGAAGGCTCCGCATCGTTTCCGAGCCGGTCACCGATTACATCCGTTTCGAGTGGCTAGATGCTACGCAGCTTGTTCGCGCCGGAGAGGAGGTGCGATGGCTCCCCCGTCGTAATGCTTCCATGCTGTTGCTACCAGGCAACGATTTTTGGATGTTCGACCGTGAAACAGTCGCGTTCACGCATTTCTCCGGCGACGGGCATGTCCTTGACCATGAAGTCACCACCGACACTGACATAGTTGCGGCCTGTAGCGCGACGTTCCAGCAGGCTTGGGACATCGCCATCCCGCACAACGAGTACACACCGTCGTAAACGTTGTCCACCACGCCCGTCAAGCAGGCTCGCCAAGCCCTCGGAACACGCCTGCGAGAAATCCGGACCGAGGCGAACCTGACCGGGCGCGCACTAGCCGAGCTATGTCACTGGCACTTCACCAAGATCAGCAAGATCGAGCACGGCACCCAGCCGCCCAGCGAGAGCGATATCACAACATGGTGCCGCGTATGCGACGCTGGCGGCCAAATTCCCGACCTCATCGCCACCGTGCGCGCCATCGAGTCGATGTATGTCGAATGGCAACGCCACATGCGCGCCGGACTGAAACATTCACAAACCCAGTCGGTGCCGCTGTATGAACGCACCAAACTCTTTCAAGTTTACGAGAACACAGTCTTGCCCGGACTGTTCCACACGGCCGACTACGCCGCCGCGATCTTCCAGTTCTGGAATGAGTTCCTCGATATCCCCAACGATGTCGACGACGCGATTGCCGCCCGCATGGAACGCCAACACGTCCTCTACACCGGACACCGACGGTTCTCGTTCGTACTCGAAGAGCAAACCCTCCGCACACGCGTCGGCGGTACCGACGTGATGGCCGGGCAACTCGACCGCCTACTTGCCGTCATGTCACTCTCACGGGTAAGCCTCGGTATCATCCCCGCCGTCGGAGAACGCCACTGCCTCGCCCAAGGAAGCTTCTGGATTTTCGACGAGCAACGAGTACACGTCGAAAGCGTCTCCGCTGGACTCGATATTACCCAACCCCGCGAGATCGCCATACACACCAGAGCATTCGCGCTGCTGCAAAAATCCGCGCTCCACGGACACGCAGCACGAGCACTCATCCACCAAGCGCTCACCGCGCTCCGACAGACAGATCCCAACAGCGCAGAACGCGCCGACTAGTGCCTAGTCGGCGCCCTCGTCGACCGGTGGTGGGTCCTGGTGGTGGTCCAGTCCTCGCGGTGCTCACCAGCGCTTGTGTGCGTCTCGCTCACGACACAGCCGCTTGACGCTCCGCACACTGACACCAAACCGTTCCGCGACAGCCTTCGCCGTCGAACCTCTTACGTAGAGGTCAACCATCGCTTGGAGGTCGGTGTCGCAACGACGATTTTTCAGAAGTCTGGAACGAGTCATGTGTGCCGGGGGCGGGATTTGATCTCTCGTGCGACGACCTTTAGGTCGACCATTAAAAGCCTGGTCAGGAGCTTCTAGCGGAGACCCTGCTCCGCCCTAGCGTCGCGGCGTCGCGCTCTGTTGCCGTCAAGTCGATGCCATCGAGCGCAACCGGCCGGGGGAGCCCATGTCAACGGCACACCACACCCGCTCCGAACCGGGGAGGCCAACTCGTGCGTCGGCTTTTCGGTAACGATCCCGTTGGACTCGGGCCGAGCATCTGTGCGCCCTGGCCCACCGGCACCAACCATCGTCGCTCCACGATCAGCACCCAGCCGGGGTGGTGGACGGCCCCCGAGCACGGACCCTCGTCGCTCGCGTTCGGGATCGACGTCCGGGCGGCACCGCGCCGGGGCCGCTGGCAGGCGACAGGGCGGGCTGCCGACGAAGGGGTCTTTGTGCTGATGACGACGGTGCCGACAGACGTACGGCGTTCATACGCGAACCGCCTGACGGACGACCTCGTCGCGTCGGGCGACATAACCGACGCCGACTGGCGCGGGGCCTTCGCCGCGCCGTCAAGCCGCGACTGGACTGCCGCGCTCGGCGAAGTCGCGTCCGGCACGGCGCTGGAGAGCGTCCGCCGCGACGTCGAGAACTACGCGAGCTTCCCAGCCCACACCGAAGGGGTCATCTCACGCGCGCCCGCGGTGGGTGAGGCGAGCGAAGGGCGGGTCGAGATTGTCGACTGCGTCGAGCTCGGCGACTCGCGCCTGATCGCGGACACCACCGAGGAGGTCCTCGACGATCTCGCCAACCGCACCCCCCGCTACCGCTTCCGCGCTGGGGTGCTCCTTCAGGACGGCCGCTGGCTCGTGGACGTCACCAACCCCGCGCTGGACGAACCGTGCTGACGGCGGCGGCCCTGAGCCTCACGCTCCCGGTCCTCCTGGTGACGGCGGCGGGCGGCGCTGAGCAGCCCCGGCGCCCACCATCACGCCGCAGCCAACCCCGTAAGATTCACTGTCTCATTTGACTTGGGTGGGGCTCTTCTGGAGTGACGCTCATGCCGCTTGTGGGACGCGGTTGTCGGGGTAGCGCGATTGGTGTACGCGTTGTTGTTCCTGGGACAGGTGGTAGGTCCTGTAGGTGTCGAGGTTGCCGTTGCTGCGGACGGCGCGGGGTTTGAGGATGGCTTCGGCGCCGGTGAGTCCCCAGTGGGCGCCGGTGATGTTCATGCGGTCTTTCACCAGGTGGCGGCAGGCGCCTTCGATGATGCCGGTGGCGATCGGCCGGCCTTTGGCCAGCGCGGTGGAGTAGTCCAGGTGGGGGGCTTGTTGGTCAGGTAGGTCGCGCAGGTGTCGGCGCCGGCGCGTTGGGTGGGTGTCGGCCCGGTCTTGGTGGCGTGGCGGCGGATCGACCGGGCTACTCGGGTGGGGTTGGCGGCGAGGATTTTCGCGGTGTGGCAGCGGACCCAGGCCTCGGCGGCTGGGTCGGCTTCGGTGTGGAAGGACCAGGCGGCCTTCCACAGGTACTCGAGGACGTGGATGAAGTCGATGGTGATGGTGATTGGTACGTCGCGGGCTCGGGCTTCGGCGAGGATCCGGTTGATCTGGTGGTTGTTGCCGTCGACGAGCGCGATCCAGGTTCGGGTGTGGGTGGGGTCGCGGCGCCCCGCTTCGGTGAAGATCTGGGCGGCCACGCTGGCGGCGTTGTCGGCCACGCTGGCAAGTAGCCACTTGTTGCCGGTGCGCGGGCCGGGGGCGGGGTCGGCGGCGGCGGTGCCGGTGGCCGGGAGGATGTCGGCGGGGGTGGGCACGGCCGGGGTGGTGTCGTAGACGGTGCCGACTTCGGCACAGGGTGGGCCGCGCGGTGGGGTGCCTGCGCCAGGGCGGGTCCTGTTCCGCGCGGCCTCCCCCCGAGTGAAAGGGGCCGCCGGCGAGGTGTCTCTGGCTGAGATCCTTTTCCGTCGGCCTTTCCCGAACGGTACGGGCGGCTTTCACCGCAGTAACTGGTCAGGTCCGCTTCGGCGCGTCGCCTTGCTCTTGGGTGGTTGATGTTGATGATGGCGGGGTGTCTGGGGAGTCCGCTGTTGTCACTGAGTTGCGTGAGCAGCTCGCGGTGGTGGTCGGGGCGCTGGGGCAGCGGGATGTGGTGATCGCTGAGTTGCGGGCGGGAGGCGGGTGGCCTCGGTAACCGCGGTAACCGCGAGGGGACGCAGGCCGTGTGAGTGGCGCTGGGCCGGTAGGTTCAGCGCCGCGTCGGCGGGGTGCAGGTTGGGTCTGCCCGGTGCGCGGTAGGCGCGCCGGCGCGTCTGGGCCTGCCCGAACACGGTGCTCGGTGCTCGGGTGTGGTCGGTCTCGGCCCGGGATCGGGTGGTCCCGTCGGCACCGA
>JBOHEP010000024.1:0-4864 GCA_050701075.1 Pseudonocardia sp. | reverse complement strand
AACTGATCCCGCTCAACCTCACCCAACAACGGCAACCCACCCACCGACCGGTCAGGATCAACCGCAACCCCATTCAGCAGAATGAGGAGATGCTGAGCCATCCGCTCAACAGTGGCCTTATCGAACAAGTCGGTGTTGTACTGCAACGCGCCGGCCAGCTCTTCGCCGACCTCCTGGAACTCCACCGTGATGTCGAACTTCGTCGTGGTCACCGGCAGTTCCACACCGGAGGCCGCTAGCCCGGTCAGTTCCGGAGCCTGCCCGGGGGCGTTCTGCAACACGACCATGGCTTGGAACAACGGGGTCCGGCTCGTGTCCCGGACCGGCGAGAGCTCGTCGACGAGGCGCTCGAAGGGGACCTGCTGGTGGACGAAGGCATCCACCACGGTTTCCCGAACCCCGGCGAGGAACTGTCGGAAACTCTGCCCGTCATCAACTCGGGAGCGCAGTACCAAGGTGTTGACGAAAAAGCCGATCAGTCCTTCCAACTCGGCCCGCTCACGACCCGACACGACCGTGCCCACCGCGATGTCGTCCTGCCCCGACCAGCGGGCGAACAGCACCTGACACGCGGCGACCAGCGTCATGAACAACGTGCCGTCCGAACGCAGACCCAGCTCCTTGAGCCGCCCGGTGACCTTGGCGGGGACCACGAACTGGTGCAGGGCACCCGAGGAGGTCAGCACTGCGGGGCGGGGCCGGTCAGTGGGCAGCTCCAGAACCGGCGCCCCGGCCAACTGCTCCCGCCAGTACGCCAGCGCGATGTCCGAGGACGGGCCCGAGAGCAGCTCCCGCTGCCAGACCGCGTAGTCGAGGTACTGCACCGACAACACCGGTAACCGCGGGTCCTGGCCGGCGACCGCGGCGTTGTAGAGCGCCCCCAGCTCGGCCACCAACACGCCCATCGACCAGCCATCGGTGATGATGTGATGCATCGCCACACTGAGCACGTGCTCAGTGGCCTCCAGACACACCACACCCACCCGCAGCAACGGACCCCGAGCCAGGTCGAACCCTCGGCGAGCCTGCGCGGCCAGGACGCTGCGCAACTCTGCCTCCCGCTCGGGTAGGGCCAGCTCCGTGAGGTCCAGCACCGCCACGCTCACCTCGGCGGCCGGGTGGATCACCTGAACCCCGCGCCCGTCCACCGTCTCGAAGGTGGTCCGCAACGACTCGTGCCGCGCCACCAGCGCGCTGACCGCCCCCGAGAGCGCATCCCGGTCCAGCTCACCGCGCAACCTCAACGCGAACGCCGAAACGTATCCCGCGCCACCCGGGTCGAACTCATCCAGGAACCACAGCCGCTGCTGTGCGAACGACAACGGCAGCTCGCCCACCCGATCCACCACAGTGATCGGGGGCGAGTCGGACACGACAGATTCGGCCAACGCCACCGCCAGCCCCGCCACCGTGGGATCGACGAACAACACCCGAGGCGACAGCTCCGCCCCGAACGCCACCCGCACCCGCGACATCACCTGAACACTCAGAATCGAGTCCCCACCCGACTCGAAGAAGTTGTCGTGGACTCCGACCTGGTCCACCCCCAGCACCTGCGCCCAGATGTCGGCGAGGGTGCGCTCGGTGCCGGTCCGGGGAGCGATGTACTCGGCCACCGGCTCGGTGAGCCGCTCCGGTGCGGGCAATGCCTTCCGGTCCACCTTCCCGTTCGCGCTCAACGGCAACACCTCGAGCGTCACGAACACCGCGGGCACCATGTAATCGGGCAGGGTCTTCTTGAGCTCTGCGCGGAGCAGCGCCGGATCCGGCGCGGGTGCCCCCGGTGCGGTCACCAGGTAGGCGACCAGTCGTCTGTGCGGGCTCTGACCTGATGCCGCCTGCGTATCACGGGCGATGACCACTGCCTGGGCGATCTCGGCCTGGGACTTCAACACCGCTTCGATCTCACCGGGTTCGATGCGGAACCCACGGATCTTGATCTGTTGATCGGCCCGGCCCAGATACGCCAGCTCGCCGCTGCGGGTCCAGCGCGCCAGGTCCCCGGTGCGGTACATCCGCTGCCCCGGTGCGCCGTAGGGGTTGGCCAGGAAGCCGGCTGCGGTCAATCCCGGGCGGCGCAGGTATCCGCGGGCCAAGCCGCGCCCGGCGAGGTAGAGCTCTCCGGGCACCCCGATCGGCACCGGGCGCAGCCGGTCATCCAGGACGTAGGCCTGGGTGTTCCAGATCGGCTTGCCGATGGTGGGGACGCCCCGGGTGCCGAGCCGGGCGTCGAGTCGGGTGGCGGTGGACCAGATCGTGGTCTCGGTCGGCCCGTAGAGGTTGGTGACCTCGCTGCCCAGCTCCACCATCATGGTCGCGAGCGTCGGCGGGAGCGCCTCGCCACCGGTCAGCATCCGCAGCCCGCGCACGCCCTCAGGACGTGCGGAGAGCAGCGTCTGCCACAGCGACGGGGTCGCCTGCATGATCGTGACACCGCAGTCCGCGACCACCCGGCCCAGCGCGGCCGGGTCGGAGACGATCCCGTCCTTCAGCACGACGGCCGCGCCGCGCAACAGGGGGAGGTACAACTCCAACGCGGCGATGTCGAAGGCGACGGTGGTCAGCGCGAGCAGCCGGGTCGACTCCTCCATGGGGAACAGCTCAGCCATCGAGCCCAGGAAGTTGACCAGCGCGGCGTGCGGGATCACCACCGCCTTCGGGACCCCGGTGGACCCCGAGGTGTAGATCACATAGGCCGGATGGGAATCCCACAGTGACCCCACCCGCTCCGCGTCGCTCACCTCGGCACCCGAACAGCCGGCGATCTCCTCAACGGTCCGGGCGTGATCGATCACCAGCCGCGGCACATCGACCGGTAGACACCCGGAGGTCGCCCGCGTGCTCAGCACCACGGCCGGGTCGGCGTCAGCGCAGATGAACTCAATCCGTGCGGGCGGAAGATGAACGTCGATGGGGAGGTATCCGGCGCCCGCCTTGGTCACCGCGAGCAGGGCCGTCACCATGTCCAGCGAGCGTGGAAGAGCCAACCCGACGAGCTGTTCCGGGCCCACGCCCCGTGCGATCAGCAGCCGTGCCAGGCGATTCGCTCGCTCGTTCAACTCCCGATACGTCAGCTCTTCGCGGGACGAGTCGTCACGATGGCACATCACCGCGAGGGAATCCGGCGTGCGCGCCACCTGGGCCTCGAACAGCTCCGACCACACCACCGGCGGCACGACCCGCCGGGTGTCGTTCCATTCCACCAGGACCCGATGCCGCTCGTCCTCGGTCAACAACGCCAACTCGGCCACCGGCCGGTTCGGCTCAGCCGCGATCCCGGCCAGCAGCATGAGCAGATGCTCGGCCATCCGTTCCGTCGTGGCGGCGTCGAACAGATCGGTGTTGTAGGTCAACGCACCGACCAGGACGTCACCGGTCTCGTGGAACTGCACGGTGAGGTCGAACGGCGCGGTCGCCACCGGCAGTTCCAACCCGGAGACGTCCAGCCCGGCCAGGTCCGGGGCCTGTCCCGGAGCGTTCTGCAGGATGACCATGGCCTGGAACAGTGGGGTCCGGCTGGTGTCCCGGACCGGGGCCAGCTCATCCACCAGACGCTCGAAAGGCACCTGCTGATGAGCGAACCCGTCCAGCACCGTCTTCCGAACCCGATCGAGAAGTTGAAGGAAACTCTGCTCGCCGGTCACTTGTGAGCGCAGCACCAGCGTGTTGACGAAGAAACCGATCAACCCTTCCAGCTCGGCCCGCTCGCGACCCGAGGCCACGGTGCCCACGGCGATGTCGTCCTGCCCCGACCAGCGCGCGAACAACACCTGACACGCACCGAGCAGGGTCATGAACAACGTGCCGTCCATACGCCGGCCCAGCTCCTTGAGCTCGGCGGTCAGCTGCGCCGCCACCACGAACTCGTGCATCGCGCCGGCCGAGGTGCGCACCGCCGGCCGGAGCCGATCGGTCGGCAGCTCCAACGGCGCCAGGGCGTCGAGCTGACGCCGCCAATAAACCAGCCCCTCCTCGAGCACAGGGCCGGACAGCGCCGCTCGTTGCCAGGCGGCGAAATCCGCATACTGAACCGGCAGCGGCGCCAGGTCGGCCACCTCGTGACGCACAGCCGCCCGATAGAGCATGCTCAGCTCCTCGACGAGCACGCCCATCGACCAACCGTCGGTGATGATGTGGTGCAGGACCAGGACCAACGCGTGGTCCCCGGCGTCCAACCGCACCAGCCGCACCCGCATCAGCGGTCCACAGTTCAAGTCGAACGGCTGGTCACTCTCGGCTGCCAGCACCCGCTCCAGCTCAGCGGAACGCTCAGGCTGCTCCAGATCCGACAGGTCCAACATCGGCAATGGCATCGGCCGCGGCGGGTGCACCACCTGCATACCCAGCCCGTCGACCTGCTCGAACGTCGTACGCAGCGACTCATGCCGAGCGACCAGCCCGGTGAACGCCGCACGCAACGCATCGATGTCCAGCTCCCCGTGCAATCTCAACCCGAACCGCGTGGCGTACTCCGCACTGTCCGGCTCGAACACGTGCAGGAACCACAACCGCTGCTGGGCGAAGGACTGCTGGGCGGAGAATGGGACTGGCATGAGGTCTCTAGAAATGACCGGAATCGTCGACAAACCGCCGGAACCAGCCGGTATCGCTGCGGCCAGCTCACCGACCGTAGAATGAGTGAAAACCACTCGCGGAGACAACTCCACATCAAAAGCTGCCCGCAACCGTGACGCCAGCCGAATACTCAGGATCGAGTCCCCGCCGAGCTCGAAGAAATTATCCTCGGCCCCGACTCGTTCCACCCCCAGCACCTCGGCCCAGATTCCCGCCACCACGAGCTCGGCCTCGGTACGGGGTGCCACATAACCGGCGGCGTTGCTCGCGTCCCACTCCGGAGCGGGCA
>JBOHEP010000023.1:0-14207 GCA_050701075.1 Pseudonocardia sp. | reverse complement strand
GATGGCGCCGACGATGATCGCGCTGAAGATTCCGCCGATTGGCATAACCGGTTCCTCCTGTTCTCCCGAGATCAGGCTGGCACCGCAGGTTTGGACGTGCCCGCCGAGGGACACCTCCCCACCAGCGATTTCACCTGATCGAGTGAGGGAGGCGGGCGGTGGCGGTCGACGCGGAGCGGGTGGCCAAGCCGGTCCAGAAGATCGGCAAGGCCGGAATGGTCTGCTATGGCGCGGTGTACGTCGTGCTCGCCTGGCTGGCGCTGCAGGTGGTGATGGGCGGCAGGCGCGACGACGCCGACCAGACCGGGGCGCTGTCGCAGATCGCGGCGGGATCGGGCGTGATCGTGCTGTGGGTGCTCGGGATCGGGCTGTTCGCCTTCGCGCTGTGGCAGGCGCTGGAGACCGCGATCGGCTACACCTGGGTGCACAAGAAGAGCAAGCGCATGCGCAAGCGGATCAGCTCCGCGATCCGCGCGGGCACGGGCATCACGCTCGGCATCGCCGCCGTGCGCATCGCCGCGGGCGGTGGCGCGGGCGACAGCGACCAGAAGCAGCAGGAGATGACCGCCAAGGTCATGGACCTGCCCGCGGGCGTGTTCATCGTCGGCCTGGTGGCCGCGGTGGTCATCGGCGTCGGCGTCGCCGGGATCGTCACCGGCGTCCGCGGCTCCTTCATGGACGACCTCGACCCCTCCGACCTGCCCGCGGGCAGCCGCAAGTGGGTCGAGCGCATCGGCAAGGTCGGCCACATCGCCAAGGGCGCGGCCGTGGCCACCATCGGCGGCCTCATCGGCGCCGCGGCCCTCACCCGCGACCCGGACGAGGCGGGCGGCCTGGACGCCGCCCTGCGCACGATGGCGGGCCAGCCCTTCGGCACGGTCCTGCTGGTGGCGATGGCGATCGGCTTCGCGGCCTTCGGCGTCTACTGCTTCGCCGCGGCACGGGCGCACCGCTAGCGCTGCGTGTCCACCCGGTGGAAGTTGAGGTACGCCCGCGAGGGCGTCGGGCCGCGCTGCCCCTGGTAGCGCGAGCCCGCCTCCTTCGACCCGTACGGGAAATCGGCGGAGGAGGACAGCTGGAACAGGCACAGCTGCCCGATCTTCATGCCCGGCCACAGCGTGATCGGGAGGTTGGCCACGTTGGAGAGCTCGAGGGTGATGTGGCCGGTGAACCCGGGGTCGATGAAGCCGGCGGTGGAGTGCGTGAGCAGCCCGAGGCGGCCCAGACTCGACTTTCCTTCCAGCCTTCCGGCAAGATCATCCGGCAGTCCGACCGACTCGAACGTCGACCCGAGCACGAACTCCCCCGGGTGCAGCACGAACGGCTCGTCGCCCTCCGGCTCGACCGCGGAGGTCAGCTCGTCCTGCTGGCGACGCGGGTCGATGTGGGTGTAGCGCGAGTTCTGGAACACGCGGAAGAAACGGTCGAGCCGCACGTCGATGCTCGACGGCTGGAGCATCGCGGAATCCCACGGATCGAGGACGAGCCGGCCGGCGTCGAGCTCCTTTCGCAGGTCACCGTCAGACAGCAGCACGGGCGCAACCTTAGGCGCCGGGGTCAGGCCTCGGTGTTGGTGGGATGCGGGGCGTCGTCGTACAACGGCGACGGGCACAGACCGAACATCCAGGCCACCGCTTGCTCGGCCCGCACGGCCTCCAGGCCGTCGGAGGGCTCGGCGCGTCCTGGCTTGTCGGCGGCGAGGACCTGCCGGATCGCCCACATCACGGCGGGGCTCAGGATGCTCCGGATCGAGTCGCCGGGCTCCGGGATGTGCGGGCCATCGACCAGCACTGCCGGCGTGCCGAGACCCGGGGCGTCGGTGACGAGCTCGGGGTCGTCGGACACCAACACCGTGCTCGCCGCCATCAAGCCGACGAGATCCGCGAGTGGCATGTCGCGCACTACAACCGCCCGCTCGTGCTGGATGAGCGGGTACGCGGCACCGTGCACCGCGAGCTCCCCGAACACGACGACCTCTATGTCGGGCTCCCGCTCGAGCAGGTCAGGCAGGCCGGCGAGCACACCGAGGGAGTCGGGTCGGTCGAGCCCGACGAGCACCAGGCGCGGGCCGCCGGTCTGGGTCCGCCGGATGTGCCGCGCGAATCGGATGTCCTCCGAGCGCGGGTTCGAGGCCATCGTGTCACCGACCGGGATCGTGTTGGGCCCGATCGGGCCGGCAGCGCCACCACTGGTCAGGAACAGCGACGCGAGCTGGCCGATGATTCGCCGGTTGGCCTCCTGCGGGAACGGGCAGAGCAGGTCGTCACTGGCCACACCGGCCTGCAGGTGCACCACGGGAATCTGTCGCCAGAACGCCACCTGCGCGGCGACCGCGGCGGCCACCCCGCCACCGTGCACCATGATCGCGGACGGGTCGAGCTCGACGAGCAGCTCGTCGAGTCGGGTCATCAGTATCGACGTGATCGCGGCCGGGTGCGGGCTCGGCGGTTCGCGCAGCAGCAGCGTGACGTCTGCGGGGACGCCCAGCGCATCGAACGCCTCGTGTACTGACATCGGATCGGCACCGGTGGCGACCGTGAGCGCCCGGATGCGGTCGGCCGTCGCGAATGCGGTGGCGACCGGGGCCAAGCGCGCGACCTCGGGCCGACTGCCCGCGATGAGCAGCACGTCGTGGTCGTGATCCTGAACCGGAAGCGAGCTCAGGGAAGCGTCGAACTCGGTCATCGCAGGGGTCCTTTGGCCTGGGGAGCCTGGCCTGACGAGGATCATTGTGGGGGCAACGATGACAGCGCGTCGAGGAAGTTTTCCATTTTCCCGTCACTACCGGGGAGTATGCACCCGATTGGCGGCAGGAGCGCGTCCGTTCAGGTCACGCTGGGGTGGGTGCTAAGCTCGCGGAACACGCGCGGATGTAGTTCAATGGTAGAACATCAGCTTCCCAAGCTGAACACGCGGGTTCGATTCCCGTCATCCGCTCAACCACCAAGGCCCAGGTCAGAGGCATGATCCTCCGATGCTGGGCCTTCGCGGCGTCTAGAACATGTCGGTCGTCGGGCCATTGGTGGGCCAATCAACGGACCGGAGCGAGGGCGCTGGCCGAGCCGTCCTCGTCATCATCCGGGCACTCCTCCCCCGACTCCGTGCCCTCGACGAAGGCGCTCATCCGGTCCGCGATGCGCCGGTCGGCCTCGCTGGTGGCCCGCTGGTAGATCAGCGCCGCGTGCATGTCGTCGTGACCCATCCGGGCCATCAGATCCGCGGTGCTCGCGCCTGTCTGTGCAGCGAAGTGGTTGCCGGTGTGCCGCAGGTCGTGAAAGTGCAGACCGGGCACCCCAAGCTTGCGGACCGTCACTACCCACCGGGTGAGGTTGTTGAAGTGCGCACGGCGCAGCGCTCCACCCTTCGGACCGGTGAACACGAGCGCGTCCGGACGGGCGTCGACGTAGGCCATGAGGTGCTTGACGATCTCCCCTTGGATAGCGGTCGGGATGGCGACCGTCCGCACCCCAGCGCGCGACTTCGGGGGGCCGACCACGATCCCGCGACCGACCACTTCCGTATGCGCGAAGCTGACGCGGACCCAGCTGCCGTCAGGTGCGACGTCGCACCGACGCAACGCGGTCGCCTCTCCCCACCGCAGTGTCGCGAACACCGTAACGAGGATCATCGCCCGGTGCTGCGGGTAGCGCATCGCGTCGGCAAGCTGGAAGACCTGTCGCACCGTGAGCACTGGTCGCTGAGCGGGGTCCTCGCGGTCAGCGCCCCGCACCCGGCAGGGGTTCCGGGAGATCAGCCCGTCTTCCTGCACCGCCGTGTTCAGGATCGCGCGCAGCAAGCGATACGCCTTGGCCGCCACGGACTGCGAGACACCCGCAATGAGGAGATCAGAGCGCCACTCGCGCACGAGCGCCGTCGTGATATCGGCGAGCTTGACCGGGCCGAGCCTCGGTGCCACGTGCTTATGCAGAAGCCATAGGTACAGCTCGACCGTGCGCGGGCGCAGCGACGGCCGCTCCCTGATCCACTTCTCGGCGTATGCACTGAGCGGCACGGACCCGCGCTCCGGGTCGATCCAGTCCCCGCGGATCATCCGCGACTCGGCGAGCGTGAGCCATTGCTCAGCGTCGCGCTTCGTCGCGAACGTCACCGGCGCCGATCGGAGCCGCCCATCGGGACCGGGATAGCGCGCTTGCCAGCGGCCAGACGTGCGCTGTCTGACGTTGCCGAACCGGCGATGACCTGGCTTGTTCGCCATCACGCAACCCCGTGTAGATCGCGCAGAACCACGGTCACGGTGATCGGCTCCACCCGGCAGGCCTGGACGAACACCTCCAGGTCGGCGAGTGCGATCCGGACGTGCGATCCGACCTTGTGGAAGGCGATCCGCCGCTCGGCGAGGAGGCGTCGGACAAACCGCTCCGAGGTGTTGAGGAACGCGGCCGCCTCGGGGACGGTCAGGTACTGGACGTTGGTCATGTCGCCACTCCCCGCCGGGTGGATCGGTGCTGTAGGCGTCGTTCGGCGATGGCGATGGCGAGTTCGCGTTCGGCGTGGGTGTGGTGGCCGATGCCGACCAGCCGCCAGTCGTTGATGACGGTGATCGTGGAGAGGTCGAGTGCGACGTCACCGGCGTCGTCGGTGTCGCGTCCGAGTTGGTGGAGGGTGTCGGTCAGGCGCCAGGTGCGCCGTTCGGCGCGGATGGCTCGGAAAGTGGTGGAGTAGCGCTGGCTCTTAGTGAGGAAGTGGCCGCGAAAGCCGAGCATGTGTGCCCATTTGCGCAGGTTGAGCGCTTCGTACTGCGGCATCTCGCCGAGCCGCCAGCAGGTGGCGATGGTCCGCCGGTGGTGCTCGGAGATGTCGAGGTAGCTGATGTGGCGTTCGGAGCGGATGGGGCGGTCGGGGTGCTGGTCGGCCGTGCCGGTGCCTTTGGTGGCGTACTTGGCGATGTAGCCGGCTAATGCCGCGTCGGTGATCTCCCCGTGCTCGTCCTCGATCTGCTCGGCGCGGGTGGCGGTGATGTGGCGGACGTCGACCTGGACGCCCCAGCCGAGCACCAGCGGTGTCTTGTCCGGACGGAAGGTCTCAATGGCGACTGAGCAGGCCGCCCCGAGAACCGCATCGCGCAGGGCGTCGCGCGGTAGACCGGGGGCAGGGTCGGCGGGTCCGTCCGGGCCGTCGAGGCGGATCGCGGCGTGGAAGTGGACCAGACCGCGTCGCTGGTACTCCGCGACCTTGGCGTAGGACAGGCGGGCGTGCTCGCGGAACCGCCAGCCCGGCACCCCGAGCTGAACGGCGAGGGTGCGGCGCAGGGCGAGGGTGAAGCGGTGCCAGAGCTTCCCGGCGTGGGCCTGCCACAGCACCGCCCCGATGTAGTCGTAGCTGTCTGGGTTGAGCGGGGTGCCGAGCGCGGGGTCGTGCTCGCGATGGTGCGCCCCGCACCGGCAGGGGATCACCCTGGCGCGGGTGGAGACGCGGCGGGTGTGTACCGGTCCGAACGAGGGTGCGGTGAGGGTGAGGAACAGCCGCGGCTTGCCGGTCACCGTGGCGGGGATGCCCTTGTCCCCTCCCGCGAGGCCGGCGCGGATGAGGTGGAACGCGTCCCCGGCATACCGATCAGAGCAGGCCGGGCACACTGAAGCGCGGCGGTTGCCGCAGGGGGCGAAGATCTCCCCGGTCTGTTCGTGCAGGGTGGCGCCGTCGCGGTCGAGGATCGTCGAGGAGCCGGAGAGCCGGATCGGGTGCGCGCAGCCACCGGATGCTTCGACCTTGGCCCGCCAGCCCCGGTAGTCCGGGGCGCGCAGCCGCGCGGAGATCGCGTCGAGGTCGGAGCTGTCGGTGTCGAGGGTCAGGGCCGTCATGGGTGTGGCCTTCCTGCCGGGCAGCGGTGACACGGGCTGCTGGAGGGTTGACGGCGGTAGTCGCCGTGGGTGGGTGACCACTCGGGGTAGGCGACGTTGCGGATCTGCCCGGTGTCGTGGCAGGCCTGGCAGCGCACCGGCGATGGCGCGGTGTCCAGGGCGTGGCGGCCGTGGGGGGTGAGGACCAGGCCGTAGCCGCGACGCTGGTCGGGTCCGTCGCGGACGGTGAACGTGCCGCCGATGACGTCTACTTGCAGCAGACCCGAGGTGGTGAGGGCGTGCACGGTGTCGTGCTCGTGGCGGCCGATGTCGACGACGACGGGGTGCGGTGAGTGCGACAGGTCGAGGCGGGCGATGCGGTCGTGCGGGCCGAGTAGCACGTAGCCGTTGCGCTCGGCTCGGTGTAGGACCGTGAGCGCGCCGGCATCGGCGGGCACCACCGTGTCTGCGGGTTCAGGTGTGGTGGTCATTGCGGTCTCCGGGTGGTCGAGGGTGTGTCGCTGTGCGGTGGGCCGGACCGGTCGGCGGTCACATGGGTGGGGGGGTGCTGGTGTTGGGTGCGTCTGTTGGGCCACACCGTGGGGACCTCGCGCCAGGACACCGGGTGCGCACCGGCGTGGATGGCGTGGCGCCGCAACCGGTCGGTGAGGTCGTAGTGCGGACCGCTGGGCTTGTCTTGGAACCAGGCTCGGCGTAGCCCGATGGACTGGGCGAATCTGTGGAGTTCGGCGAGGTCATCGGCGTCGGTGAACAGGTGTGACCAGCGGGCGGTGTAGTTCCCGACCGTTGCCCGGATACGTGCGTCGTCGACGTAGATGGTCATCGCGGGCCACCAGGTGATGGCTGGGAGGTGGCTACCGGGCCGGCGGCGGGGCCGTGTAGGGGGTGCAGCGCTGCCCAGCGCGCGACCATCGCCCGGGTGGCGCGGGGGACGAGCACGGAGCGGGCGGGGCCGTCGCGGCGTCCGCAGCGGACAGGGTGGGTGCCGCCGGTGGTGAGGTGCCGGGTGTCAAGAAGCTGGCTGATCATGTCGCGTTCGTAGGTGGGGACGGGTTCGACCTCGCCGGGTCGGGCGGGGTCGCGCCGGTGTGGTTTGTCGGCCGGGCCGATCAGGACGTAGCCCGGGTCGAGCGCGGTCGCCACGACGGAGGCGACCAGGTCGAGATCGTTGATCCCCGGCGCGGGGGTCGGTGCGGCGGCGGGTGCGGGTGCGGGGTCGCCGAACAGGGCACCCTGCTCGTGGTCGGTGGTGGTCATGTGGTCCACCACCACGAGCTACGGGCCTCGGCGGCCCATTCGCCGGCCAGGGCGCCGATCAGCCACAGCTGCACGAATGCGGCGCCGGCACAGGCCACGGCGAAGCCGACGGGGTCGAGCTGCCACCAACACACCACCAGGACGAGCGCGAGAACGGTGGTGAGTTTGGCCCAGGTGATAGCGGCCCATCCGGTGACGGCCCACATCACGCGGCCCCCCGATCCGACCACGCCATACCGGTCGGCTTGGCGTGCTGGCGGGCGTCGTACGCGGCGCGGGCGGCAGCGGCGGCCACTACGTCGGTCCGGTCGAGTCGTCGCTCCCGGACCCGCCAGGCGATGACCCGGACGGCCAGGTAGAGCACGACCAGCACAGCCGCGGTGGTGATGATCACGGTCTGAGCGGGCGGGACCAGCGTGGTGGCGATCCCGGTGGTGAAGGTGACCGTGAGGGCATAGCCCAGGGCACGGGCGGCGTGGGTGTCGTCGGGGTTGCGGTGGGTGTGCATCACGTACCCACCAGCGCGCCAGCGGCGCCGTCATCCCCGTCGTCGTCCTGGCTGTCGCTACCGTCGTGATCGTGGTCGCGCCGGGGTAGGTCGATGACGTCGCCCGACTGTGCCCACCGGGCGCAGCGCGCCGCGAGCTCGTCGATGTCGTCGTCGGTGACATACGCGGCGCGGAACCGCACCGGCAGCCGGGAGCCTTGGTCGATGATGTAACCGATGCCGGCATGGGCGGGGTCGCCGGGGATCTCATCGGCGAGTGCGCCGCGTTCCCGGGCTCCGTCGCCCAGGACCATGTCGACGTGCGCGGCGGCGGTGACCCCGAGGCAGATGCGGGTAGTGAACAGGTCCCGCACGTCGATGACGTCCTTGGACGGCTCCTGCACATACCCGATCACGGAGATGAGGCAGGCGCGTCCTTGGGTGAGGATCTCGGCGAGCAGCCGCAGGGCCTCACGGACCTCGGCGCGGTCGCCGTAGGCGGTCAGCATCGCCATCTCGTCGATCATCACTAGGTCCAGCGGGACGGCCGCGCTGATCTCGCAGCGCCGCCAGCCTTCCTCGCGCATGAGCTGCTGGCGGGCTTTCATCCCGTCGCGCACCTCGCCCAGCAGCCGCAGCGCCTCGGGCATGGTGGTGGCGTGGCGGTGGAACAGCGGCGCGCCGCGCGCGGTCTCCGCCCCACCTTTGAGGTCGATCATCCAGATCCGGACCAGCCCGGCGGGGATCATCGGCCCGAGCGCCCGCAGTGGCGCCCACAGCAGTGATCCCTTGCCTGCCCCGGACGCGCCGGCCACCAAGACGTGCTTGCCCGCGACGCCGAGGGTGAAGGGCTGGCCGTGTTCGTTGTCACCGACGTCGAGCGCGGCCGGGTCCACGTCGGCGGCGGCCGAGGGGATTTCGGGTGCCGGGACGACGTATGCGAAGGGCATGGTGCTCTCGACCACGATCGCGAGCACCCCGGGTCGGGTGCGGGTGATCGCGACCCGGTGTGCGCACAGGGCATCGGCCAGCGCTGGGCCGCGGTCGAGCCACGATCGCAGGTCCTGCCCGCGGACCATCCGCACGTAGATGGTGTCGATCGACGGCGTGGAGGAA
Organism: Pseudonocardia sp.; assembly: GCA_050701075.1. GTDB lineage: Bacteria > Actinomycetota > Actinomycetes > Mycobacteriales > Pseudonocardiaceae > Pseudonocardia. Next base: position 5,528 of record JBOHEP010000023.1, on the reverse strand, counting down.
CGGACCCGCAGCACCCGCGGAACCAGGATCTGTCCGGTGCGGCGGTTGTCGCGCACCAGGTCGCAGTCACCGAGCACGGCAGCCCAGCGGGGTCCGGTGTAGGTGATCCAGCGTCGGCGAGTCGAGCGCAGCCGCGGGGCCGCCCACCGGTCGAAGGTCGCCGGGTGTGCGCGGGACCAGCCGGCCACGCCCAGCAGCAGCCCGCCCAGGGTCGAGGCGACCGCGACGACCCCCAACGCGAGGACAGCCCACACACCCAGCACGGGGATCAGGACGAACAGCGGGTGCCGCGCCAGCCACAAGGCCAGCCGGAACTCCCGGCCCGGGGCGCGGGTCGAACGCCGCACCGGGGTGCCGTGCCCATAGCCGCCGCGGGGACCGCGCTGGCTGTAGTGGGCGAGGGTAGTGTTTCGCATTGCCATCTCCTCAGATCACAAATGGGGTCAGGTGGTGCACGGTGCGGGGTGCCCGCCGGTGGAATTCCGCCAAGAACACTCCGGCGGGCACCCTCAAATCACGGGTCATTTGTCGTGGGATGCGGCGCGGGCCGCATCCAGAAGTACGGTCATGTGTGCGACGTGGCGGGCGAGCTGGTCGTGGGTGTTTTTGAACCCACCGGCCCGGAACGGAATCCCTCCCAGGGTGCGGCGCAGCTCCCGCATGGCCGCGTCGATGTCTTCGATCGTGCGGTCAACAGTTCGTGACATGTCATCGCCGCCATTCCCGGGAGACCAGTTCGGCCTCCCATTTCTTCGCCGCCGCGGACATCACATGCAGCGACCGCCCGGCCCGTTTGGCTGCGGTGTGCAGCTCCTCGGGGGTCGGGGTGGACCAGTGCGCCGCCTGGCCCGCCGTCCCGCGTGCGGGCTGGTTGTCGGCTGCCTTCTTCGCGAGCTGTTCGGCGGCCATCAACGCGTTCCCGACCATGTTCAGCGCCCGCCAGAACTCGCCGTAACGCCGCAGCGGCCGCCGGTTGATCGGCAGCAGGTTCACCGTGTCCAGCCGGGCCACCTCAGACACCCCGCCGGATCGCGGTCTGCGCCAACCGCAAACCCTCCGCGATACCCGCCCGCCACGCCTGCTCGGTCGGGACCGGCGAGTCCCCACGCGACCACTTCCGCCGCTCCCGCTCCAACCGCCGCACCAACCGGCCCACCCCGTGCGCGGGCTGCCGCACCCGACCACTGCTCGCATTCGTTACTGTGCTCATGAACCGTTCACCCTCTCCGAACCGCTGTCGTCAACTTCTCTGACTTCACTGTCATCTCCGAGTGTTTCACCCGAGCCGAAACATTCGGCGCACTCACCGGCGCCTTCACACACATCGCACTCGGGTCCATCCCCGGCACCCGGAACGCTGTCCGGGTAGCAGCCGTAGCCATCGCAGAGATCGCACGACCCCGACCCCGAACACTCACCACACCTCATCTCATGCCCTCCTATTCCGCCGGGTTTCCGGCACAGCACTACCCCGCACCGGAAACCCGGCGATTTGTGTCGAATCAGTTGGTCGGGCGGATCGCCCGGATCAGGCGGCCGTATCCGCCGCGGTCAACTCGGCGGCCAGCCGGGCGCGGGCCGCGTCCAACTCGGCGACCACCTCGGCGAACATGTCGCGCAGCCGGACCAGGTCGGCAGAGTCGGCGAACAAGGTCACCTCGCCGCCCGTACCGCCGATCAGCACCACAGCCCGCCCCTCGGCGGGGTGCAGGCGGGTCGTCAGGGTCGAGGTCTCGTAGATGTGCATGAGCACGCTCGCCGACGAGGACGGCAGATCGGGCCTCACTTGTCGGCCCGCCCACCGTGCGCCGGCTTCAAGCCCATCGCCTTGAACGAGATACCCGAGTTCACCCGGCCGTTGTCCGACTCGATCTGATACGCGTTGATCCGCGGGTCAACAAGCTCCACCCGCACGTCCTCCCCGAACCCCTCACCAGGGTCGGTCGCCAACGTCACCTTGATCTCCTCACCCTTCGGCGCCCGCTCCCCCGCACCGACCCGCAGCTTGGCGAACACCGACACCACGAACTGCGTCACGCCCTGCCGATCCGTCACCGCCACCACCGCACCCCGCTCATCCGTGCGCGTCTTCGGCACCGGCGGATCCACCACCGTCAGCTTGTAACCGCTCAGCATCACCGGGATGTCTCGCATCGCTCCTCCTTCGCCGCTGTGGCCACCTTGTCCGACAGCCTTGTCGGACAAGAACACGCTAGCACACGACCTCCTTGTCCGACAAGATGCACCGGTAGACTTGATGGACAAGAAGACGCGAGTGACGACGAGTCACCCAGAGACACAGGAGCGAGCCACGCAGATGACCTCCCCGGAGTCCGCCAGCCGCCGCATCGCAGCAGAGCTGCGCGAACAGATCGACTCCGGCGAGCTAGGACCAGGCGCACTCCTGCCCTCCGAGCCCGAGTTAGCGGCCAGCCGTAACGTCGGCCGGCAGACCGCAAGAGCAGCCCTCCAGATCCTTGAACAGGAGGGTCTCGTCACCGTCCGGCCCCGCCGCGGACGCATCGTCCGAAGCCGCCAGCGACTCAAGTGGAACCTCTCGACATTCGAGTCACCTGAATCCACCGCGTCCGCGACGGCCGACGCCTGGGGAACCGACGTCGAGAACCAAGGCCACGACCCATCCGGCGAGACACTGCACGTCGAACGGCTCGCTCCACCGCCGGAGGTAGCCACCGCGCTCCGCCTCGATCCCGAGGCAGACACCTGTGTCGTGCGCCGCCACGTCCGCTACATCGACGGCGAGCCCGCCATCATCTCCGACGACTACTTCGATCTCCGGATCGTCGAGGGCACCGAGCTCGCCGACCCACAGGACACAACCCGCGAGGACATCCTCAAAGACGCGGGCTACGAGCAGACCTACGACGTCGACGAGATCGTCGTCCGCATGCCCACGCCGATCGAGGCCACGACGCTCCGAATCCCAGCCGGGACACCCGTAGCCGAGCACCGCCGCACGGGCTTCACCCCCGCAGACAGACCGGTCCGCCTCATGATCTCCGTCATTCCTGGGGACGCGATTGTGCTCCGCTACGTCGTGCCGACCTGACGCTCGGCCCCGTGTCACCGACCAAGCGACGTCCGACACGCGGACCGAGCGCAGCGGTTCAGACTTTCCATTCTTGTTCAAGGCGGCGCCTGGCGGCGCCGCAGCGGCACTGTGCCGTGCAGCCGCAAGCGCTCGCACGGGGCGTGCGGCCTGGCGGCCGGTCCCCGCGCGGCGCGCGGCTGCTGTTCGTTGGTGCCGACCTTGGTCCGACGCGACAGGCGTACGCTCTGTGATCTGGAACTCTAGGGCGTCTCGGTCCCCGAGACTTTGACACTTGGGCAGAGTTTTTCTGGACCGCTACCCTTGTGATCGCCCGCTCCATTCTCAGCAGGCATAGGCCTGACCAGCCACGTTCGTGTGGCACGGCCGGTCACGTAGTGGCCGGACTTCGGCGCAGCGGGTGACGGCGGTCTGTCGATCATGACCGCAGGTTCCTGCGAGAGCCTGGCCAAAACCGAGTCGATCATCCGGCACCAACCCAGCCACCACCTCGGCGGTCCGAGGCGGAGCCTCACTAGACTGAGGGGTGTGCACGGTGCGACTCAATGCCGTAACGCTGACGATGCTTATGGTAACTCGGCCGGTCGACAGTACGGGGCCGACATTCCCGGGGCGGCCGCATCCACCTTCACACCGAGGTGCTGGCACCTACGTTGCGACGCACGGCTGACAGCGACCGACGATCATTCGGTTCGATGATACTTTAGAATGCTGTCCGCAATTCTGGACACCCCTTCAGTCCAGTCGCTCGCCAAACTAACATAGTGAAGGTCCCGAAGCTCGTCGGGAATGTCGCCGATGGGGACTTCATCGAATTGCACTGGGAGAATGTAAACGTCATCTGACGACCGCTCCCGTTGGATACGATCCGCCAGCTTAATCTCCATCTGGAAGAATCCACGTTTTCGTACGGAAGCAGTAGACAGGCACAGTACCGCGAACTCGTTCCACTGGAAAGCCTTCCGTATTCTGGTCTCCCATCGCTCGCCAGGGAGAAGTTCATGTGAGTCCTTCCATACCTCGAAACCCACGTTGCGCAGGTCTATATACAGTCTTTCAGCTCTCGTGGAATCCTCGCGTGCATACGAGAGGAACACCTTCGGCGATGGATCCTTCACGTGTCGCATCACGTCCCTGGTCAGGAGTCCCGTGGCCTCCATTGCGTCGAGTAGACGAGTTTCGTTCTCATATGTGTCGACAAACCCTCGCAAGGTGAGCACCATAAGCATTCCGGCGCGATAATGGATCTCATAAACCCGATTCAGAATCTTCGCAGCCCGCTCGGCGTCGAACTCGTCATCGCCGCGTCGAAGTCGATGAAAGAACCAGCCTAGGGCCAGATTACTTTCTGCAGGCTGCATATAGAGGACTGCGAGAATCTTGGCGAGCAGATCCAAGTCCTCGTCGCTGTGGGCGTCTCGAACCAGCCTAGTGAAGAGTTCCCGCCTCTTCGACGGGTTCCGGCCGTAACCATAGCGCAGAAGCTCGTCGAAATCGGCAGCGGCCACGCCAATTCCTCCGTGCGTTTCTGTAACCTTTTTCCTGTACTCTGGCCACCTTTGATCGATGAATTCGTCATCATCGTCCCACACAAGCCCTTTGTCGTATTGCCCTGGACCAATTGGCACGGATATGTCTCCCTACCGTAGCGCTAAACCCGAGCTTCCCCCGGGCACTGTCGTAGACCCGAGCAAGCTGCCCAGCTCCCGCGAAGCTCCCGCGAGCCGGAGCGGTGGGGCCGGTGCCCGGCCACGGGCCGATGAGCGCTCAAGTAGGTGACAACCGATCCGCCCGATGCCGGATGCCAGGGTATCGTGCGTTCCCGGACTCTAGCCAGCGCCGACGCTACGGTCCGGCCATAGCGGGTCGAGGCGCCGGAAAGCGCGTCTGGCAGTCAAGAGCGTGCCCTCGCTGGGCCTGGCGGGGGAGTGGAGTGTGGCCGGTGAGGTCGGGTGGCGGCAGGGTGCGCGGCATCCCGACGACCTCCCCGAGGGCTACCACGCGGCGGGCCCGCGGGCAGAGCTGCACGAGGTAGGGTGACGTTGCGTTGAGGACTGCCCCCGGGCCCGCCGCGCGGTCGGGCGATGCCAGGTCGACGGGATGCCACACGAGCCCGGCGTGGTACGGAGAGCGCGGGCCGACCAGCGCGGATGCGGTTGATCTCCCGGGCCCGGTGAGTGACTAACTGAGTGACAACCACCTCGGCGGCGCGCGGATCGGCCCGGACGGCGACGGACGTTCTACCTGAACATTCCGGCCGGGGAGTGCCGGTAAACGCGGCCCGGTGAGTGCCTGGCAGTCAAGGGATCAGCGAAGGGGCGTGCCCTCGCCGGGCGGGCAGGTCTCCGGGATGGGGGCCGTGCCATCCCGTCAACCTCCCGGAGGGCTACCACACGGCCGCTCGTGGGCAGAGCCCCGGAACACTGGCGACAGTGTGCGTCGAGGGCTGCCCACGAGC
>JBOHEP010000022.1:0-3510 GCA_050701075.1 Pseudonocardia sp. | reverse complement strand
CGCGGCCAGGTACGAACCCAGCGCGACGGTGGCCAGGAAGGCGAGCACCGGCACCACGAGCATCTTCCAGTGCGGGTGCTTGTGCATGATGATCCGCTCGCCCTCGACGAGCAGGTCATCCGGGTAGGCCACCGGATCACCGTACTGCTCCGGCGGGTCAACCCGCCGGATGCAGATGGACCACGTCGCCCGCGGCCACCGGCCGCCTGCGCCCGGTGGCATCGAGGAGCAGCAGGCGACCGTCCCGGTCGACGTCCTCGGCGACGCCGACGGTGGCTCGCCAACCGGGCAGTTCCACCCGCACCTCCGACCCGAGGCTCGCGCACCCGGCACGGTAGTCGGCGCGCAGTCCATTGGTGTCCGGATCGCCGGCACCAGCACGCCAGTGGGCCTCCCGTTCGGCGAGACGAGCCAGCAGTGCGACGAGCACCGCCGTCCGTTCGACGTCCGGCGCTCCCTCGGCGGCCAGGCAGGTGGCGCCGGCCTCGTCGGGCGGAGCGGCGGTGATGTTGAGCCCGATGCCCACCACGACGGCCGGCGCCGGCCCGTCGACGGCCTCGGCGAGGATGCCCGCGGCCTTGAGCTGCCGCTCGCCGAGTAGCAGATCGTTGGGCCATTTCAGACCGGACCTCGCCGCGGTGTACGCCCGGACGGTGTCGAGCACGGCCAGTCCGGTGAGCAGCGGCAGCCAACCGAACCGGGACGCCGGCACCCCCTCGGGGCGGAGCAGCACACTCACGGTGAGCCCGGAGGCGGGCGGTGAGGTCCACGTTCTGGCGAGCCGGCCGCGACCGGCCTCCTGGTGTTCGGCGACCAGCACGCTGCGATCGGGGGCGCCGGTGGCCGCGGCGGCGATGAGGTCGGCGTTGGTCGACCCGGTGCGGGCCACGACATCGAGCCGGGCCCAGCTCCCGACCGGGACGACCAGGGCTGCGCGCAGTGCCTCGACGTCGAATGCGGCGGCGACCCGGTCCACATCCGGGACGCTACCTGGGCCGACGGGATCCGGCGGGCTGTGCGCGACGGACGGGTACCTCTCATCGCCCGGGTGTGCCGTCGATTCCTGGTGGCCTGTCGCTCAGGACGGCCCTGTCGCTCAGGCGACCTCGTGCATGTCGCGGTGCGCGCGCCGGTCCCACCACCGGCTGATCACCGGACAGTTCGACATGCGCGCAACGACCTGGTCACGGCGCGCGGGCAGCACGGCGAGGTCCACGCCGAGGTCGCGCCGCAGCGCCCGACGGTGGCGATCGTCTGTCGCCATCAGTGCGGGATTCGTGGCGTGGGCCCTGGCCATCGCCGACACCCCCGAGCAGGACAAACAGCGCACCAGGGACGACTGCGCGGCCTTGATTCGACGCATGCTCGAGGGGCTACGGCGCCCGGCGCCCTGAGCACCGGGCGGATCAGCGCCGGGGCGCGGCGAAGTACTGGGCCGCAGCCGGTCGAAACATGAAGTAGATGGCAGCGATGATCAGCAAGTTCTGGATCACAGAGATCACCACGGACAGGGTGCCGATCGAGCCGGTTCCGGCCATGACCAGCAAGTCTCCGAACGACAACAGCGAGAACAGAACGGCGATCACGCCCAGAACCGTGAGCGTGATGCGGGCCCAGTTCCGCCCGGCGCGCATCTTGAACGCGAACAGCAATCCGAGCCCGAGGAACACCAGGGTGACCACGGCCCCGAAGATCGCTCCGACGGTGGCGCCCAACGCTGCCTGCTCCGGGGTCACCCCGGGCGGGAGCTCGACCATGGCCACCAGATCGTCGAAGGCGAGCAGCGACAGCAGGCCGCCGATGACGCCGAGCACGATGTTCGCGATCCAGAGACGGAAAGCGGTCTGGACATCCTTCGGCGCAGCGGCGGCGCCGGCAGGTGTCAGAGCGTAGGGCTGGTCGGTCATTCGATCCTCCGATCGCACTGACGGTTCCCCGGTTCGGGTACCGCAAGGGTTCACTGTGGGATCAAAGCGGAAGCCCCGACCCCCGGCAAGGCACGGTCGGGTCACGGGCTCGTCGAGATCAGCTGACCGATTCCATCCCGGACCCTCGTCGACGCTCGTGACGTGCGCCGTGTGGCCGGGCATGTCACCGCACGTCACCGCCCGATTAGGCTCCCGAGCATGAGCGCTGCCACCGAGCCGATCCAGCCCACGCGGAGCGCAGACGCAGCGCCCACCGACGCCGGCCCACCGGCTCGGAGCGTCCGCGGAGCGCGCACCGACGCTGCCGCGACCGACGATCCCGACATCCACACCACCGCCGGCAAGCTGGCCGACCTCTACCAGCGCATCGACGGCGCGATCCATGCCGGGAGCGAGCAGGCCGTCGAGCGCCAGCACGCCAAGGGCCGACAGACCGCGCGCGAGCGGCTCGACCAGCTTCTCGACCCGGGCACGTTCGTCGAGCTCGACGCCTTGATGCGGCACCGGTCCACGAACTTCGGGATGGCCGCCAGGCGCCCGTTCGGCGATGGTGTCCTCACCGGCACGGGCACGATCGACGGCCGCCCGGTGGCCGTGTTCAGCCAGGACGCCACGGTGTTCGGCGGAGCGCTGGGCGAGGTCCACGGTGAGAAGATCGTCAAGGTGATGGACCTGGCGATGAAGATCGGTTGTCCGGTCGTCGGGATCAACGACGGCGGTGGCGCGCGCATCCAGGAGGGCGTGGTCGCGCTCGGCCTCTACGGTCAGATCTTCTTCCGAAACGTGCGCAGCTCCGGCGTCGTCCCGCAGATCTCGCTGGTCATGGGCGCGTGCGCGGGTGGGGCGGTGTACTCCCCCGCGATCACCGATTTCACGATCATGGTCGACGGGACCAGCCAGATGTTCATCACCGGGCCGGACATCATCAAGACGGTCACCGGGGAGGATGTCGACTTCGAGCAGCTCGGCGGTGCCCGGGCGCACAACACGAAGTCCGGGGTGGCGCACTACCTCGCCGACGACGAGGCCGACGCGATCTCCTACGTCAAGGCGCTGCTGTCCTACCTCCCGAGCAACAACCTTTCCGAGCCTCCGTCCTACCCCGCTCCGGAGCCGACCGCGGGTACGATCGCGGACTCGCTCACCGAGACCGACCTCGAGCTCGACACGATCGTCCCGGACTCGCCGAACACGCCGTACGACATCCGCGAAGTGATCAACCGGGTGCTGGACGAGGGTGAGTTTCTGGAGGTCCACGAGCTGTTCGCACCCAACATCGTGGTCGGCTACGGTCGGGTCGAGGGCCGGTCGGTCGGTGTGGTGGCCAACCAACCCCTGCATTTCGCCGGCACCCTGGACATCGACGCGAGCGAGAAGGCGGCCCGGTTCGTCCGCACCTGCGACGCGTTCAACATCCCGATCGTCACGTTCGTCGACGTCCCCGGGTTCCTGCCGGGCACCGAGCAGGAGTGGAACGGGATCATCCGCCGCGGCGCGAAGCTGATCTATGCCTACGCCGAGGCCACCGTCGGCAAGATCACGGTGATCACCCGCAAGGCCTACGGCGGCGCATACGACGTGA
>JBOHEP010000021.1:0-16602 GCA_050701075.1 Pseudonocardia sp. | reverse complement strand
ACCCGGCCCGGCGCAACACGTCCTCGATCGCCAGCGCGCACTGCGGCACGTTCGAGGCGTGCTTGAGCAGGCCGACGTTGCCGGCCATCAGGGCGGGAGCGGCGAAGCGGAAGACCTGCCAGTAGGGGAAGTTCCATGGCATGATCGCCAGCACCGGGCCGAGCGGCTCGTATCGGGTGAGCACCCGGGCGTCGGGCACCCGGTACGGCACGTCGGCGAGGATCTGCTCGGTGTGCTCGGCGTAGTACCGGCAGCCCGTGGCGCACTTGCCCATCTCGGCGATCGCCGAGGTGAGTGTCTTGCCCATCTCCAGTGCGGCGATCCGGCCGAGCTGCTCAGCCTCGCCGTCGAGGATCTCCGCGGCGCTGCGCAGCAACTCGCCGCGTTGCGCGTAGGTGGTGGCCCGGTACTCGCGGAACGCGTCGGCCGCGAGTTGCAGCTTCTGGTCCACCTGCTCGTCGGTCAGCGCGTCGAAGGTACGGATCTGCTCGCCGGTTGCCGGGTTGATGCTCGCGATAGCCATGGCTGGGCACTACCCGGCGGTGGCGGCCGGCAACCTCACGTCCCGACGGCGCGCAGCCAGGGCTGGTGGGGAGCCTTCGCGAGACATCGGGCCGGTAGCACGCACGCCCGTCCCTGGTCGAGAGCCGAGGATCACTCGGTCGGCCTGGCCGCCGGTGCGTTCTCGCGCAGCGGGGGCAGGAAAGCCGGCCCGACGAGCCGTCCTCGCAGCTCCCACCCGGCGTGATGGAACAGGGCGTGCATCGCCCCGACCATGCCACGCAGGTCATCGCGCCCGGACAGGTACGCCCAGCGGTGCCGGGCCGGAAGGGCGAAGAACACCTCGAAGAAGGCGGGCACCTGCTCGGGCGGCATCCGCAGCAGCGACTCCAGCCCGCGGCGGCGCAGGCGGTGCACGGTTCGCGCCGCGGGGGACCACACCACCGCACGGGCCGCCGCGAGGGCTGCCGCCGGTTCGCCGGGCAGGTGCACGGCCAGCGCGTCGGCCACGGCCGGAGCCAGCCGCAGCGAGGGGGCGATGCTGAAACCGGTGGTCGGGTGGACGAGCGGGGCGGCCGCCCCGAACCCGAGTGCGGCGCGAGCCCGGTGGCGCGGTAGGTCGACCGGAAAGTGCACCCTCTCCATCGTGGCGGACCGATCCGGCTCGATGCCGTGATGGGCGAGCCGGGCCAGGAGCCGACGCTGCAGCACCGGCAACGGCAGACCCGGCCGCCGGGCCAGCGAGGTCTCCTCCAGCAGCACCGCGCCGCCGCCCAGCGGTACCCCGTAGAGGAACGTGGGCCACCCGTCCTCGCCGTGGTGGGGCCGCCAGTCCATGAACAGCGCCTCGCCGGGGCTGACCAGCGGTGCGGCGGTGGCTTCGTCGACGACCAGGCCGAACGCCGTCTGTTCCGCCGGCAGGTGCCGCCGGCGTGGGGCGGCAAGGAGCGGCTGCCACCGGCCGCCGGCGTCGATCACCACCCGGGCGCTGAGATGGGTCCCGTCGGCCAGCTCCACCGACTCCGCCGCGGGCGCGGCCACCGCCCGGCCCGCCCGGACCCGCACGCCGGCGCCGTCGAGGTCGGCGTCGAGGTGCGCGCGCAACGCCGGCACGTCCAGGACGGCGTACTCCCAGCCCAGGGGCCGATCGGTCGACGCGATCGCGCGGCCGTGCGCCCGGGCGGCGACGAGTTCGGACGGGAACGTCGCCGGCAGGTCATCGACCCACGACCCGTAGGTAGCCCGCCACGGCCGGTCAGGTGCCAGGTCGAGCAGGGTCGTGCGCAAACCGCGGCGTCCGGTCTCGGCGGCGAGCGCCCGGCCGGCCGGGCCACCGCCGACGACCAGCACGTCGATGGAGGTGGCCACAGGTGCAGTTCTACCGTGTGCGCGGCCGGTGGCCTTCGCGTGTGGTCTGTGCTCATCGCGCCCGTGGCGGCGGGCGCGGCGCGTACCGGAAACTGTGCGGCGCCGTGCGCGCGACGCCGAAGATCGGCGTGCGGGAACCGTTGCCTGGGTTGAACGCGGCTCCGCGTTCCCGGATTCCGATCAACGGCCCGCTCCGCCCGCTCGGGCGGTCCCGCTCCGCCGGCTCGGGCGGTGCCGCTCCGCCGGCTCGGGCGGTCCCGCTCCGCCTGCTCGAGGGTGAGGCGCCAACCCTTGGCCGCATGATCGACACCCCGGAACCGGCAGCCGGATCCCGCGCAGCGCAGCGTTCCCGGATGCCGATCACGGACAGGACGTCGATCACGGGCAGGACGTCGATCACGGGCAGGACGTCGATCACGGGCAGGACGTCGATCACGGGCAGGACGTCGATCACGGGCAGGACGTCGATCACGGGCAGGACGTCGATCACGGGCAGGACGTCGACCGCAGGCGTACCGAATCGCGCGCACAGATGTCGGCGCCTGATGGATGGTGGGCACCGGGAGCGGGACGGTTACCCTGTTCGGATGGTCGAGTCCGCGGACCGCTGGTGATCGCCGGGAGAGGTGAGCCGGGCGCGGGGCGTTGGTCCGGATCTTGCGCCGCCATCAGCGGGCCACGGCCGGCACGCGCACTCGCGGTGCCGGGCGGGGTGACGTCATGAGCCGGGTCCGGGAAGCCGCGGGTGGTGGCCGAGCCGTCGAGGTGGCGCCGGAGCGGCTGACGGGCTGGTTCGATCGCTTCGGCGCGCGTCACGGTGGGATCGCCGCGACCAGCGTTACCTCGGCGGTGGTGCTCGTCCGGGCAGACGACGGGGCGACGGCCACCGTGACGGTGCCCTTTGGCGGATTGCCTGCGGCGGCGACGGGGGAGTTCGACGGAGCCGAGCTGGACGCCCTGCACGCCCTGCACGCCCACCTTGCGATGCCCCGCCGGACCGGGTTGATCCTGGTGCGCCTGGGGGGCTTCAGCGTCGGGATCGCGGTGGGCGGGGTGGTGGAGCTGTCGTCGACCGGGGTCCGGCAGGTGCACGGCCGCAACAAGAAGGGCGGCTCCTCCTCGGGGCGGTTCGCGCGCCGGCGTGAGGGGCAGGTCCGGGTGGCCCTGAACGCCGCCGCGGACACGGTGGCCAGGGTGCTGTTGCCGTTGGCCGGTTCCCTCGACGCGCTGGTGCTCGGTGGCGATGCGACGGCGCTGGAGGAGCTGCGGGCGGACCGGCGGCTCACCGCTCTGCTCGCCCGCGCCGAGCCGCGGGTGCTGGATGTGCCCGAGCCGCGGCGTGCGGTGCTCGACGAGGCGGCGGGGCGGGCCCGCGCGGTCGAGGTGGTGGTGTGTGGCGCAGACTCCTCGCCGTGATCGCCGTCGGGCGCGTTCGGGGCGCCGACCCTGTGCGGTGATCACAGCCGGCCCGCTCCATGATCGGCGGTTTGGAACGTGCAACCGCAGAAACCGCTGCTCAGCGTTCCGAAGGCTCGATCAAGGCCCCTCGGGGACGTCCGCAGATCACTCTGCCGCCGGCCGGACCGGCTGCCCATACGCGACCGGGCAACATCTGGCTGGACTAGAGGTCCAGGCCGAACCCTGGCCGCTACTCAGCCCAGGGAACCGGTCGCCAGCACCCCGCCGTCGATCCGCACGGTCTCTCCGGTGATCCAGCTCGCCGCGTCGGAGACCAGGAACCCGACCAGCGCCGCCACGTCCCCCGGCATCCCCAGCCGCTTCATCGGGTAGGCCGAGGCCACGCGCTGCTCGTCGTGGGAGTACAGCGCCGTCGCGAACCGCGTCTTCACCACCGCGGGCGCGACGGCGTTGACCCGGATCTTCGGGCCGAGCTGCCAGGCCAGCTCCTCGGTCAGCCGGATCAGGGCGGCCTTCGACGCTCCGTAGGCGGCGATCACGCCCGACGAGCGCAGCCCGGCCACCGAGGCGAGGTTGACCACCGCGCCGCCGTGCTCGCCCATCCAGGCCTTGTGGGCGAGCTGGAGATAGCCCAGCGCGGCGACCACGTTGATGTCGAAGATCTTCCGGACGGCGTCGAGATCGGCTTCCATGAGGGAGCCGTACAGCGGGTTGATGCCGGTGTTGTTGACCAGGATCCCGAGGCTGCCGAACCGCTCGACGGTGCGTGCCACCGCCTCTTCGCGGGCATCCGCGGATCCGGCATTGCCGGCGACGGCCAGCACGCGGGTGGCATCACCCCCGGCGGCGTCGGCCGCGAGCTTGCCGGCTGCTGCTGCGAGCTCGTCGGGCTTGCGGGCGGTGATCGTCACCGCGGCGCCCCGGGTGAGGAGCTCGGCGGCGATCGCGTAGCCGATGCCGCGGCTGGCACCGGTGACCAGGGCGGCGCGGCCGGTGAGATCGGAGTCGATGGTCGGGCTCGGGAGATCGCCCGCTCTGCTGATGGTCGGGCTCGGGAGATCGCCCTCCGTGAGATCGGTCATGGCCGGGACCCTACGTCGATAACCGGCTGGCCCCGGCCGGTAGCCTGGAGCCGTGATCCGGATCGGGTAGCGGCCGCCTCGGCCTGCCTTCCTGCCCCCGAACCGCACCCTCTGGAGCCACCTCGTGATCACCGCCACCGACCTGGAGCTGCGTGCCGGGTCCCGCATCCTGCTGTCCGGGGCCACGCTGCGGGTGCAGCCCGGTGACCGGATCGGCCTGGTCGGGCGCAACGGCGCCGGTAAGACCACCTCGATGCGGGTGCTCGCCGGCGAGGGCGAGCCCTACGGCGGCACGGTCTTCGCCAACAGTTCCGTCGGCTACCTGCCGCAGGATCCGCGCGAGGGTGACCTGGCGGTCTCGGCGAAGGACCGGGTGCTCTCCGCCCGCGGGCTCGACGAGATGCTGCGGAAGATGGAGAAGGCGCAGACGGCCATGGCCGAGCTCGTCGACGGATCCCAGAACGACAAGGCGGTGCGCGAGTACGGGCGCATCGAGGAACGGTTCTCCGCGCTCGGCGGGTACGCCGCGGAGAGCGAGGCGGCCCGGATCTGTGCCCATCTCGGTCTGGCCGACCGCGTGCTGATCCAGGAGATGGCCACGCTCTCCGGCGGGCAGCGTCGCCGTGTGGAGCTGGCCCGCATCCTGTTCGCGGCGTCTGACGGAGGTGGCGGGGGAGCGCCGAGTGCCACCACACTGCTGCTCGACGAGCCCACCAACCACCTCGACGCCGACTCGGTCACCTGGCTGCGGTCGTTCCTGTCCGGACATGAGGGCGGTCTGGTCGTGATCAGCCACGACACCGAGCTGCTGGCCGCGGTGATCAACAAAGTGTGGTTCCTCGACGCCACCCGCAGCGAGGCCGACATCTACAACATGAACTGGCGCCGCTACCAGGAGGCGCGGGCCACCGACGAGAAGCGCCGCCGCCGCGAGCGTGCGAACGCCGAGAAGAAGGCGTCGGTGCTGCACACCCAGGCGCTGAAGATGGGCGCCAAGGCGACCAAGGCCGTCGCGGCCAAGAACATGGCTCGACGCGCCGACGAGCTGCTCGCCGGCCTCGAACCCGAGCGCAAGAACGACAAGGTCGCCCGCATCCGGTTCCCCGACCCTGCCCCGTGCGGGCGTACCCCGCTCACCGCCGAGGGGCTGTCCAAGGCTTTCGGGTCGCTCGAGGTGTTCACGGGGGTGGACCTGGCGGTGGACCGCGGGGCCAAGGTCGTCGTGCTCGGGCTCAACGGCGCGGGCAAGACCACACTGCTGCGCCTGCTGGCCGGCACGGAGGCCGCAGACGCCGGCGAGGTGTACCCCGGCCACGGACTGCGGATCGGCTACTACGCCCAGGAGCACGACACCCTCGACCTCGACGCGAGCGTGTGGGCCAACGTCCGGCACGCCTCCCCCGACGCCCCCGAGCAGCAGCTGCGCACCCTGCTCGGGTCGTTCATGTTCTCCGGCGAGCAGCTCGACCAGGCCGCGGGCACGCTGTCCGGTGGGGAGAAGACACGCCTCGCGCTGGCCGGGCTGGTGTCCAGTGCCGCCAACGTGCTGTTGCTCGACGAGCCGACGAACAATCTGGATCCGGCCAGTCGAGCACAGGTTCTCGACGCCCTGAGCCGGTTCACGGGGGCTGTCGTTCTGGTGACCCACGACCCGGGCGCGGTGCAGGCCCTACACCCGGACAAAGTCATCGTGCTGCCCGATGGCACCGAGGATCACTGGTCTCCCGATTACCTCGACTTGGTGCAACTCGCCTGACCGGTGGGCGCGTCTCGGCGACCGCTCACGAACGGGGGCAGTCCCGCCGACGCTACGTGCATTGATCACCCATACGCGTGATCCATTTGGCGGAACCGTTCGCCGATCATTGTGTGGATCTCCTGGTCCCTGCTACCGCTGTGGACGATCATTGCCGGACGAGGTGCCGAATGGCTCCGGTTTCGCGGTATCGCCGCGATGGTCTCAAGGGAGGTTGGGTCGTCATGGCCGACCTGAAGAAGGGGGCCCGGATCACCGGGCCCCAGCGCGACAAGCTCGCCACCGACCTGCGCAAGAAGTACGAGAAGGGTGCGAGTATCCGCGCCCTGGCCGAACAGACCGGTCGCTCCTACGGCTTCGTGCACCGGGTGCTCAGCGAGACAGGTGTGACGTTGCGCGGACGTGGCGGCGCAACGAGGGCGAAGAAGAAGTAGGTCACGACCGCTGCCTCGTGACCCGGGTGGCGGCGGGCTGGGCCATCGGCTCCGTCGGTGCCCGGCCTCTCGCTTCCAGGGTGCCGGGTTGTGCTCCCCGCGCAACCTGCGCCGACCGGGCGGCAGCGCGGTGGCGAACTTGTCATGTCGCCGTGTTCTCGGACGCGCGCGCGGAGTTCCCCGTCGCCCGCGACGAGCTGTCGATGTCTGCCGGGCCGTCGCGGGCTGCCCCGGGAAGCGGTCGTGGTGGTGGAGACACCGGCGCGGTCGCCGGGCATGGTGCCCGACGTCGGCGGCACCTTCCCCCTGGTGTGGGCCGTCGATTAGGCCCGCGCGGTGGAGACCTGCCGGACCGGTCGCCGGACCGGCGCAGCCGAGACGGTGGCATGCGGTTGGCGCTGCAAGCGGTGCCGGCCGGAAGCCCGCCGCCGCAGTCGCGAAGGCGGCGCCGCCGCAGTCACCAAGCGCCGCCGAGCCGCGCAGACGCCGCTCCCGCCTCGCCCCGCGGCTGGCGCCCCCCTCGTCTCCCACGGGGCGAACGGCACTTTCGCCTGCTGGGTGCGTGTGAGAGTGCCGTTCGCCCCACTTGTCTGGAGTGCCCCCGGGATTATCCCGGGTTGAGGTTGGGTTGGGGAGCATGTTCAACGGTGTAAGTGAAGGAGGCTGGCCATGGACCGGGCCTGGGGGATGATGCGGGGCGTCGCCCGCGGGGTGGACGCGCCGACCTCGGTCAAGAAGGGCACCATCGGGCGCATCTGGGCCTTTGCGCGGCCGTATCGGGGCTGGCTGACGGCTTTTCTGCTGCTGACCGTGGTCTCGGCCGGGATCGGGGTGGGTACGCCACTGCTCGCGGGCCGGGTCATCAACGAGATCGTGGACAGCACAGTAGGTGGTGTCGACGCCGCAGCCGCCGTCGTGATCGCGCTCGCGGCCGGGATCGCCGGGCTCGCGATCATGGAAGCGATCGTCGGGCTCGTCTCACGCTGGTTCTCCACGCGCATCGGCGAGGGCCTGATCGTCGACCTGCGCCGCGCCGTGTACGAGCACGTGCAGCGGATGCCCGTGGCGTTCTTCACCCGCACCCGCACCGGGGCGCTGGTCAGCAGGCTCAACAACGACGTCATCGGCGCCCAGTCCGCGATCACCTCGACGCTCGCGAGCGTCCTGTCCAACGTCATCCAACTCATCCTCACGCTGGCTGTGATGATCACGCTGGCCTGGCAGGTGACCTTGCTCGCGCTGCTGCTGCTCCCGATCTTCGTGCTCCCCGCGCGGCGGATGGGCCGCACCATCGCCGACCTGCGCCGCGAGTCCGCCGATCTCAACGCCGGCATGAGCACCCAGATGACCGAGCGGTTCTCCGCGCCCGGCGCCACCCTGGTCAAGCTCTTCGGGCGCCCCGACGAGGAGGCCGCCGACTTCGGCGACCGGGCGCAGCGCGTCCGCGACATCGGGGTGCGCATCGCGATGGCCTCCCGGATCTTCGTCACGGCGCTCTCGCTGGTGTCCGCGCTGGCCCAGGCGCTGGTCTACGGCCTCGGCGGCTACCTGGCGGTGACCGGCCAGATCGCGCCGGGCACCGTCGTCACCCTGGCACTGTTGCTCACCCGGCTCTACACGCCGATGACCGCGCTGGCCAACGCGCGGGTCGACGTGATGAGCGCGCTGGTGTCGTTCGAGCGGGTCTTCGAGGTGCTCGACCTCAAGCCCATGATCACCGAGAGGCCCGACGCCCGCGAGCTCCCGGCGGGCGCGGTGACAGTGGCGCTGCGCGAGGTCCGGTTCGGATATCCGAGTGCGGAGAAGGTCTCGCTCGCCTCGCTGGAGGATGTCGCGGTCCTCGACAACCGGCCGAGTGAGGAGGTGCTGCACGGCGTCGATCTGGAGGTCGGCGGCGGGCAGCTACTCGCGCTGGTGGGGTCGTCGGGGGCCGGGAAGTCGACGGTCGTCTCGCTGGTGCCGCGGCTCTACGACGTCGACGGTGGCGCCGTGGAACTCTCCGGCATCGACGTCCGTGACCTGTCCTTCACCGCCATCCGCGGCGCTGTGGGCGTGGTGACCCAGGACGGGCACCTGTTCCACGACACGATCCGCGCCAACCTGCGCTACGCGGCCCCGCAGGCAACCGACACCGAGATCGTCGACGCGCTGCGCCGCGCCCGGCTCGGCGATGTGCTCGACGCATTACCCGACGGCCTCGACACCGTCGTCGGCGAGCGCGGCTACCGGCTCTCGGGCGGCGAGCGCCAGCGGCTGACGATCGCGCGGCTCCTGCTCGCGAAACCGCGCGTGGTGATCCTCGACGAGGCCACGGCACACCTCGACTCCGAGTCCGAGGCCGCCGTGCAGGCAGCGCTGGCCGAGGCCCTCGACGGCCGGACTGCGATCGTCATCGCGCACCGGCTGTCCACGATCCGGGCCGCCGACGAGATCGCGGTGGTCGAGCACGGACGGATCGTCGAGCGCGGTACGCACGATGACCTGATCGCCGCCGACGGCCGGTACGCGGTGCTGCACCGCACGCAGTTCGCCGAGGAACCCCCGGATCCGGACCCGGTGGAATGCGGCATCGCCGGCTGCACGGCGCGTCACCGCGAGGAGCATCTGGTCGGTTGAGACCGCAGTGGGATCGTGCTCCTGCGGCCGGTCACCGGTCAGCCCACGGCCTCGATGAACTCGGTCGAGGTCATCAACTCGGAGAACATCGGGTAGTCGTAGGTCAGCGCGTTGTCGTGCTCCTCGATCGATGTCGCGGCGACACAGTCGCTCAGGGTGATCCTCGACGTTCCATACCGCGTGGGGAGGTATCGCGGCGACGCATACCCGAAGCCGACCGTGCCTGGTAGCTGCTCGCCGAAGCGGATACCCGGTTCGGACCAGCCGTGCCACCTCAGGGTCGCGTCGGCCCTCCCGCGTCGTGGGCAGGGCGCAAGCCGCTCGCCGGTTCGGTTCCCGCAGCCACGCGCCCGCAGTCCACGCGCCCGCAGTCCACGAGCGCGGCGGCCGCGGACCTGGCCCTCGTCGCGGCGCGCTCGTCACCCTCGACGTGCGCGGTGACGATGGCCCCCTCGACCAGCAGCATCAGCCGGTCGGCCAGGGACTCCGGGCCGATCGTGTCCGTGCCGGCGGCGATCGTGCGTAGCATGGTGCGCAGGGCCACCTGGTGGTCCCGGGCGACGGCCCGCGCCGCTGGACTGTCGTGCAGCTCCCCTGCGACGTTGATGAACGCGCACCCGTTGAAGCCGGGCTCGGCGAACCACTCACCGAGCGCATCGAACACCGCGAGGATCCGGTCGCGGCCCGGCGCGGCCCGCTCGGTCCGGTCGGCCAACCAACTCAACCAGCGCCGGTCACGCCGTCGCAGATAGGCTTCGACGAGACCGTCCTTGGAGCCGAAGTGGGTGTAGAGCGTCTTCGTGGCGACGCCGGCCTCGGCGACGATCGCGTCGATGCCGACGGCCTGGACCCCGCCCGCGTAGAACAGGCGCTCCGCGGCGTCCAGCACGCGCTGCGCGGTGGTCGAGTCCGTGGCCCGGATCATTGCCGCCAGTATAGACCTTGACGGAGAACGGACGTTTTCTCTACCGTCACCCAGAAGGAGAACGAGCGTTTCCTCACGGCGAGGGGTGGATCATGGCGACCAGCGGGTTCTGGCTCGGCATCTACGTCTGCAAGGACGCCGAGATCGTCGACTTCGCCGCGCCGCACGGCGTGTTCGCCGTCGCCCGCCGGTTCGATCCCGAACTCGAGGCCTTCCTCGTCGCCGACGCCTTGCGCCCGGTGCAGGCCCAGGCCGGGTTCACCGTGCTGCCGAACTACGGCTTCGCCGACCGTCCCGCGATGGATGCCTTCCTGGTTCCCGGCGGTTTCGGTCTGCGTCAGGAGATCCGCAACACCAGGCTGCATGAGTTCATCCGGTCGCTGCCTCCGGAGACGCTGCTGACCAGCGTGTGTACCGGCTCGTGGATCTACGGCCGGATGGGGCTGCTCGACGGGCTGCCGGCCACCAGCCGCAAGGAGCCCGACCGGGTGGAGGCCAAGGCTCCGGGCAAGGTGCCGATCGACCGGCTCGCCGAGATCGCGCCGGCCTGCCGGATCAGCCGAGCCAGGGTGGTCGACGCCGGCCGGATGATCACCGCCGGTGGGATCACGTCGGGCATGGAGATGGGCTTGCACCTGCTGCGCCGGGCCGGATACGGCGAGGATCTCATCGAGGAGGTCGCGCGGGTGATGGAGTACTCGCAGGCCTACCGGTTGTACCGGGACGACCTCGAGATCGTCGAGACAGCGGGTGTGACATGAGCGACGGTGGCCACCAACCGGATCCGGCCGCGCCCGCCGGCACCGGGGCGACGGGGCGGCTGGTCTCGGTGAACGTCGGTGCGCCGCGGCCGGTGACCTGGCGCGGCCGAGTCGTGCTCACGTCGATCTTCAAGTGCGCCGTCGAGGGCCGGGTGGCGGTGCGTGGGGTGAACCTCGCCGGGGACGACCAGGCCGACCGGAAGGTGCACGGCGGGCCGGACAGGGCCGTGTACGCCTACGCGCGCGAGGAGATCGACTGGTGGTCCGGCGAGATCGGCCACCCGCTGGCGCCGGGCGACTTCGGTGAGAACCTCACAACGGCCGGTCTGCCCGTGTCGAGCGCGGTGATCGGGGAGCGGTGGCGGATCGGCGAGGTCGAGCTGGAGGTCTGCGGGCCGCGGGTCCCGTGCTTCAAGCTCGGCATCCGGATGGGCGACGATGGGTTCCCGCGCCGCTTCGCCGCCGCCGGACGCCCGGGCGCCTACCTGCGGATCCGACGCAACGGCTCGGTGGCGGCCGGGGACGAGGTCGCGGTCGAGCACCGACCCGCGCACGCCGTGACGGTCGGGGCCGTGGCGCACGCCTACCACCACGATCGTTCTGGTGCCGACGAGCTCCTCGCCGCGCCCGAGTTGGCGCAGGGTTGGCAGGACTGGGCCCGCAACGTGATCGACCACCGGCGCTGAGGGCCGGCCGCCGCGACCACGCTGCGCGGGAGGGCGAGCGGTCGATCCAGGTCACCTTGTGCGTGCGAGTTGGGTGACGGGAACCAGTCCGAAGCCTTCCGCGGCCGCGGCGGCTCGAACCGTCCGGTCGAAGGCCGCGAACGCGGTGCAGCGTGGCGGCTCGTCCTCGGTGCCGAAGTAGTCGGCTTCGAAGGCTAGGACCAGGACGGAGGCGCTGTCGACGTCCAGCTCGCCCGAGCGTTGCTTGCGCCAGAGTGCGGCAGGAACCTCGACCCGGGCGATCTGCGATACCACCAGCCGTCGAGCTGTCGTATCTGCTGGTGGTTGGCCTCATCGGCGTAGAGCTTGACCAGCGCTGAGTAGTCGGCGAACGTGATCATCCGCGATCGTCGGCGACAAGATCGGCCAACGGAGTGCCACGGCCTGTGACCGCGCGGGCTGCGGCCATAGCAGCGGGATCGGGCCGGTGTCGCGGTGGCCCGGAAGCAACGAGTAGCCGGGCCCATTCCAGGCGTTCCCGGATCCGCGCCGCGTCGTCGCCTGCGAGGTTTGGATCGGTGGCGGCCTCGACGAGGCGGGTCAGGCTGTCGTTCATGCTGCGGTGCTGGGCCGCGGCGGCCATCGGCGCGCGGTCCACCAGTTCGTCCGGCCCACGCCAGGTCACTTGGGCTATGCATGCATGCATGATTGGTTGTGTTCGCGTCACCGGCCGGTCACGGCCGCAGCGCTGGTAGGCCGTCCGACTTGGAGGATGGGCAAGGGCAAAGTAGGAAGATCATTCCCGACGGCGGCGGGACCATGGACGCAACAGAACTCGATGCAGCCAGTGTGGCCGTCTGGCTGGCATCGGCACTGTGGCTCGGTGGGAGAGCGCAGTCGTGCAGTGACGGCAGCGCCGTCTCGGTGGAGAGCTCATCGGTTGCGCAGCAACCAACCGGCCACAAACCGCCCGATAGCCCTCGGCACCCTGCCGCAGGCCGACAGCCACCTGCTCATCGGCCACCGCGTGCTCCCACCCATCACCCGCACACGTCATCCAGGTGATCCACACTCGCCACTGTGGGAGGAAGACAGGACCAGATGCAGCCTCGGAGGGGGCGGCACCGCAGGTCTCGCCGCTCGCAGCACCAACGCCTACAGGCGATCCAGCGGACTGTTGCCCCGCGGCCTGAGGGTCGCAGATCGCCCGTCGCCGGGTCACGTCCTGTCCCGGTCAATGCCGGTTCGCGTCGGCGAACCCGTTGCCCGCATCGTACCGAGGTTGGCTCCTTCGACCCGGAGGAAAGGCTGTGGCGTCGGCATCGGGGTGCTCGACTTGCGCCGAGCACCGACCCACTTGTGGCCAGGGCACCGGTGGACGCAACCGCCCGCACCCCTACCTACCCCAGGCTTGGGATCACGCTGCGGCCACCAGCGCAGCTCGTCAGGTGCGTCCAAGGGAAGATGGCGCCGGCAGACGCTCTGGAATGGCTCGCTCACAGCGCCGGAGGCTAGGTACGAAATCGAGCATCAACCCGCACAGGCTGTTGGGGTATAGCTGCGTAGCATCGGTGGAGTGAGACTCGATGACGAAGCGGTGACCGTCGGCGAGCGAATCGCCTTCTACCGACGCCGCAAGGGCATGACACAGGAAGTGCTGTCCGGACTCCTCGGGCGGACTGTCGAGTGGCTTTCTCAGATCGAGCGCGGCAGTCGCGATGTCACCAAGCTGTCCACGATCGTGGCGGTGGCCGACGCGCTCGGCATGGAGCCTGTCCGACTGCTCCCCCGGCACTTCGTATCCCGGCCCCGTCGACTCAACGACGGGGTGATCGGCACTGCACCCGACTGGGTACCCGCGATCAAATCGGCAATGTTTCGCTATGACGGCATGGCGGCGTTCCTCGGCGTACCCGAGAGGCCGCCGGTTGACCAGGCCGGCTTGTACCGCCGCATCAATGACGCCTTCCGCTGCTCGCAGACCGAACGGTGGTCTGAGCTGGGGCCGCTGCTCCCCGATCTCATCGCGGACGGCTGGTACGCCGCGCAGAGAACCATCGGCGATGAACAACGGCGCGGATTTGGCCTGTTATCCCTGATCTACCGAGTCACCTCCGGGATGCTGGACAGAATCGGCGAGCCTGACTTGCCGTGGATTGCCGCAGAGCGAGACATGGCCGCGGCTGAACGCAGTGATGATCAGCTCATCATCGCCGGCGCCGCATGGCGGCTGGCCGTGGTGCTACGTCACAGCGGCCGACTGCAGGAGTCCACCGAGGTGCCGCTCGCGGCGGCCGATGTCCTGCGTCCGGGTCTACAAGGCGACCCGCGAACCGCCTCGATTTACGGCGCATTGATGCTCAAGGGTGCGGTTGGAGCAGCGAGCTTCGGAGATCACACCGCTGTCCGTGACTACCTGGGTGAGTGCCGCAGAGTGGCAGATATCGTCGGCGACGACCGCAACGACTTCTGGTTTGCGTTTGGTCCGACCAACGTGCGGATTCATGAGGTATGGCTGGCGCTTGAGCTCGGAGACCCCATCGAGGCGATTGCTATAGCCGAGCGCGTTGACCACACATCGCTGCCCGCCGAGCTTGCCGAACGGCAGGCTTCGCATTTGATCACTGTGGCGTGGTCACACTACCTCCGTCGCCAGGACGAGGCGGCCATAGAGGCACTGCTGGAGGCGCGTCGTTCTGCGCCCGAGCAGCTGTTGTTCACGAACCGGGTTCACGCGATGACGCGAAAGATGCTCCATCGCGATCGCCGTGGTCGGCGCGACTTACGCGAACTCGCTGGCTTCGTTGGCGTTGGGTAGCGGCAGTGACGGTCGGCGCGGAATCTGGTGTGCTCAGTGCTGGTGGTGAGCGTGTGGACTGGACACCACCAAGCTCGGATCGGACGATCTTAATACAGTCGTGGCACCAGCCGCGGTCCGCTTCTGGCGTACCGATCGGCCTGGCCGGACCGACCAACCGCGCCCGGTCAGCGTCGGACCGCGCCCTCCACCACGTCGAGCACGGCGTCGAAGTCGTCGGCCGGCAATCCCATCGCCAGGTGCGAGACCAACCCTTCCAGCACGAGCTCCAGGTACTGGGCCAGCACCGGAACGGGCACGTCGTCGCGCAGTGTGCCCGCCGCCGCCTGCCGCTCCAGCCGCTCCCGGGTGGCGGTGGTCAGTGCCGACGAGTGGGCCTGCCAGCGCCCGCGGAAGTCCGGGTCGGTGCGCAGCCGCCGGGACACCTCCAGCCGGGTGCCGAGCCAGCTGCGGTCGTCGGCCCCGTTCTGCCCGGCCAGGAGCTCGCGCATCACCTGGACCAGGCCGTGCTCGGCGACGACGTCGGCCATCCGGCGGGCGTCCTGCTCGGCGAGCGCCAGGAACAGCGCGTCCTTGTCCCGGAAGTAGTGGAAGATCGCGCCCCGGGACAGGCTCGTGGTCTGCTCGAGGCGCCGCACCGTGGCGCCCTCGTAGCCGTGGCGGGCGAAGCAGGTGCGCGCGCCGTCGAGGATCTCCTGGCGTCGGGCGGTGAGCTGGTCGATGCTGACGCGGGGCACTCGATCAGGTTAGACCTCAGCCAGACGGACGTACGGCTTGAGAAGGCTCCCCGGCGAGGCGGCTGTGCCTGCGGCTGTAGCCGAAGTACACGACGAACCCGATCGCCAACCAGCCCAGGAACCGCAGCCAGGTGTTCACGCTCAGGAACATCATCAGCGTGACGCAGGACAGCACCGCGAGGATCGGCACCAGCGGCACCAGCGGGGTCCGGAAGGCGCGTGGCAGATCGGGTTGGGTGCGCCGCAGCACGACCACGGCGATCGAGACGAGCACGAACGCGAAGAGCGTGCCGATGTTGACCAGTTCGGCGAGCGCCTCCAGCGGGATGAACCCGGCCAGCAGCGCCACGACGACGCCCACGATGATCGTGATCCGGTAGGGCGTGCCGTACCGGGGGTGCACCTTCGACAGCCCGCGGGGGAGCAGGCCGTCGCGGCTCATCGCGAACGCGACCCTGCTCTGCCCGAGCATGAGGATCATCATGACGGTGGTGAGCCCGGCGAGCGCCCCGACGGTGATGACGTTGGCGAAGATCGGGCGGCCGACGGCCTGGAAGGCCGCCGCGAGGGGGGCCTCGGTGTCCAGCTCGGTGTAGTTCTGCATGCCCACGACCACCAGCGAGACCGCGACGTACAGCGTCGCGCAGATCGCGAGCGAGCCGAGGATGCCGCGGGGGATGTCGCGCTGGGGGTTGCGCGTCTCCTCGGCCGTGGTCGCGACGATGTCGAACCCGATGTAGGCGAAGAACACCAGGGCCGCGGCCGCGAAGATCCCGCTCAGCCCGAAGTTGGCCGGCGCCTCGCCGAAGAACGCCTCCACGAGTGTCCGTTCGCCGCCGCTCGCCGCCCCGGCGGGCTGCGACGGCGGAACGAAGGGGCTGTAGTTGGCCCCCTTGACGTAGAACAGCCCGGCGGCGATCACGAACAGCACCACAGCGACCTTGATCGCCACGATCACGGCGTTGAACCGCGCCGAGATCTTGATCCCGATCACCAGGATCACCGTGAGCAGCGCCACGATGAGCGACGCCGGCAGGTTGAACACGCCGTCATCACCGCCGGCGATCGCGGTGGGCAGCGCCAGTCCGAGCGTCTCCAGCAACGTGGCGAAGTACTGCGACCAGCCGACGGCGACGACGGCCGCGGCGAGGATGAACTCCAGCGCCAGGTCCCAACCGATGACCCACGCCACCAGCTCACCGAGCGTGGCGTAGGAGAAGGTGTACGCGCTGCCGGCCACGGGTACGGTGGACGCCAGCTCCGCGTAGCAGAGCGCGGCCAGCCCGCACGCGATGGCGGCGACGACGAAGGACAGGGCCACCGCCGGGCCCGCCGTGCCGTTGGCCGCCACCCCGGTCAGCACGAAGATGCCGGTGCCGATGATGACCCCGACGCCGAAGACGGTGAGGTCGAGGGCCGAGAGCTCCTTCTTGAGCTGATGCTCGGGTTCCTCGGTGTCCCGGATCGACTGCTCGACGGACTTGGTGCGGAACACACTCATGCGAGTCCACCTCCGGTGA
>JBOHEP010000020.1:0-7491 GCA_050701075.1 Pseudonocardia sp. | reverse complement strand
CGTAGCGGGTGACCGTCGGGCCGCGGGTGAAGCCGGTGACCTGGGCGTCGACGGCGAACTGGTCGAGCACGCCGGTGATCGCCTCGATCATGACGTCGTTGGCGCGGCTGCGGGTCTTCGGGACCGGACCGGTGGGCAAGAGGTCACTCGGTGGCAGTTTGTACGCGGCCGTGTCGCCGGTGGGCTCGGGCATGGTGAGGCGCAACTGCTCGCCCACCTCGCCGTCAGGTGCGGGCTCGGCAGCTGGGGTGGCCGGGACCGTCGCCGCGGGCGGGCGCACCGGCATGGCTCGTGGTTCAGCGGCTGACTCGGCCTCGGGCGTCTCCGGGTGGTCACCCGTCCCGTCACTGGCTACGGCCTGGCGACGCCGTGAGGGGCGACGCAGCGTGACCGGCGGAGCATCGGCGACGGGGTCGGATCCTGGATCGGCTTCGGCCGCGGCACCCGGCTCGTCGACGGCACGGCCGAGCAGCCGGCGCACCCGATCGGGCACCTCGCGGACCGGGGTGGCAGTGAGCACCAGGAACGCGTAGCCGGACAGCAGCACCAGCACCGGTCCGGCGACCCAGTTCGTCAGACCGGTCGAGAGCGGTGTCGCCGACAGGTAACCGATCGCTCCCCCACCGTCGGCCCAGAGCGCGGGATCCTCGGGTGACCCGGCGACGAGGTGGACGAGCCCGAGTGCGCCGAGGGCCAGCAGCAGCGATCCGACGGCCACCCGCGGACGCGACTCGGGGTGCGGCCGCGTGGCCACCAGCACCATGCCGGTCACGAGCAGCAGCAGGGGCAACAACACCGCCCCGAGCCCGACGACCGCGCTGACGGCCCTGGACAACCACTGGCCGACCGGTCCACCCGCTCCCCACCACACCCCCGCCGCGGTGACGACCGCGAGCACGAGGAATCCCACGCCGAGCCCGTCGCGGCGGTGCGCCGGGTCCAGCTCACGGGTGCGCCAGAGGGCGCGACCAGCCCAGCGGCCGAGCCTCGCGATACCACGCCCGACTCCGTCGATCGCGCGATCGATCAGATCAGGACCACGCCTCGGCGGTGTGCGCCTGGCCGGACGGACGCCGACCGGGCGGCGAGTGGTCGGCTTGCGGCCCCCGACGGAACGGGCCGACCCGGTTCCGACGGAACGGGCCGACCCCGCAACAGTGCCCTTGCCGACGCCCTTGCCGACGCCCTTGCCGACGCCCTTGCCGGCGCTGCCACCTGTGGTCCGTCCCGCCATGCACCCACGGTATCCGTGACGGGCCGCGCATTCGGTGACCGACGCACCCCGCGCACTGTGGGAGCATCGCCAGACGACATGTGCTAGCGGGGTGGGGCAAGGCAGCTCAGCCGATCTCCACCGGGTCCAGCCGCACCCGCACCGGATCGGGAGCCTTGCGGGCAGTGCGCACGGCCTGTGCCGCGGCCAACGCCGCGGCCAACGCCCGCCCCTGCGCACGCGGCACCCGCACCAGCGCCCGCTCGCGGACCACATCGGGATCATCACCGGGCCGACCATCCAGCTCGACCGGCCCGAGCACCTCGACGTCCACCGGCAGCGCCGAGAGCACATCCGCCACCGCCACGGCCGTGCCCTCGATCGCGGCCATCCGCACCGCGGGGGGGAACCCGACCTCCGCACGCCCGGCCAGCTCGGCGACGGCATGCCCGACCGGGTCCCACCGCACCAGGGCCTGCATGCCCGGTAGCCGGGCCTCGGCGATCACCACCACCCGCCCGCCCACGGTCGCCGGCACCACGAGCGCGGCGGCACCGAACCACCGGCGCAACGCCTCCTCGGCCACCCGCAGGTCCGGGCGGGAGAGCAGCGCCCAACCGTCGAGCAACAGCGCCGCTCCGTAACCCCCGGGCGTGGTGGGCTCGGCACCCGGGGTCGCCACCACAAGCTCCGGGCGACCGGTCACGGCGGTGAGCACCGGCGCCCCACCCCCCGAGGCGCGCACGGTGACACCGGGGAACGCGCGACCCAGTTCCTCTGCGGTGCGCCCGGACCCGACCACGCTGGCCCGTAACCGCCGCGACCCGCACCCGGGGCAGCGGAAGGCGGGCTCGACCCGGCCGCACCACCGACAGCTCGGAGCACTGACCTCGTCGCCCCCGACCCGACCGGGCAAGCCGACCCGACCGGGCAGGTTGAGCGGACCGGGCAAGCCGAGCGGACCGGGCAGGTTGAGCGGACCGGGCAAGCCGAGCGGACCGGCGCAGTGCCTGCAGCGGGCGGTCTCCCGGCAAGCGCCGCACACGAGCCACGGCAGGTAACCCGAGCGAGGCACCTGAACGAGCACCGGTCGCCCGGCCGCGAGTGCCGATCGTGCCGCCTCGAACGCCATCCCGGGCAGCCGCGCGGTGCGTGATCCGGGGTCGCGGACGAGCTGCTCGTCGCTCTCCCCCAAGGCGGTGACCCGCGGTGCAGCGGCCCGCACCGTCGCCCGCTCGGCCACCACCTCCCGGGCCCACCCCGACTCGACGAGCAGCTGAGCCTCGGCAGTGCGCGCGAATCCCCCGACGAGCAGCGCGGCGCCGGCCGTGTGGGCGCGCAGCATCAGCACGTCGCGGACGTGCGGGTAAGGCGCGCGCGGCTCGGTGTGCAGGTCGTCGCCGTCGTCCCACACCCCGAGCAGACCCAGCCGCTCGACCGGGGCGAACACCGCCGAGCGGGTACCGACAACGACCCGCACCAGCCCGCGACGCACCGCGAGCCAGCGCCGGTAGCGCTCGGCCGGACCGAGTTCCGCGGTGAGCGCGACGACCGCATTCGCGCCCAGCCGGGCCGCACACGCGTCGTGCAGGGCGGTGACGTCACGCTGGTCGGGCACCACGAGCAGGGCACCCCGACCCACCGCAGCGGTGGCGGCCGCGGCGTCGGCCAATCGTTGCGCCCACTCCTCCCCCGGCAGTGCCTGCCACACGGCGTGCGCCGCACGGCCCCCGGTGAGCGCCTCGAGCAGCGCCGGACCGCGTGGGTACCGACCCCACCCGTCGTCTCCGTCCTCGGACGCGGGAGCATCCCCGGCCGATCCGGTGGCGTCCAGGGGCGGCATGGGCTCCGGCGGTGGTGTGGCCCCCGAGGGCGGTACGGGATCCCGCGGCGCGAGCACCTCGGCCTCCACTCGGGCATGGCGTGGCGGAACCGCCAGACGCAGCACGTCGGCCAGCACCCCGGCATACCGGTCGGCCACCGCCCGACACAGCACCGCCACCTCACCGGTGAGCACCGGTTCGGGCGACACCACCTTCTCCACCCACGCCAGCGTGCCGTCGTGGCCGGACTCGGCCACCCGTTCCAGCAGGAACCCGTCGACCAGACGGCCCGCGAAGCGGACCCGCAGCCGCACGCCCGGCGCCGCGGCGGCGTCGAGGTGCTCGGGCACCCGGTAGTCGAAGGGGCGGTCCAGGTGGGCCAGCGGGACGTCGACGGCGACGCGGGCGACCGGGAGCGTCGCAGCTTGGCGCCACTCCCCCCGGCTGCTGCGTCCCCTCACCACGGCCCGACTCACCGGTTCGGTCTACCAGACCGGCCCGACAGTTCCTGCGCCACGGAGTGGCGGAGGTTCCAACGCCGGCTCGCCTACGCGCCACAACAGAAGTCCGACGTCAGCAGCCAGAGTTCTTGCGCTACCGCGGAGGGTGAGCCCCGGCTGCCGGCGGACACAGGATGATCCTCTCTGGGCTGAAGACCTGGCTGGAGACGGGCGAGGTGCTCACCACACCGGGATCGCTGATGTACAGCTGAGCTGGACCTCACAGCGGCTGAGATGATCGGCGCCGCCGGAGCCGGGGGTGACTTGCCGGAGCGGGGTGGCCTGCCAAGATCAGCGTTTCGGTACACAACCGGAGCGCGGTCTGAGTCACGCGGTGGCCATCCTGCGGAGTGAAGAAGCCTGGGCAAGGCGATCGGTCTTCCCGACGGTTTCGTCGCCGTATGGCGCCATCTCGGGCTGCTCACAGCAGGCTCATCTGCTCGCCGGCCGGGGGCGTCGTGGTCGCGGTCGGCGCGACCTGCCCGCGCAGGGTGGTGACCGCGCCGGTGAGCCCATGCCGGCGCAGCAGCGGCGCGACCCGTTCCCCCAGCGCCCGCCGATAGTCGGGATCAACGTAGGCACCGCGTCGGTACAGCCGCGCATACGGTTCGACGAGCTGTGGGTGCTCACGGGTGAGCCACGTCAGGAACCATTCGCGGGCGCCGGGCCGCAGGTGCAGCGCCAGCACACTGGCCCCGGTGGCGCCGGCCACCGCGATCCGGCCCAGCAGAGCATCGAGCGCCTCCGGCGAGTCGGTGAGCAGAGGCAGCACCGGGGCGACCATGACCCCGCACGACAGCCCGGCGTCGGTGATCCGTCGAACCATGTCGAGCCGTGCCTGCGGCGAGGGCGTGCCGGGTTCGAGCCGGCCTTGCAGTGACCGATCCAGAAGCGCGATCGAGACCCGAGCCCGACTGGGACGTCCGCCGACGCGGCGGCGATCCGCGGTAGGTCGCGGATGAGTACCGTGCCCTTCGTCAGCACCGAGAACGGTGTGCCCGAGCGGACCAGCGCGTCGATCACCCTGGCATCAACCGGTATCGGCCCTCGGCGCGTTGATACGGGTCGGTGTTGGTGCCCATGGCCACGGGCTCGCGCGTCCAACGCGCGGAACGCAGCTCCTTCTCCAGCACCCGCGCGACGTTGACCTTGACCACGATCTGGTTGTCGAAGTCGGCTCCGGCGTCCATGTCGAGGTAGGTGTGAGTGTTGCGGGCGAAACAGCTATGGCAACAGATGATGCATACTTAACGCCGCGGGCTCAACCAGGCGAGAGCGGAAGCGACGGCGACCCGGGTGCGCCGCGACGCGCAGGCGGCCCCTGGCGGCGAACGCGGCCCGACCGACGGGTCACGGCGAGAGGTCGCCCCGCGTGCCGTAGCGCGGAGCAACCCGGCGAGGTGCGCTCGTTGCGCTGCGGTCAAGGGGGGTGCGCCGTCAACGACTCGGCGCACGTGGTCCTGCAGATCCTTCCCGGGCCCGCCGGAGCGCGCGCGTTCTGGCGTGACTCGTCCGCGCGGACGTCCACGGCTCGCGCGCGCCTGCGCGTAGGGCCGTTCTGGCGTCGTGGACGTCCGCGCGGACGAGTTGCTCACTTGGGTGCGCCGCCGTCGGTGAGGACCCAGCGACCGCGGGCGACCTGCGCAACGGCGCCCGCGGCGGCGTGTTCCTGTAGTCGCGCGTAGACCCAGCTGCGGCCCATACCGGTCGCGGTCATCAGGTCCGCGACCGAGCGGCCGTGCTCGGGTGCGGCGCGTAGCGCGGCCCACAGCGATGCCACCGCGTCGTCCGGGCTCGCGTCGCCGGAGTCGTCGTCCGCCTGGTCGGCGTTCAGGTCCGCAGCGGCTTGCGAGAGCTCGTCGAGTTCGGGGCGGTGTGGGGCGTGGCGGGCGGCGACGGTGGCGACGGTGTCGTCGCCGAGGCGGTAGGCGCGGGCTCGGCGGGGAGTGGTGTGTTCCGGGGTGGAGATCAAGAATTTGCCGGGTGCGTTGAGGGTGTCGGCGACCCATCCGGCGGCGAGCATGCCTTGACCGAGGATGAGGTCGACGTCGCGGCGTTCCCGCACACGTAGGCAGACGCGCACGTCCATCTGCGAGCGCACCGCCCCGGAGCCCATCGCCTTCTGCGTCGGCCGCTGAGTCGCGGCGAGCAGGGTGACCGCGACGGCCCGTCCCCGGCGGGCGATCGAGTCGGCGTGGCTGACCGCGATCGGGGATTCGTCGGCCAGTTCGGCGTACTCGTCGATCACGACGATCAGCGCGGGCGTGGCCGCTGTGGGCATCCAGAGCCGTAGCCCGTGCTCGGCCAACTGCCGGGCGCGGGTCTCCAGGACCATGACGGTGTCGACGAGCAGGGCGGCGGCGTCCTGGGGTGTGGCGGCGAGCCTGTCGAGGCAGGACGCCCACGGTTGCAGTTCCATGCCGCCCTTGAGGTCGATTCCCCACAGGACGACGTCGGGGCAGGCGACGAGTTCGGCGAGGATGACATTGAGGACCCCGCTCTTGCCCGCACCGGCGACGCCGCCGAGCAGACCGTGCCGGTGCGCCAGACGCAGCGACACCTGTTGAGCGTCCTCGAACAGGCCCAGCGGGATCGGGTGGTGGATCGACCGCTCGGACTCGGCGCCGTCGGTCGGGTAGGGGATGGCGTGGGCGTGTGGGTCGGTGGTGAGGACCCGGATGACGGCGTGGTCGGCGCGGTCGGGGTCGGGTTCGACCCGGACGGCGCCGGGGCGGGTGTGCAGCCCGGACTCCAGCGCCGGAGCGGAGTTGATCAGGTCACCGGCGGTCTTGCCGGGTGGTAGGCCGATGCGGGCGTGCCACCCCCAGTGATCAACCACGGCCGACATCACCCGGGAGCCGGGCAGACCGACGGCGGCGGTGATGTCGGGCCAGGCCGCGAGGGTCCGCTCGACGCGGACCTTCGCGCGGCGGCGGCGGTGTGCCCACCAGGGGACCCCGCCGATGATCGTCGCGGCGGCGAGCAGGAGCGGCAGGGGTGGTGTGCCCGCTCCGTAGGCGGTGGCGGCGGTCACCCATCCGCCGCCGAGGATGACGACAGCAGCGGCGTAGCCGCGCTCGGGCGGGCGCAGTGTGGATGTGACCCGCGGCCAGCACAGGGCGGCTGTGACGGGCAGCGCGACCAGCACAGCCCACCACGGGGTGACGTGGTTGCCGTGCAGGATCCCGGCGGCGAGCGCGAGCGCGCCTGCCACACCCAGCGGGGCGAGCTCGGAGCGGTAGCGGTAGGCGAGCCGGAAAGCCAGCTCGATCCACTCGATGAGGCCGGGGCGGTCGTCGGTGATCAGGAGCACCGGTTCCCGGTGACCGCCACCGCGGCGGATCCGGCGTTGGGCTCGGCGGGTGTGCCGGTTCACCGGCCCACCTCCCACCAGCGCATGGCGGCACCCGGACGGGCCCGGTCGATCGGGGGGAACTCGTGGTCGAGGTCGTGTTGCCCGTGCTGGACGACGAGTTCGTCGGACAGGAACTCCAGCGCCTGCGGGTCGCCCTCGCGTGCGGCGGCGAGGGTGGCTCGGGCGGCGGCGAGCAGGTTCGCGTACTCCATGCGTGCGGCGGCGAGTTCGCGGCACAGCCGGTTGATCGCCCGGATCGTCGGGTCGGTGGGTGCGGTGTCGGGCCGCGTCGGGTTCAGAACTGGATCCCGGCGAGCAGGCGCGCAAAGGTGGTGACGGCGGTGTTGATGTACTGGCCCAGCGGGGTGGAGGCGACGTAGTAGCCGAACACGATGCAGATCAGGGCCTGCCAGGCGCGCAACTTCGCGTAGCGGACCAGGAAGAAGATCAGCACCCCCAGCAGCAGAACGATGGACACGGACACGATCACGGTTGGTGTCTCCTCTCTCGTGGAAGCGGACTGATCAGCGCTCAGGGCGGCGGTCGCGCCCGGTCCGGCGCCGGGGCTCACGGCGGGCCGGTGGCCGGTCGGTGCGCGGC
>JBOHEP010000019.1:0-1123 GCA_050701075.1 Pseudonocardia sp. | reverse complement strand
TGGTGGAGCTCGTGCCGCGCGGCGACGCGCATGTCCCCGGCAAGTTCCTCACCGCGGCCGACCTCGGCGAGACCAGCCAGGGTGCGGAGTCGAAGACCGTGCTGCTCACCTCGCTCACCGAGGACCCGGTGGTGCCGGGCGGCTCGCTCGGCTTCCGGTTCACCGAGTCGGGCGAGGGCCGCTGGAACCTCGACCTCGACGGCGCCGACCCGCTGCTCACGCTGTACGGCGTGGCGGGCGCGGGCGCGGCCGCGGTCGACCTGCCGCGGTTCGACGGCGAGCAGGGCGGCGTGCTGCGCCGCGGCGTGCCCACGCACCAGATCGGCGACCGGCTGGTGACGACCGTGTTCGACCTGATGCTCGCCCAGTACGGCGTCGGGCGGGGCGAGCTGCCCGGCAGCTGGCCGGCGTCCTACGACGACGCCGACGTGCCGTACACCCCGGCCTGGCAGGAACCAATCACCGGGGTTCCGGCCGCTGCGGTCGCCCGGATCGCCCGAGAGTTCGCCGACAACGCCGAGCGGACCGGCGGCCGGTCGATGATCGTGATGGGCGCGGGCACGAACCACTGGTTCCACTCCGACCAGATCTACCGCTCGTTCCTGGCGCTGCTGCTGATGACCGGCTGCCAGGGCGTCAACGGCGGTGGTTGGGCGCACTACGTCGGGCAGGAGAAATGCCGACCGCTCACCGGATGGTCGACGCTGGCGTTCGGCGCCGACTGGCAGCGCCCGGCCCGGCAGATGCAGGGCACGGTGTTCTGGTACCTCGCGACCGACCAGTTCCGCTACGACCGGTTCACCGCCGACATGCTCGCCTCGCCGCTGGGCAACGGCAGGTTCGCCGACCGCACGGTCGCCGACTGCATCGCGCTGTCCGCCCGGCTGGGCTGGATGCCGACCTACCCCACGTTCAACCGCAATCCGCTCGACCTCGCCGACGCCGGCGGCGACGACCCGGCCGGGTACGTCGTCGACCAGCTCAAGAGCGGCGCATTGCGGTTCGCCTGCGAGGACCCGGACGCGCCGGAGAACTTCCCGCGGGTGCTGACCGTCTGGCGGGCGAACCTGCTGGGCTCCTCGGGCAAGGGCAACGAGTACTTCCTGCACCACCTGCTCGGCAC
>JBOHEP010000018.1:0-4661 GCA_050701075.1 Pseudonocardia sp. | reverse complement strand
GCGTCACCGCGGTCCGCCGCGGCGTGGTAGCCGTGGGAGCGATGTAGCGGAATGGTTTGTGCCACCGGTTTTCCGTGCTGGGTGGGGTGGCTGTGCTTGGATCGCCCCATGAGTACGCCGCAGGGCCCCAACCCCCCGCCCGATGCGGCGGATCAGCCGTCCGGCCGGCCCGGCTGGGGCCAGCCGCCGCCGGGCGGGTGGGGACAACAGCCTCCTTACCCGCCCGGCCAGCCCGACCCCACCCGGGTGTGGAGCCCGCCGCCGTCAGGGCCGCCACCGCCCCA
Source organism: Pseudonocardia sp. (assembly GCA_050701075.1). Classification (GTDB taxonomy): domain Bacteria; phylum Actinomycetota; class Actinomycetes; order Mycobacteriales; family Pseudonocardiaceae; genus Pseudonocardia. The sequence goes on along the minus strand of JBOHEP010000018.1, from coordinate 4,377 downwards.
CCCGTCGTGGTCGAACCACCCGCCCGGTCAGCAACCCACGCAGCAGCAGTGGGCCCCCCATCCCGGTGCGCCGCAACCCGCCCAGCAGTGGCCGGCCCCGCCGCCCGGCCGATCGGACTGGAACCAGCAGCAGTGGCCCGGCCAGGGCTATCCGGGGGCGCCCGATCCGGCCGCGCGGAACAAGTCTGCGCTGCCGTGGATCATCGGCGCCATGGTCGTGGTGCTCGGGCTGGTGGCCGTGCTCGGCTTCGTGACCCCGGCGTTCCTCGTCAGCCGGGTGTTCGACCAGGCGGCCCTGCAGCAGGGCGTGCAGCAGGTGCTGATCGAGAGCTACGGCATCGCCGGCGTGGAGTCGGTGACGTGTGAGGCAGGTGTCGAGGTGACTGCGGGTGAGTCGTTCGAGTGCGCGGCGGTCGTCGAGGGCGAGGACGTGACCGTGCCCATCCGGATCACCAGCGCCACCGGTGACTATGAGGTCGGGCGGCCGCTCTGACCGATCACGACGTCCGGGTCCTCGATCCGGGCGAGCTCCGCGCCGCGTACAACCTGTTCGCCGCCACCATCCACCGCGGCCCATGCGACGACGCCGGTTGGTCCCGGGCGGAGCCCAGCTTCAGCCCGGGTCGCGCCATCGGCGTGCGCGAGTCGGGGTCGCTCGTCGCGACGGCCGCATCGTTCCCGAGCCGCACGGTGGTCCCGGGCGGTTCGGTTACGGCGTCGCGACCGGCGGCCGGGAGATCCGGATGCGCCGGGCGGGCGCGGGCCGGCGCGCAAACGCTCCGCGAGGGGGCCGGGTGCGGCTGCTCGGCCGCGACGAGATGGTGACCGTGCTCGCCACTGTGCACGAGACGATCGCACTGCGCCGGCCCGGCGGCATGATGCGACCGGCGAGCTGGTGGGACGGGCTGGTCGGGCACGGACTCGCCAACCATGAGCACCTGGTGGCGGCCGTGCATACCAGCGCGGCCGGCGACGACGGCTTCGCGTACGCGACCGTGTCCGACGGCGACGGCTTCGCCCACCGCACGCTCCGGGTGCAGGACCTGCATGCGGCGGACGTCGCGGCGGCGGCCGGTTATGGCGGTTCCTGCTCGACGTCGACCTGACCGGGGCGGTGCAGGACTGGGGGCGCCCGCTGGACGAGCCGCTGGATCTGTTGCTCGCCGACCCCCGGAACTGCGCGGTCACCCGCCACGACGACGAAACCTGGCTGCGACTCGTTGATGTGGCCTCGGCGCTCGGCGCGCGCGCCTTCCCCGCCACCGCCGCCGATGTGGCGCCGGTGGTGCTCGCCGTGCACGATCCGCTGCTGGCGGGCAACGCGGGGATCTACCGGATCGGGGACGGCAGCGCTGAGCGAGTAGGGCCGTTGGACGGGACGACGGCATCCGAGCTGGAGTGTGATGTGGCGGCTCTGGCGAGACCTACCTCGGTGACCGCGCCGTCAGCGCTGGCCGCGGCGGGGTGGTGGCAGGTCCACGACGCGCCCGCCCTGTCCCGGGCCCACCACCCGTGGCACCACGGCGGCGCACCGCCATTGCGGGGGCCGCACCGCCGGCCGGGCGCCTGTGCGGGCCACACAACCCCTGTGCCGTCCGCCGAGAGACCGAACCTCGAGCTGGTCCAGGGCGCCGGACGGGGGTCGCGGTGGTCAGCGCAGGGTGGTCAGGGCAGCCGAGAGCCGGTCCACGGGGCTACTCAGGCCCCACTGCCGCGCCAGCGCGTCGAGCCGGTCCGGATCGAGCGGCGCGGCCGGCACGGCGTCGTCGCGGTCGAGGCGCACCGGGGCATCCAGCGCCACCCGCACCACCGGTTCCACGACCGCGAGGTACGGCGCGGCGGCGGCCAGCTTGGCGCGGACCGGGGCGGCGAGGCGGGTGTCCGAGCGGTCGGTCACGGCGGCGCGCAGCTCGGCCCAGGAGGCGAAGCGCCCGACGAGGGTGGCGGCGGTCTTGGCCCCGATCCCGGGAACCCCGGGCAGCCCGTCGGAGGGGTCCCCGCGCAGCATCGCGAGCTCCGCGTACGCCTCCCCGGCCCGCTGAGCCGGCACCCCGTACTTCTCGGCGACCTCGGCGGGCCCGAGCGTCTCGGCCTTCGCCAGCCCCCGCCCGACGTAGATCAGCCGCACCGGAGTCGGCTCGTCACGCACGCACTGCATGAGGTCGCGGTCACCGCTGACGACGAGTACCGGATCGGCGCGCTCTGCCGCGGCCAGGGTGCCGATCACGTCATCGGCCTCGTGGCCCACCGCGCCCGCGGTGGCGATGCCGGCCGCGGCCAGCACCTCCAGCAGGATCGGGACCTGCGGCGCCAGGGTGTCGGGGACCTCCTCGGGAACCCCGGCCGGCGCCACAGCGGTGTCGTTCCCGACCACCCGGTGCGCCTTGTACGACGGCAGCGCCTCGACCCGGAACGCCGGGCGCCAGTCCAGGTCCAGGCACGCCACCAACCGCGTCGGGCGCCGCTCGGTGAGCAACCTCGACACCATGTCGCAGAAGCCGCGGATCGCATTCACCGGCGTGCCGTCGGGCGCGGTGACCGACTCGGGCACACCGTAGTAGGCCCGGAAGTACAGGCCGGCGGCGTCGAGCAGCATCAGCGCGCGTGGGTCCACGACCCGGGAGCTTGCCAGCAGCGCCCAGGAATACGCTGCCGGGCATGACCGCTGTCCCCGTAGAGCTGCTCGCCGACCGCCTGCGCCGCGTCGGTGATGTCGCCGCGTCCCACGGCGTCGACGTCGTGCTGGTCACCCCGGGCACCGACCTGCGCTACCTGATCGGGGCCACGGGCACCACGCACGAGCGGCTGACCTGCCTGGTGCTCCCGGCCGCCGGGCACCTGGCGCCCCCGGCGCTCGTCGTGCCCCAGCTGGAGGCCCCGGGCTTGGCCGGGCTCCCGCTCGAGCACCTCGGCGTCGAGGTGCTCACCTGGACCGACGGCGAGGACCCGTACCGGCTGGTCAGTGACCTCGCCGGCGGGCCGACCCGGATGGCGGTGTCGGACGCGATGCCGGCGGTGCACGTGCTCGGGCTGCGGGACGCGTTCCCCGGGGTCGCGCAGGGACTGGCCGGACCGGTGCTGCGCGAGCTGCGGATGCGCAAGGACGCCGCCGAGGTGGCCCAGCTGCGCGCCGCCGGTGCGGCGATCGACCGGGTGCATGCACGGATGGCGGAGTTCCTCAAGGCCGGGCGTACCGAGGCGCAGGTGGGCGCCGACATCGCCGCGGCCATCGTCGAGGAGGGCCACACCGGTGCCGCGTTCGTGATCGTTGGATCGGGTCCCAACGGCGCCAGCCCGCACCACGACGTGTCCGAACGGGTCATCGAGACCGGTGACGTCGTCGTCGTCGACATCGGTGGGCCGCTGCCGGGTGGCTACAACTCCGACTGCACGCGGAGCTACGCCGTCGGCGCGGAGCCGGCGGCGGCGGTGCGCGAGGCGTATGCGGTGCTGCTGGACGCCCAGGAGCGGGCGGTGCGGGCAGTTCGTCCGGGCGTCACCGCGGCGGAGGTCGACGCAGCCGCCCGCGAGCCCATCACCGCGGCCGGGCTGGGGGAGGGGTTCGTGCACCGCACCGGCCACGGTATCGGGCTGGACGTGCACGAGGAGCCCTACATCGTGGGCGGCAACCCGTTGCCGCTTGAGCCGGGGATGGCGTTCAGCGTGGAACCCGGGGTGTACGTCGAGGGGGAGTGGGGCGCCCGGATCGAGGACATCGTGGTGGTCACCGAGGACGGTTGCGAGCGGCTGAACTCCCGGCCGCGAGAACTCGTCGTCCTGTAGCAGGTGTCGCGGGGGGCGAACCGACCATGTCCTGGGGTGGAGCCGACCGTGGTGCAGCCATCATTCGGCCACCAGCAGGTTGACCACCCAGCTCGACCAGAGACTCGCGCCTGCCGCAGCCTGGATCATCGCCGTCTCGTCGCCACCGAAGGTCGTGTCCACCTGGGGCGACAGGACGACCAGGTAGAGGACGAGCCACAGCCGGTTCACCACGATCGACGTGGTCAGCGCGAATTTGCGTCACGAGCAGCGGGTAGTAGGAGCGGCGGGTAGTAAGAGCGGCGGGTAGTAAGAGCGGGAAGCCCTCGCGGAATGCGGGCAACCGCGACCGGCTCGGATCGAACGTCAGGTACGGCGGTAGCGAGAAGGCGACGAACGCCACGCACGCGAGCCCCAGTGGCAGCACCCAGAGCTGGCGCCCGCGGCCCCCGCCGCGCGGACGTCCCGGCCCGGGCGCCGAGGTGCCGGGCTTGATCCCAACCGGTGGAAGCAATTGATCATGCATGATCGTTGGTGAGGGTGTGTCGACGAGGAGTGCGTGTGATGATCGGGTCGGGCGAGGTCGAGGTGTCGCAGGGGTCGGGCGGGGCCGGT
>JBOHEP010000017.1:0-9873 GCA_050701075.1 Pseudonocardia sp. | reverse complement strand
GTCAGCTCGTGATGTCCTTGCGGGCGAACCGCCACACGGCCAGCGCGCCGAACACCGTGGCGTAGGTGACCGCCGAGAACACCCCTCGGGTCATGTCCCCCCAGTCGATGTCCTGGGCGAGCACGTTCGGCCAGTCGTTGCCGTAGTGCGTGGGGAGGTAGTTGCGCAGCTCCTCCAGCGCGGTGATCTGGTCGAGGATCTGCGACACGATCGACGCCATCACCGCCCCGCCGACGGCCCCCAGCGGGGCGTCGGTGCTCACCGAGAGCAGCAGCGCGAGCCCGGCCATCCAGCTCAGGTGTACCGCGATGTACAGCGCCCCGAGCAGCACCCGGACGGCGGCGTCGCCGAAGGTCAGTGACTCACCACGGGGACTCACGAGGTCGCCCGTGCCGTAGGCCAGCCCGCCGACCAGCATCGACACGACCGGCAACAGCAGGATGGCGGCCACCGACAGGAGCCCCGCGACGATCGCCTTCTGCCGCAGCAGCCGGGCCCGCGGGATCGGCGCTGCGAGCAGGTACCGCAGGCTCGACCACGACGCCTCCGACGCCACCGTGTCGCCGAAGAACAGCGCCACGACCACCACGAGCAGGAAGCCGGCCGAGGCGAACAGCGCGAACACCGTGAAGTTCACAGCGCTGCCCTTCGCGAGGTCGACGAAGTTCAGCGAGCCGGTGGGCGGGCCGTCGTCGCCCAGCTCGAACGCTGCCCAGAGAATCACGGGCAGCAGCGCCACCAGCGCGAACGTCACCTGGGTGCGGCGGCGCCGGAGCTGGCGGACCACCTCGACGCGCAGTGGCAGCGTCCGGTTCGGGCGGTACCCGACCGTTCCGGGTCTCGATCCGGCAAGTAGATCCCCGGGACCCGTTCTCGATCCTGGAGCCGGGTCTTCGGCCGTCATGGGGGGCGGATCTCCGGCCGTCATATGGATAGGTCCTCTCCGACGAGCTGCAGGAACGCGTCCTCCAGGCGCCGCCGCGGCCCGGCCGACCGCACCTCGACCCCCGCTGTCACCAGCGCCCGCACCGCTGATGCTCGGGGCGTGCCGTTGAGCTCGGCATGTACCGCGGTGCCGTCGATCTCGACGGACCGCACCCCCGCCAGCGCACCCAGCACCCGCGCGGCCCGATCGGGCGCGTCGACGGTGAAGCTGGCCGCCCCGCCGCCGGCGATGATGTCCTCGACCGTGCCGTCGGCCACGACCTTGCCGTGGTGCATGACGACGACGTGGGTGCAGGTCTGCTCCACCTCGGCGAGCTGGTGGCTCGACACCAGCACCGTGCGCCCGCCGGCCGCGTACGCCCGCAGCACCTCGCGCATCGCGTGGATCTGCGGCGGGTCGAGCCCGTTGGTCGGCTCGTCGAGCACCAGCAGCTCGGGCAGGCCGAGCATCGCCTGCGCGATCGCGAGGCGTTGGCGCATCCCCTGGCTGTAGTCGCCCACCCGGCGGTCGATCGACGCCCCGAGGCCCGCGATCTCCAGCACCTGCTCGACGTGCGACTCGCCGGGGGGCCGACCGGTCGCCGCCCAGTACAGCCGCAGGTTGTCCGCGCCGGACAGGTGTGGCAGAAAACCCGGCCCCTCGACGAACGCCCCGATCCGGGCAAGAACCGGCGCGCCCGGCCCGACCGGCTCGCCGAACGCCCGCATCGTGCCCGCCGTGGGCCGGATCAGGCCCATGAGCATCCGCAGCACCGTGGTCTTGCCGGCTCCGTTCGGCCCGAGCAGACCCAGCACCATGGCATGCTCCACGGTGAAGGACACACCGGCGACGGCGGTGAACCCGCCCTTGTAGGTCTTGGCCAGGTCGCGGATCTCCAACGGCGGGGCGGCGCCGTGCGTCGGAGCCGGGACGGGCCGGCGGCGGGTGAGCATGCGGGCCCCGATCCAGCCGAGGAGTGCCACTGCGAGCACCACCCCGATACCGATCACCGGCCCGAGCGGCACGGTGTTCGCCGTGACGGCCTCGCCGGGCACGACCGGCACGGCGAGGGCGGCGCTCGCCGGGTCGTCTCCGGCGAGGCCGATCTGCCAGACCGCGGGCTGCGTCGGCGTGAGGTAGCCCTGGTCGGTGGTGCTGATCGAGACGAGAAGCCGGTTGCCGGTCTCGATCGGAGCGACCACCCCGGGCAGCGTCACCGTGAGACGAGCCGCTGTGTCGTCGGCGGGCACCGCCACCCGGATCGGGGCGACAGCGCTGCCGAGCAGCACGCGCAGCCCGTCGGGGGAGACCTCGTAGATCTTGCCGAACAGCACGGCCTCGGTGGCGGCGGGCTGACCGGGCACCCGCGCGAGGGTGATGTCCACCCGCGGCGCGCCGGCGACCAGCAGCGGAGCCTCCATCGGCGGGGTACTGAACTGTGCGGACTGGCCCGGAAGCTCCGCGGTGAACGCCGTGAGCCGGCCGCCCAGGTTGCGCAGCGCCCCGCCCAACCCGGGCAGTGAGGTGATCGCGGCCGGGTTGCCACCGGCCGGATGCACCACCACCTGCGGGCCGCCCTCGAGCGCGAGCGAGTCCATGGTGACCGCAGCGGCGCCCGACAGCCCCGGGTAGCCCGGAGCCTCGACGGTGCGGCTGGTCGGGGCGTCGCTCTGGGTGCGCAGGCCGCTCTCGACCGTGTAGGCGAACCCGGCGCCGGGTTCGTCGCCGACGGCCGCGAGGTGGAAGTCGAACCACTCGCCGATCTGCTCCCGCACGGCCGGGCCGGGAGCCGTCCCGTCGTGGCCGCCGCCGAACCACACGGTCTTGACGAGACCGCCTGCCGCAGCGATCTCGCGGGCGTTCGCGTCGGACTGGTCGAGGCCGAACAGCGTGTCCTGCTCGCCCTGGACGATCAACGTCGGGGCGGTGATCCGATCGGTGACGGTGCTCGGTGACGACCGTCGCAACAGGTCGGCGTTGGCCGGGGAGATCCGACCCGTGGTGGCGGCCTCGATGTAGGTCTGGCACACCTCGGCGGTGAAACGGCCACAGGTGATCGGCCCAGGCGCGGCATCCGGGGCGACAGGCGGTGCCGCGGTGTCTCCGCCCGGCCCGCCCGCGGTGTCTCCACCCGCCGCGTCCGCGGTGCCTCCGCCCAGCCCGCCCCCGGCCAGCGCGGCGGTGCTTCCGTCGACCCCGCCCACAGCGGGGCCACCACCGCCTGGCCCATCCGCCCGCGACAGCCCGGCCGAGAAGAAGACCCCGGCCCACCCGCGCTTGAACACCCCGTCCGGCCCGAACGCCCCCCGGGCCGGCGTATCGAACGGCAGCGCCTGCCCCGTCGTGGTGTCGGGGAACGCGGCGTTGGGGAACAGCGCCTGCCCCAGGTCGTTCCAGGTGATCACCGGTGCCAGCGCGTCGACCCGGGGGTCGTACCCCGCGAGCAGCAGCGACAAGGCGCCGCCGTAGGAACCGCCGGTGACGCCGACCCGGGGATCGCCTGGCGCGTTGAGCTGCACCTCGGGGCGCCCGGCCAGCCAGTCGACGAGCGCGCGTGCATCGGCCACCTCGGCGGCGGGGGAGTTGAGCGCGATCTGCCCGGTGCTCGCGCCGAACCCCCGGGCCGACCAGGCGAGGACGACGAAACCGCGCTCGGCGAGCTCTCGGGCGTCGGCGTCGACCGAAGCCTTGCTGGCACCGAACCCGTGCGCGACCAACACCGCGGGGGCGGGTGTCGTGACCGGTAGGTAGAGCGTGGTGTCCAGGCTGACGCGCGCGCCGCCTGCCGAGGCGCCGCCGGCCCCGTCGATGCGCTGTTCCTCGGTGCGCACCTCGCTCGCGGGCCGGCCCGCCGTCGACGCGCCGACCAGCAGCGCGCCGGCCACGACGAGCAGGAGGACGAGCAGGGCGGCGCCCACCCGGCCGCGCGTTGATCGGGGCACCTGACGAACGCTAGGCGAGGACCCCGACAGTTCGGCCGGCCGGTCCTCAGCCAGTTCTCAGCGCACGTCGTCGAAGTGCTCGACCCGGGGCGGACCGTCGAAGTACGGGCCGATCAACGCGCGCCACTTGCCGAAGTTCTCCGACTTCCGGAACGCAACGGTGTGCGCCTCGACGGTGTCCCACTCGATGAGCAGCACGAACCGGCTCGGCGACTCGATGCCGCGGGTCATCCGGGCGTTCCGGAACCCCGGTATCTGCGCGGCGAACGCGACGGCTTCCCGGTAGGCAACGGCGAACTCGTCCTCGGTCCCCGGGCGGACGGCGATGTCTGCGATCTCGAGCACCATCGGCGGATAGTCGCACAGCTTGGGTAGCGACGCGCCCGAGCCTTGCTATCGTGGATTCCGTCACTTCGGCCTCCCCCGATTAGCAGTCCGGGATGAGGTCGGTCAGACTGGACCGGCACCGTAGGGGAGTATCCCGATGGCGGTGGCATCGTCAGCACGGCGCCCGGCCCTGAGGGTCCGGCCGCCCGGTGCCATCGGTCGAACCGGTTCGTCAGGACCGGTCGGCGGGAGAGACCTCGGGCCGCAGCGTGGCGCCCGAGAGACTCCGGAGGTCTGATGAACATCCCCACGTGGGTATGGCTGGTCACGGTCGGCGGACTGGCCGCCATCATCCTGGCCGACCTCTTCCTGGTCGATCACAAACCGCACGCCGTGACGATCCGCGAGTCCACCCGGTGGGTGTTGTTCTACGTGGCGCTGGCGGTGCTGTTCGGGCTCGGCATCTGGTACTTCGCCGGCGGTGTGCTCGCCGGGGAGTTCTTCGCCGGCTACATCACCGAGTACTCACTGTCGGTGGACAACCTGTTCATCTTCTTGATCATCATGACGGCGTTCGCGGTGCCGGCGGAGAACCAGCACCGGGTGTTGCTCATCGGCATCGTCATCGCGCTGGTCCTGCGCGGCATCTTCATCGCGGTGGGTGCCGCGGCGATCTCCGCGTTCAGCTGGGTGTTCTACCTCTTCGCGCTGATTCTCATCATCACCGCGGTGAACCTCGTGCGTCAGGGCAGCGGGCACGACGAGGAGTACTCCGAGCCCGCCATGCTCCGCGTGGTCCGCCGAATAGTGCCGGTCACCGACGAGTACCACGGCTCCCGCTCGTTCGTGCGGATCGATGGCCGGCGGATGGTCACCCCGATGCTGATGGTGATCCTGGCGATCGGGTTCACGGATCTGCTTTTCGCGCTGGACTCCATCCCGGCGATCTTCGGCCTGACCAGGGAGCCCTATCTCGTCTTCACGGCCAACGCGCTCGCCCTGATGGGTCTGCGCCAGCTGTACTTCCTGCTCGGCGGCCTGCTCAACAGGCTCGTCTACCTGTCCTACGGCCTCGCGATCATCCTCGGCTTCATCGGGGTGAAGCTGGTGCTCGAGGCGCTGCACGAGAACTCGCTGCCGTTCATCAACGGGGGCGAGCCGGTGCCGGTGCCGACCGTGGGGATCGTGCTGTCGCTGAGCATCATCATCGGAGTGTTGGTGGTCACCACCATCGCGAGTCTGGTCGCGTCGCGGTCGGACGATCGACCGACACCGCCCCGGCCTGCCGAGCCCGTCGCCCCGCGCTGGTCGCATTCGTCCGCCGGCGACTGACCGGCAGCGCGACCACCGGGCTGACGTAACCGGACCACAACAGCGAGGTAACAGCGGGCGCCGACCCTGGATCAGGTGAGCTCGGCATCCATCGGTACGCACTGTCCGTACTGCTCGTTGCAGTGCGGGATCACGCTCACCCCGCAGCCCGACGGCACGGTCTAGCTGATCGGTCGCGAGGACTTTCCGGTCAACCGCGGCGGTCTGTGTCGCAAGGGCGCCACCGCCGGGGAGCTGCTCGCCCACCCCGATCGACTGACGACGCCGCTGGTCCGGGATTCCCGCGCGGCGCCGCTGCGGCCGACGACCTGGGACGACGCCCTCGACCGGATCACCTCCGCGGTCCGACGGGCGCAGGGTGCGCACGGCCGTGACGCCGTCGGGTGCTTCGGCGGCGGCGGGCTGACCAACGAGAAGGCCTACCAGCTCGGGAAGTTCGCCCGCGTCGCCCTACGCACCGCGAACATCGACTACAACGGCCGGTTCTGCATGTCCTGCGCCGCGGCGGCGGGCACCCGCGCGTTCGGCATCGATCGGGGCCTGCCGTTCCCGCTCGCCGACGTCGCCGCCGCCGACGTGGTGCTGCTGGTCGGGAGCAACCCCGCCGACACCATGCCGCCGGCGATGCAGTGGTTCGAGGCCGGTCGGGACCGCGGCGCCGAGCACATCGTCGTCGATCCTCGGGTGACGTCCACGGCCAAGCTCGCCCACCGGCACCTGCAGGCCGTCCCCGGCACCGATCTCGCGTTGGCCAACGGCCTGTTGCACCTCGCGATCCGCGACGGCCTCGTCGACGAGAAGTACGTCGCGCGGCGCACGACGGGTTTCGACGTCGTCCGCCGCGCCGTCCGCGCCGACTGGCCGGACCGCACCGAGCGCACCACCGGCATCCCCGTCGCCGACCTCACGGCCACCGTGCACTCCCTCGCCCGGGCCCCCGCCGCCATGATCCTCACCGCCCGTGGCGCCGAGCAGCACGCCGACGGCACCGACACCGTCCAGGCCTGGATCAACCTCGCGCTGGCGCTCGGCCTGCCCGGTCGCGGCGCCGGCTCGGGATGGGCCACCGTCACCGGCCAGGGCAACGGGCAGGGTGGTCGCGAGCACGGGCAGAAGGCCGACCAGCTGCCGGGTTGCCGCAAGCTCGCCGACCCCGCGGCCCGCGCGCACGTCGCGGGGATCTGGGGGATCGACCCCGACGACCTACCCACCCCTGGTGTCTCGGCCTACGAGCTGCTCGACCGGCTCGGCACCGACGCCGGCGTGCGCGTGCTACTGGTGTCCGCGTCGAACCCGGTGGTGTCCGCGCCGAACTCCGACCACGTCGCCGATCGGCTGGCGTCGCTGGACTTCCTGGTCGTCACGGACTTCTTCCTGTCCGAGACCGCCCGCTACGCCGACGTCGTCCTGCCCACCACCCAGTGGGCCGAGGAGGAGGGCACGCTGACCAACCTCGAGGGACGGGTGCTGCGGCGTCGCCGCGCGGTGGCACCGCCATCGGGGGTGCGCGGCGAGCTGGAGATCTGGCGGGGGCTGGCCGACCGGCTCGGGTGCGGTCAGTACTTTCCGACCGACCCCCGGGAGGTCTACGACGAGCTCCGCCGGGCCGGCGCCGGGGGCATCGCCGACTACGCGGGCATCACCTACGACCGCCTCGACGCCGGCGAGGAGCTGTTCTGGCCATGCCCGGATCAGGCGCACCCAGGCTCCCCGCGACTGTTCGCCGAGACCTTCCCGACCCCCAGCGGCCGGGCGCACTTCGTCGCCGTCACCTACCGCGGCGTCACCGAGCGCTCCGATGCCGACTACCCCTACCTGCTCACCACCGGCCGCTCCCGGACCCACTACCAGTCCGGCACCCAGACCCGGCGCAGCCCGACGCTGTCCGCCGCCGAGGAGCACGCCTACGCCGAGCTGCACCCCGAGCTGGCCCGGGTGGTCGGTGTGGCCGACGGCGAGGAGGTCCGGCTCACCACCCGTCGCGGATCCATGGTGCTGCGCGCCCACGTGACCGAGGGGATCCGCCGCGACACCGTGTTCCTGCCCTTCCACTGGCCAGGGGTCAACGCGCTGACCAGCGCCCGCCTCGACCCGACCTCCCGAATGCCGGAGTTCAAGGCCTGCGCGGTGGCCGTGACCGCGGCCGCCGCGACGGCCGACCCCGTCGTGCGTGGCGCCGCCACCGCCGGCGCGCGTTCCTGACCTACCCATCCATCACAATGAGCGAGGCGCCCGATGATCAGCAAGCCCACCTTCCTGCAGGGCATCTACTCGTTCGAAGGCCAGGGGCCGGACAAGCCCGGCCTCATCCACGCGGACCTGACGTACACGGTGCCGCCGGGCATCACGACGCAGCCGCTGTACTTCCGCGGCGGCAACAGCACCGATGAGCTGATCACGGTCCTGCTCGTCCGGGACGGGGTGCCGATGCGCTACTTCCCGATCGGTGCGCGGTCGGCCACCCACGTCGCGCTCGCCGTCGTGGAGGACATCGAGGACGGCACCGTTCTCGAGCTGCACGTGGCCGCGCCGGAGGCGCTGACCGGCGCCGTCGTGGTCGACCTCGGGCTGGTGGAGGTCTGATGACGATGGAGGACCTGATCGTCATCGGGAACGGGATGGCAGGCGCCCGCGTGGTGGAGGAGATCCTCGCCCGCGGCGGGGCGCAGCGGTTCCGGATCACGATGTTCGGTGACGAGCCCTACGGCAACTACAACCGGATCATGCTCAGCCGCCTCCTCGCCGGAGCGGGCGCCGACGAGATCTACCTCAACCCCGTCGAGTGGTACGCGGAGAACGACGTCACCCTGCACACCGGGGTCCGAGTGGTGCGCATCGACCGGTTCGCCCGCAAGGTCTTCGCCGACGACGGTGCCGTGCTGGGCTACGACAAGCTGATCATCGCGACCGGCAGTCGGACGTTCTTCCCGCCGATGGACGGCATGTGGGTGGACGACCGCACACTCACGCCGGGCGTCTTCGGCTTCCGCACGATGGACGACACCACCGCGATGCTCGACTACGCGGTCGGCCATCACAGCGCCGTCGTGATCGGCGGTGGCCTGCTGGGCCTGGAGGCCGCGTACGGGCTGCAGGCGCACGGGGTCGACGTGCACGTGGTGCAGTCCGGACCGGTGCTGATGAACCAGCAGCTCGACGAGGAGGCCGGGGTCATCCTGCGCAAGGTCGTCGAGGGGCTCGGGATATCGGTGCACACCGGGAAGCGGACCACCGCGGTGCGCAGCAGCGGCACGGTCACCGGCGTCGTCTTCGCCGACGGGAGCACGATCGACACGGACATGGTCGTGGTCACCGCGGGCATCCGGTCCAACGTCGGGCTCGGCGTGGTGTCCGGGCTCACCGTGGAGCGGGCGATCGTCGTCGACGACCAGCTGCGCAGTGTCGACGATCCGGACATCTACGCGGTCGGTGAGTGCGCGCAGCACCGCGGCCAGGTCTACGGGTTGGTCGCGCCGCTGTGGGAGCAGGCGACCGTCCTGGCCGACCACGTCACCGACGCGGACCCGAAGGCCGCCTACCACGGCTCGCGGAACGCGACGAAGCTCAAGGTCGCCGGAGTGGACCTCGCGACCATGGGGATCAAACGCCCCGAGCGCGACGACGACGAGTTCGTGCGGTTCTCCGAGCCTCGGCGCGGGGTCTACAAGTCGGTCGTCGTGCGCGACGGCAAGCTCGTCGGGGCCACCCTGCTCGGCGACGTCGAGAAGGTCGCGTTCCTCACCCAGAGCTTCGACCGCGGGCTGCCGCTGCCCGACGAGCGGGTGGAGCTGCTGTTCTCCCTCGCCGGACCGTCGCAGGCCGAGGGTGCGGCCGAGATGGACGACGCGGTGCAGGTCTGCAACTGCAACGGCGTCTCCAAGGGTGATCTGGTGGGCTGTGTCCACGGTGGCACGATGAGCGTCACCGGTGTGATGGCCGCGACCCGGGCCGGGAAGGGCTGCGGTTCCTGCAAGTCGTTGGTGACCAGATCGTCGAGTGGGCCGCCGACGGTGCGGTCGAGGTCGATGAGAGTGCTTCCTGGTACGTGCCGTCGATCCCGCTGGAGAAACCGGCGCTGATCGAGGCGATCCACACCCGGGAGCTGCGGTCGGTGTCGGCGGTGTTCGCCGCGCTCGCGCCGGAGGGGGAGGACGCCGGGTCGAAGATGGCGCTGGCGTCGCTGCTCAAGACGCTCTGGGGCCGGCGCTACGTCGACGAGCGCGACGCCCGGTTCATCAACGACCGGGTGCACGGGAACATCCAGCGTGACGGCACGTTCTCGGTGGTGCCCCGGATGTCGGGCGGGGTCACCACGGCCGACGAGCTGCGGCGGATCGCCGACACCGC
>JBOHEP010000016.1:0-6468 GCA_050701075.1 Pseudonocardia sp. | reverse complement strand
CAGCCGCCTGCACCCACCGGTCGAGCATGCTGCGCCCGGAGACCTCGACGCCGAGGAAGACCTCCTTGTCCGACATCGACAGGCCCATGAGGTGGCGCTGCTCGCCCTCGAGGAAGCCGTCCCAGCCAAGGGCGCCTGCCACGTCGGGCATCCGACCCAGCGCGTTGTGGTCGAACGACTCGGCCCACTGGTGCACCGGGTACGGCCGCGTGGTGACCCGCAGGTGCAGCCACCGGCCGTGCAGCTCGCCGAGCTGAGCGGCGATCTGGCGGATCAGCACCTCGCGCTGGGAGTCGCTACGGAAGCTCCACGCCTGCGCGGCGAGCCGGTACCAGGCCATCACCTGTCCAGACGTGCGCGTCAGGTGTCCATCGATGGAACGCAGGGCGATGTCGGGGAGGTACTTCGGCAGTCCTGCCTCGCCGGCCCGAGCACGACCGCGCCGCAGACTGGTCGAGGCCTTGGGCCGATCGCGCTGGGAGTCACGCTTTGCCACGCCGACGCCCCTTCCGACGGATGCGCGGCCGGGCGGCACGCGAGGTCACCCGCACGTGACCCCAGCGCACCGGGCCGCCGACGACCCTCGTGCGTCGGCGCGGTCCGGTGATCTCCTGGCGGAACATGTCGACGACCTGGCCGAGCGGACGCTCGTAGTCGATGCGCCCGCCGACGAACCGGGTGATCACCACAGTGATCACCAGCGCCCAGGCCACGGAGAAGAAACCGATCCCGATACCGACCCTCCGTTGGACGAACATGATCAGAATGATGACCAGCAGACCCACGCCGTAGGCGACGTAGCGGGCCCGCCAGGGAAACGTGGCGCGCGGTGGGCCCAACCACACGGAGTCGACACGGTAGACCTCGTCGTCGGTACGGACGAGCACGCCGTCACCCGGTGATGAGGCTGGCCAGGAACGTCCCGATCTCCGGACCGGCGTTGGACACAGCGATGCCGAGCGCAATCAGGCCGACGATGAGACCGACGCTGCGCCGGGCCACCCCGGCGTTGTCGCCACGACCGCCCATCCACAGCAGGATGATGGCGATGCCGAGCAGGATGAGCGGGACGACGTTGCCCTGCAGCCACTCCTGGAGCGGAGTGGTCGTCAGGTCCTGCGCGTACGGCAGCGCGAGTGCTTGCGGTGCGGTCAAGGCGACTCCTCCTCATGGTTTCCCCGCCCGAACCGCCGTCCCCACGACCGGCCTGCACCGGGACAGGCTGATGCGACCACGTGGCCGCGCCCGGCGTTGAGTACAGCACGAGTCACCGGACGAATCCTAGGCCGCAGGGCGGAGTTGGGTCCGGTATGACACACCTGTTTGCAGAAGCTAACGCCTACTTCACCAGAAGCGGTAACGGCGACAGGCGATTGGATTGCCGGATTTCATCCGCCCATCTCCGACAGCCTGGTGATCGCCCAGTGAGTTGTCTGATCTGCCGAAATGCATTCGGCGGCAGCCGGAGGCAGCGCGGTCTACGCTGCCCCACAGTGGCTCGTGGCCCACCACCCGCGAGCCCGCGGGAGTCCTGGGAGGAAGCCGTGGTCGTAAGACTGGTCGTCGGCCTGGCCATGACGGTGATCGCGCTCGGGGTGTCCGGCCGCCGGGCGTTCTGGCTCTACACCCTGATCAGTTCAGGTCAGCCGGCCCACGACCGGACCGACGGGCTGAGCAGGCGGATCAGGGTGCAGCTCGTCGAGGTGTTCGGCCAGCGGAAGTTGCTGACGTGGTCGGTGCCCGGCCTGGCGCACTTCTTCACCTTCTGGGCGTTCGTCATCCTGATCACGGTCTACCTGGAGGCGTACGGGGCTCTGTTCGACGCCGACTTCCACATCCCGTTGATCGGTCGCTGGTCCGTGCTGGGCTTCCTGCAGGACTTCATCGCCACCGCCGCCTTGATCTCCCTTGCCGTGTTCGCCGTGCTCCGAATCCAACAGTCACCCGATCGGCAGCAGCGCGCGTCGAGATTCTACGGAAGCCACACCGGCGGCGCGTGGCTGATCCTCTTCATGATCTTCAACGTGCTGTGGACGATGTTCTTCTACCGCGGCGCGGCCTCGGCGCTTGACCTGCTGCCCTACGACTCGGGTGCGTTCGTCTCGATCGGGGTCGGGTACCTGCTCGCGGGCTTGCCGGTGGGAGCCCTGGAGGTCCTGGAAAGCATCGGGCTACTGCTGCACATCGGCGTGATGCTCGCCTTCTCCGTGATCATCGCCTACTCGAAGCACCTGCACATCATCACCGCACCGATCAACGTCTCCGCCAAGCGTCTCCCCAAGGCGCTGGGCCCGCTGCCGGCTATGGAGTCCGCCGGCAAGCCGATCGACTTCGAGGATCCTGGCGAGGACGACGTGTTCGGCCGCGGAAAGGTGGAGGACTTCACCTGGAAGGGCATGCTCGACTTCGCGACCTGCACGGAGTGCGGCCGCTGCCAGAGCCAGTGCCCGGCATGGAACACCGGCAAGCCACTTTCGCCGAAGCTCGTGATCATGGACCTGCGCGACCACCTGCTGGCCAAGGCGCCCTACATCATCGGGGGCAGGACCGTGCCCGACAACGGGGCCGGACCGGAGGAAGGTGCGATCGACTTCGCCGCCGCCGGGAACGGCCACAGCGCCCGTGCCGGGGTACCGGAGTCGGGCTTCGAGCGGGTGCGCGGGTCCGGCCCCGAGCAGGCCACCCGTCCCCTGGTCGGCACCCTCGAAGCCGGCGGGGTGATCGACCCCGACGTGCTCTGGTCCTGCACCACGTGCGGGGCATGTGTGGAGCAGTGCCCCGTCGATATCGAGCACGTCGACCATATCGTGGATATGCGCCGGCATCAGGTGCTGATCGAGTCGGAGTTCCCGTCCGAGCTCGGGGTGCTGTTCAGGAACCTGGAGAACAAGGGCAACCCCTGGGGACAGAGCTCGCGAGAACGGCTCGACTGGACCAAGGACCTCGATTTCGCGGTACCCGTCTTTGACGGAGAACTCTCCGCGGACACCGAGTACCTGTTCTGGATCGGCTGCGCCGGCGCGTTCGACGACAACGCCAAGAAAACCGTGCGGGCCACCGCGGAGCTGCTGCATCGCGCCGGCGTCGGCTACGTGGTACTCGGCCCCGAGGAGACCTGCACCGGCGACCCGGCGCGCCGATCGGGCAACGAGTTCGTGTTCCAGATGCTGGCGGCGCAGAACGTCGAGGTGCTCAACGCCGTGTTCGAGGGGCGCGAGCCCGGGACCCGCAAGATCGTGACCACCTGCCCGCACTGCCTCAACACCCTCGGTAGGGAGTACCCGCAGCTCGACGGTCACTACGAGGTCGTGCACCACACCCAGCTGCTCAACAAGCTGGTCCGCGAGGGCAAGCTGGTGCCCGTATCGGCACCTGGGGATGGTCTCACCGATGTCACTTACCACGACCCGTGCTACCTCGGCCGGCACAACGAGATCTATTCCGAGCCCCGCGAGCTCGTCGGCGCGGCCGGGCTCAAGCTCAGCGAGATGCCCCGGCACGGCGACCGTTCCTTCTGCTGCGGCGCCGGTGGCGCGCGTATGTGGATGGAGGAGAAGATCGGCAAGCGAGTGAACCTCGAGCGCGTCGACGAGGCCCTCGGAACCGGTGCGGAGAAGATCGCCACCGGCTGCCCGTTCTGCCGGGTGATGCTCTCCGACGGCCTCACCCAGCGCCAGAGCGAGGACCAGGGTGCGGGCGTGCAGATCCTCGACGTCTCCCAGATGCTGCTGGCCTCGGTCAAGCGCGGCGACGCCGAACCTGCGGCCGACCGCCTCGACGTCCCCGCGCGGGACGGTGGCTCGACCAACGGCACGGTCCCGGAAGGCGCGCTACCCGACATCGCCTCGCCCGAGGCAGACCACCGCCGAGACTGACCCGCCCTGGCCTCCGGCCCCAGCCCGGTCAGCGCCCCCCGCGGGGGAGTCAGCAGGGGCGGAGGGCGCGGACGACGTAGGTGGGACCGGTTGTGCGCCCGACCGTCAGGTGCGCGAGCTGAGGGCCCGGAGGGGTGGCGCTGCGCCAGGTCAGGTGGCACGCGTCGACCGCCATCTCCTCCCCAAGGCGTTCGCTCGGTGCCTTCGCCTCCGCGTACCCGATCGGGTCGACGACCTGCGCCGCCAGGGCGCGCACCGCGGCCGGGCAGTCGGGCCGGCCCACCGAGGCCGTGAACGACGCGCGGGCGGCTTCGCTGAGCAGGATGTCGCACACCGGGCCCGTTTCGCCCCGAGCGATACTGGTGAGCAGCACCGGGAGGACGCCCTGCGGGCGGAGGGCGCCGAGCTGCCCGCGGTTCTGGAGCTGGGTGCGAACCTGCTCTGCTGTGACCTGCTCCGCGTCCCGATGATGGGTGATCCCGAACCCGACGCCGGCGAGAATGCACAGCACCGCGCCGATCGCCGCGAGCCGCCATCGGGGCAGCTGCACGAGCCCCGCGAGCAGCACACCGATGCCGGCCGCCAGCGCCCAGTCCCACGGGCCGGTGCTCCGCATCAGCCCGGCCACCACCACCAGTCCGCTGACGTGCCAGACCCAGCCGCGCAGCAGGCGATCGAGCCGGAGCAGGTGCAGCAGAGCCAGCACACCGAGCCCGGCCAGCCACGGGAACGGCGACCAGCCGGCGAACGGCCAGAGCAGCAGCGCCGCGACCGCGATCCCGAGCCCGGCTGCGCCTCGGCGGGTGCGGCAGACCCGCCTCCACCGGGCCGGCCGGGGCGGGGGCGAACCGTCGGACGTCCCGGCTCGCGCACGGAAATCTGCCGACTCTCGCGCGGTGTGCGGGTCGGAATCGGCAGGCATCGGAACCGGGGGTTGCACCGCGGGCAGGGGCGAGGGAGGTGGGGACGGCGCAGGCTCGTTCATCGCCGCCCGACAGTACTGCGCCGGACCGTCAGGGCGTCAGAGCCAGCCGTTGTCCCGGGCCCGCAAGACCGCTTCCATTCGGGTGCCGACGAACCACACTGCCACTGCAGTGGGGAACCACGGCGAGATCGGGATGTCCGCCATCGCAGACGCGCTGATCGGGTAGCCGGCGGCGAGCACGACCGCGGTCGCGCCGAGCACCCAGGCCTCGATCCACGGGGCACGCAGTCCACCGACGACATCACCGAGCATGACCCCGCCCACGAGCGCCCAGATGTAGCCGGTGAACCCGGCGGCCAGGCCGAGCAGCGTGATCGCCAGCCCAACGCTCGTCGCCACCAGGGTAAACCACGGCGCCGCGTGTCAGCCGGCCCGGTGACTGCGTCCACTGGCAGCGCGACGATCCGGCGAGCAGGGTTGGTGCCATGACACAGACCAGCGAACAGGCGGTTCCCGTCCCAGCCGGCCGGCCCCCTGATGATTCGCTCGCCGTCCAGGTGCGCGACCTGCACGTCCGGTACGGCGACTTCGAGGCCGTGCGCGGCATCGACCTCGACGTCCGCCGCGGGGAGATCTTCGCGCTGCTCGGCACGAACGGCGCGGGCAAGACCACCACCCTGGAGGTGCTGGAGGGTTTCGGGCGACGCAGTGGCGGTACCGTCTCGGTGCTGGGCTTCGATCCCGCCATCCACCGGTCCCTCCTGACCGAGCTGATGGGGATCCAGCTCCAGGACGGCGGGTTCATCGACGAGCTCACCGTGCTGGAGACGTTGCAGCTCTGGCAGCGTCTGGTGGATCGGCCCGACAAGCCCGAGCGGCTGCTGGAACGTTTCGAGCTCGGCGGGCGCCGCGACGTCCGCGTCGGGAGACTCTCCGGTGGGGAGAAGCGCCGCCTCGACCTGGCACTAGCCGTGTGGGGCTCGCCCCAGCTGGTGATCCTCGACGAGCCGACCACCGGGTTGGACCCGGAGTCCCGACGCCGCACCTGGGACGCGATCCAGGAGCTCCAGGAGGCCGGGCGCACCGTGGTGCTCACCACGCACTACCTCGAGGAGGCCGAGGCGCTGGCCGACCGGGTGGCGATCATGCACGAGGGACGGGTGGCGGTGGCCGGCACGCTCGCCGAGATCGTTGCGGCACAGCCGGCGAGCTTCTCCGCCGCACTCCCGGCCGAGGTCACCGAGCTTCCCCGGCTGCCCGGCCTCGCCCGGACCGAGTCCGGCGTGCGGGTTCGCACCGACGACCTCCAGCGCGACCTGACCGTATTCCTGACCTGGGCGGCCGATCAAGGAGTCCGGCTGTCCGACCTGCGCGCGGCACCGGCCTCGCTGGCCGATATCTATCATGCGGTGCGCACCGAGCAGACCGAGGTGTAGCGATGAGTGATCGCGTCATCGCCTTGGCCACGACCGAGGCGAAGCTGGTGTTTCGCAACAAGACGGTGGCCGTCTCGTCGGTCGTCCTCCCGGTGGTACTGGGGGTCTTCTGGCTCTTCAGCTTCTCCGACGGTGACCAGCGTCGGTGGGGCTCGATCATCGCGCTGCAACTGGCCGTGGTGCTGGCCATGAGCGTGTACGTCACCGCGACCCAGACCGTCGTGGCGCGCCG
>JBOHEP010000015.1:0-3148 GCA_050701075.1 Pseudonocardia sp. | reverse complement strand
TGTGCGTAGGACAGTGTGGTGTCCCCACAGACCACCGCGGCCGCCTCCGGTGTCGCCTGGGCCTGGGCCTCGAACAGCCCCGGCAGACACACCGGGGCGGGACCGGGGGCCGCGCCGGTGTCGGTGTTCTCGACGAGTAGACGGTGGCGCTCCTCGGCGCTGAGCAGGTCGACTGCCCCGACTGGCTGTTCGAGGTCAGCGGTGGCGAGGACTTGGAGGAGCCTGACGAAACGGCGGTGGTGCGCCGCGTTCTCCTCAGTGGTGTAGAGGGCTGGGTTGGCGTTGAAGTCGATGCGTAGAGTGCCGTCCTCGGACCGGTCGTAGACGTTGACTGTGAGGTCGTCGACTGGTCCGTTCGCCAGGTTGTGCAGTGTCGCTGGGTTTTCGCCGAAACGCAGTGGCGGGTCGTATCCCATGATGTTGATGGTCGGGCCGAAAAGGTGCTCGCCTGTGCCCACGACTCCCAGCTCTCGGGCCAGGTACTCGTAGGGATAGCGTTGGTGCTGCAGCACGCCGCGTGCCTGCTCGGACGTGTGGCGCAGGAGCTCACCGACGCTCATCCCCGGCCGGACCCCGACCCGCAGCGGCAGGACGCTGGCCAGCATGCCGGGTGTGCTGCGCGCCACTCTTCCAGTGCGTGCCGTCACCGGAAGCCCCACTGTGAGGTCAGTGGCCCCGGTCATGCGATGGAGGTAGACCCCCAACGCCGCCATCGCGACCGAGGGCATGCTCACCCGAGCCCGCCGCCCCAGCACATGCAGTCTCTCGACGACCTCCCCTGGCACAGCTCCGGTCTCACGCAAGAACGTGTGCGAGGTCCGGGCAAGCCGCCCTGCCAGCCCGACTGCTGCCGGCCTGTCACCGAGCCGCTCTGTCCAGTACCCGCGGTCTTTCGCGAACCGTTCGGACGCCTGGTAGCCGGACTCATCGGCAACTAGTGCCTGGAGCGAGCCGAACTCTCCCCTGGAGGGCTCCTGTCCTGTCTCCAACGCTGTGTAGATGTCGCTGACCCGCTGAATGAAAAGCGAGAACCCGAGTCCGTCCATAACCGCGTGGTGCGCACTGGAATAGAGCACAAACCGGTTGGCTGCCACTTGCAGCAACGCAATCCTGAACATCGGGCCATGCCCAAGGTCGACTAGTCTTCCTAGGTCGTCTCGCATCCATCTCTGCGCCTCGCCCCACGGATCGGTGGCGGCCCGCAGGTCCAACACAGTAAACGCCCAGCTCATTGCAGGGTCGACAACCTGCCACACGCCCGCGTCGACAACCTCTATGCATACGAGAAGCGCCTCAGTCTCGGCCACCGCATGACGTACCGCCATCTCCAGCAGGGCCGCATCAACCCGTCCCCGGATGTCCACGTACTCCGCAGCCTTAAGTATCGGGTTGTCCGGGTCTAGCTGCTGGGCGAACCACATCCCGGTCTGCGCGGCAGTCAGCGGAAGTCTACGACCCTGCCCAGGCATACGCCACCCCCTCCTGGTTCAAAACGGCAGTACTCATCAGTGCTGGCCACGACCCCAGAAGGCGCTCTCGACTGCTCGCTCCCCAACTGCTCGCAGAGCGCGCCCACCGCCCGTCACGTACTTACTTTCTACAGCCAGCGAACACTGTTCCGACTCCTGCGCCCGACGTCAATGCCCTCATCGGTGGCCGTCACGCGGAGTGTCAATTCCCTACCAGGGTGAAAATGCACGTGACCTTTACTTGCGGTGATCGTCGAGGATGTTTAGTCGAGGAGGTTACATCGTAGCGGTGAGAGTGGTTTATCCGTGCGGCTCTCGACGCGACGGGCTCTCCACGGTTTCTGTCGTCAGACGTGGTTGGGCTGGGCCTGGGGGGTGGGGGCCGCGCCTCGGTGGCGGTAGCGGGTGACCGCGACCACGTCGAGGCTGGACAGGGTGGTCCCGTCCGCGGCGGGGGGTCTTTACCGGCCGGTGTGGTCGGTGAGGCGCCGGCGGATGTCGGTCCACCTCCAGCGGTGCAGCGTGGTCAGCCACCGGCGACCCCCCACCAGACAAACCGTGCGAGGTGACCGAAGGTGTGGCTGGCAACCGCGTGCTGGGAGTAGCTCGACCAGCCACGCATGATCTGGTTGAGCCTGGTCAGCACGTCCCTGGGGCTGAGCTGCGACGTCCTGCGGGTCAGCGCCCTGATCTTCGCCTTCAGCGGTCGGATGGGCCGGTCGCCGATGAGGGTGTCGACGTAGTGCTTTTCGTGCCTGGCCTGCGGCGCCACTGGGTGCGGAGCCCCAGGAAGTCGAACCCGTCGCGCATATGCCGGACCTGGGTCTTGGCCGGGAAGCCGCAGCCCCAGCGGGGCCAGCACGGCCGCGACGTCGTCGTGCTTGACCTGGATGACTGGTTCCAAGGGTGCTACGTCCCGTCCGAGACTGCGCTCGGAAGGGATGGCCCCTGACGGGGCAGCTCTGGTACGGGCGCACGGCACCCACCTGGCGGTGCTGGCCAGGTAGGCGCACAGCCTTCACCCAACCCGCGCCTTGATCCGTTTGCACGGGTAGACGGCGCGGGCCGACGAGGTCCAACGGCCGCCTATCCGATGGGTCGCCCTATGGTCTCAGCTGGAGACGAGGTCTCTGCGTCCCTGGTGGCCGGATGTGCGACAGCCAGCGATGGTGGGTTGTACCGGCAAGCCCGGCTGTTCTCCCTCAGCTACGGAGGGGCGCACCTCCGAGAGTGGCACACGAACCCCGATTTTGTCGATCGGGGTTCGCAAGCGCCTTAGTTAGTGCGGCGCGGGGCCCGCTGAGCATGTACGGGGGTGCCCGAGATCAGCGTTGCTGGCCTGGGCGAGGAGTAGGAGGCTCTGGTGGGCGCTGGCCTGGACACCCTCGTGGCCGCACTGTCGGTGCGCATTGGTGGTCTGCTGGAAGCCTCGCCCGGGAGGGCGCCGTGGCGCCCGAGGGTCGGGGTCGCCCGAGGGTCGGGGTCGCCCGAGGGTCACCGACGCCGGCTGGTCACGCTGTCGGTGGTGCAGGTGTTGCTCGGGCGTACCAGGTGTTGACCGCCACGTTGCGTGAGGAGAACCGCGTCAACATGAGATGATCATGGTGGTGGGTAGGGGAAGTGTGATCGGCTGGCTCTTGCTGGTGGTCGTGTGCGACGCCAAGGTGAGTACGACCGAG
>JBOHEP010000014.1:0-22720 GCA_050701075.1 Pseudonocardia sp. | reverse complement strand
CCGATGAGCGGTTCCGGTCCCTGTTCGGGGTGCGTGGCAAGCCGGGGATCTCGCCGGCCCAGTTGATGATCGTGCTGGTGTTGGCGATGGTGGAGAACCTGACCGACCGGCAGGCGGCGGACATGGTTCGCCGGGCGATCGACTGGAAGTACGCGCTCGGGCTGGGGTTGGACGATCCGGGGTTCGACTTCACGGTGCTCAGCGAGTTCCGTACACGGCTGGTGGCGGGGTCGATGGAGACCGAGGCGCTCGATGGGCTGCTGATCGCGTTGGCAGGGCTGGGGCTGGTCAGATCGGGCGGTCGGCAACGCAGCGACTCCACCCACGTGCTGGGCAGGTTGCGCAACCTGAATCGGCTGGAGCTGGCCGGGGAGAGTATCCGCGCGGCGCTGGAGGCGTTGGCCGCCGCGGCCCCCGAATGGCTGGCCACCGTGATCGACGAGCAGTGGGCGCGGGTGTACGGGAGCCGCATCGATGACCTGCACCTGCCGGAGAGCGACACCAAGCGCGCCGCGCTGGGGGTGGCCTACGGCCGCGACGGCTACCGGCTGCTGGACGCGGTCCACGGCGCCGGCGCGCCGGTATGGCTGTGCGAGCTGCCCGCGGTCGAGACCCTGCGCAGGATCTGGGTGCAGCAGTTCTACCGGGTCGTCGACGGGGACGTGGAGCGGGTGATCCGGCGGGAGAGCGAACAGGGGCTCCCGCCGGGCAGATCCAAGTTGGTCTCCCCCTACGACCTCGACGCCCGCTACAGCGAGAAACGCGGCAAGGGCTGGACCGGCTACAAGGCGCATTTCACCGAGACCTGCACCACGGCTGCCGAGGACGACCCCGACACCGGCCGGCCCGCCGCACCGAATCTGATCACCCACGTGGCCACCACCGCGGCGACCGTGCCCGATGTGGCGATGACCGCGCCGATCCACGACAGCCTGCACCGCAAGGACCTGCTCCCGGGCGAGCATGTCGTCGATGCCGGCTACACCTCCGCGGACCTGCTGCTGGACTCCCGGGCCCGCGGGATCACCCTGCTCGGCCCGCTGCTGGCCGACACCTCCCCACAAGCCCGGGGCGGCGGCCACACCACCGCGGCGTTCACCATCGACTGGCAGGCCAGGGCGGTGCGCTGCCCGCAGGGCGCCACCAACACCAGCTGGAGTCCGTGCCTCCAGAACGGCACCGAGGCGATCGTGGTCCGGTTCGACACCGCCACCTGCCGGACCTGCCCGGACAGACCCAAATGCACCACCACCACCCGATCGGGACGCCAGCTGTCGCTGCGCCCACGCCCAGTCCACGAGGCCGTCGAGGTGGCCCGCGCCGAACAGAGCACCGACCAGTGGCACAACGACTACAAGATCCGGGCCGGGGTCGAGGGCACCATGCGCCAGACCACCCACGTCACCGGCATCCGCCGCGCCCGCTACCTGGGCCTGCCCAAGACCACCCTGGAACACAACCTCGCCGCCGCAGCGATCAACCTCATCCGCTACGACGCCTGGCTCACCGAAAAGCCCATGGACAGGACCCGAACCACACACCTGCAACGGATCTTCACTGCCGCAGCATGACGCCCAGAATTTGCCAACAGGGTCACCTAACGGACGAAAGTGCCGTTCGTTGCGTCCGGGACGCTGAGGGGCCGGTCAGACCGCCGCAGCTCCGCAGGCTCGAGCCAGCGCGGCCAGCTCGACGGCGATCCCGGGCGCCGCGGCGAACACCGCGTCCGCACCGAGCCCGGCGATGTCGCTGCTCGAGGCCGTACCCACCTCGTCGGCGGGTGGCGGGCTGCCGGGTGGCCCGGGAACCCGAACCACGGCGCCGGCCTCCCGGGCGATCACCGCGGCGGCGGCCCAGTCCCACCAGTTCGTGCCGTGCTCGAGGTACGCGTCCAGCCAGCCTGCCGCCACCGCGCACATGTCCAACGCTGCCGATCCGGTGCGACGAACGTCGCCCACCCTGGGCAGCAGGGCCGCGACCAACCGCGCCTGCCCGACCCGCCGCTGGGAACGGTAGGAGAATCCCGTGCCGAGCACGGACAACGCGACATCGGAGATGGCGGAGGCCCGCAACGGCCGCCCGTCGCACGTCGCGCCCGCACCGGCCGCCGCGGACCAGAGCCGTCCGGACACCGGCTCGGCCACGGCCCCGGCCACCGGGACACCGTCGCGCACCGCGCCGACGGACACCGCGTACCAAGGCAGCCCGCGCACATAGTTGACCGTGCCGTCGATCGGATCGACGACCCAGATCGTGTCCGTGTCCGCCGCCCCGCCATCCTCCTCGCCGACCACCGCATCGCCGGGGCACAACGTGGCGAGTCGGTGGCGCAGCAGTGCCTCGACCGCGGTGTCGGCCGCGCTGACGACGTCGGTGGGCGAGGACTTGGTCGAGAACGCGACGGCGTCCGGCCGAGGCAGGCCGCGCAGGTACTCGGCAGCCTCGAGCGCGACACGTTCGGCGACTCGACGCAGGGAGAGCGCGGTATCGTCCACTCGGACATCCGACCACGCCAACGCTGGAAACTCACACCGCCGGGCGCAACCCCTGCCCGACACCCGTGCAGAACGCCGCCACCCGAGACGACCGTCCGGACCTGCGGCGCGACCGTCTGGCGCACGATCCCCACCAGCTGTGGACGCAGGGCGCAAACGTCCGCTGCGCACCCCGTTACAATGGCTTCATGCCCCGCCCCGGGGTGGCCGCCGACAGAACCCCACAGGACGGCGACCGGCGCGGCGAGGCACTGATTGACTCCACTGGCAGGCCGGGCACTTCGGCGTTCCGGCCAACCGCAGAGCGCACCGCACCGAGAGGGCCTAGGTGGCAGCCGCAGACTCCGCAACCCGCACCGACCCGTCCGTCGATCCGACGGCTGGTCCCGCCCCCGCACGACGCCGGACGGGAGGGAAGGCCAACCGCGCGGCGGCCCCGGCCGACGCGAAGACGGCGTCCAGGTCGCGTGCGGCGACGAAGGCCCCGACAAGTCCCGAGCCTGCCGCCGTCGTCGACGAACCCACCGAGCTCGACGCCGTCGACGTCGAGCTGGAGGGCGCGCCCGAGGTCGGCGATCTCGAAGAGGTCGAGGTAGAGCTCGACGACCCGGAGCTCGTGGCCGAGGTCGTCGATGTCGTGGACGTGACGGCCGCCGTCGGTGTGGAGAGCACCGACGACGCCGACGATGACGACGATGACGACGATGACGAGGAGCCGACCAACACCGGCGCCAACCGTCGCAGTCCCAGCCAGCGAGAGCGCTCCACTCCGCAGAAGTCCGGCGACTTCGTCTGGGACGAGGAGGAGTCCGAGGCGCTGCGCCAGGCTCGCAAGGACGCCGAGCTCACCGCGTCGGCCGACTCGGTTCGGGCCTACCTCAAGCAGATCGGCAAGGTCGCGCTGCTCAACGCGGAGGAGGAGGTCGAGCTCGCCAAGCGAATCGAGGCCGGCCTCTATGCCGCCGAGCGGCTGCGCCGGGCCATCGACGCCGGCGAGAAGGTCTCCCCGCAGCTGCGCCGGGACCTGCGCTGGATCGTCCGCGACGGCGAACGGGCCAAGAACCACCTGCTCGAGGCCAACCTCCGCCTCGTCGTCTCGCTGGCCAAGCGCTACACCGGGCGCGGCATGGCGTTCCTGGACCTCATCCAGGAGGGCAACCTCGGCCTGATCCGCGCGGTCGAGAAGTTCGACTACACCAAGGGCTACAAGTTCTCCACCTACGCCACCTGGTGGATCCGCCAGGCCATCACCCGCGCGATGGCCGACCAGGCCCGCACCATCCGCATCCCGGTGCACATGGTCGAGGTCATCAACAAGCTCGGCCGCATCCAGCGCGAGCTCCTCCAGGACCTGGGCCGCGAGCCCACCCCGGAGGAACTGGCCAAGGAGATGGACATCACCCCGGAGAAGGTGCTGGAGATCCAGCAGTACGCCCGGGAGCCCATCTCGCTCGACCAGACCATCGGCGACGAGGGCGACTCCCAGCTCGGCGACTTCATCGAGGACTCCGAAGCCGTCGTCGCGGTCGACGCGGTGTCGTTCACCCTGCTCCAGGACCAGCTCCAGTCGGTGCTGGCCACACTTTCCGAACGCGAGGCCGGCGTCGTTCGGCTGCGGTTCGGGCTCACCGACGGCCAGCCCCGCACCCTCGACGAGATCGGCCAGGTCTACGGCGTCACCCGCGAGCGGATCCGGCAGATCGAGTCCAAGACGATGTCGAAGCTGCGCCACCCGTCGCGGTCACAGGTGCTGCGCGACTACCTGGACTGAGTACGACGACGACGGCCCCGGAGTTTCGGATTCGGGGCCGCCTACTTCTCGGGCGGGTGCGCCCCGCTGATGATGCGCTCGACCTCGGATGCCAGTCGCGGAACGTCGACGGAGGCTGTCGACCAGAGAGGTACGAGTCGGGAAACGGGCGGCGACGGGCTTCCCGGGCACCGCCCGGCACTGTGAACCGGGGGATCCCGGCCTGATGCGGTCGAGCAGACAGCGGCTGGCGGTGCTGGGTTGACCGCGACGAGAATCCCAGTTCCACCTATGGTAAGTGCAGCTACCATAACCGGATGCTGCCCAAGCCCGACGAACTCTTCGATCGACAGACCGAGTGGAGCGAGCTCGCCGCATTCGTCACCGACGATCGGCTGGGTGCCACGCTCGCGCTCCTCTACGGAAGGCGGCGCCAGGGGAAGACGCTGCTACTCGAGCATCTGGCTCATGCTGCTGGTGGGCTGTTGGTGACCGGCCTCGAGCAGTCTGCTGCGATGAACCTGCGATCGGTCGGCACCGACTACGCGTCCTATCTCGGATCGGCCGCACCGGTAGCGTTCAGCTCCTGGGAGCAGGCAGTGGAAGCGCTCCTCGCGCTCGGTGAAAGCGACCGCCCTGTGCCCGTCATCATCGATGAGTTTCCCTACCTTCTGGCCGGTTCCCCGGAACTGCCGTCGATCTTGCAGCGGGCGCTGAGCCCGCGCGGGCGAGCGCGGCTCAACAGCCGAGCCCGGCTGATCCTATGCGGAAGCGCGTTCTCCACCATGCGCGATCTGCTCTCCGGAACCGCGGCACTGCGCGGGCGCGCCCGTCGCGAGCTGGTGGTTCATCCGTTCGACTACCGCCAGGCGGCGACGTTCTGGCAGCTCGACGGCCACTGGGAGCTTGCCCTCCGGGTCCACGCCCTCTGCGGCGGGACGCCGGCGTATCTCGACTACTGCGGTGGCGACACCCCTCGGACCCTCAAGGAGCTCGATGGCTGGGTGCATCGCAACCTGCTCAACCCGTCCAGCGCTTT
This sequence comes from Pseudonocardia sp., assembly GCA_050701075.1. GTDB lineage: Bacteria > Actinomycetota > Actinomycetes > Mycobacteriales > Pseudonocardiaceae > Pseudonocardia. The sequence continues at coordinate 17,436 of JBOHEP010000014.1, read as the reverse complement.
CTTCCGGGAGGGCCGGTTGTTGGTGGGAGAGGAGCCGGATCTTCGCAACGCCGCCCTCTACCTCTCGGTGCTGGCCGCACTGAGTCTGGGGAACACCCGACGCGGTCAGTTGGCGGCGGCGCTTGGCCGCAAGGAGAGCGCGCTCGCCCATCCTCTGGCCGCCCTCCAGGAGACTCGGCTGGTCGAGGCCCGTCGAGACGCCCTGCGCGAGCGCCGAACGACGTACCACATCACAGAGCCGATCCTCCGATTGCACCAGCTCGTAGTGGCTCCCGAAGAGGCTCGCCTGACGAGGCGAGCCGCGGGCCAGGTGTGGACAGAGCTGGCCGACATGGTCAGCAGCAAGATCTACGGACCGCACTTCGAGCAGCTCTGCCGCCAGTGGGCGGCCGAGCACGCAGCCGATGCCACGCTCGGCGGCCGGCCCAGCTCGGTGGGCTCATCCGTGCTGACATGTCCCGCCCACCGTTCGACACACGAGTTCGACCTGGTCGTCACCGAGAAGACGGCCGGTGCGGTTGCGCGCATCTGCGCGATCGGCGAGGCGAAATGGCGCACAGAACCGGTCGGGCTCGCCCAACTGGAGCGACTGCGGCACCTGAGATCATTGCTGCCACAGCCGGCTGTGCCGGTTCGCCTGTTGTTGTTCAGCAGGACCGGCTTTGCTCCACCGCTTCGGCAGTCGGCGGCAGCGTCCGAGGACGTGGAGCTGGTGGATCTCGAACGGCTCTACGTCGGAAGCTAGAGGCAGCGTCGCGCAAGTCCCCTCGGAGATGTCGAACAAGGTTCGTAGACGCGCATCGCGAGGACCAGGAAGACGATTGCCGTAGCCGGGTGCGCGGAAGGTCGGCCGGTCCCGCAGCCGGATCCGCTTACGAGACGACCGGACCTTGGGTTGTCTCACAACTCATGTCCACGAGCCGGCCGTGCCCGAACCCCCGCCAGTTCCGGTCACGAGTGACGCGACAGCCCTGCCGGCTCGTCTCGCTCACGACTGTTTCCGGGCAGCTCGGTCGGGGGCGGCTGACCCACGCGGGTCACGACGCGGTCACGGTGACCGGCGTTCCACCCATCGGTCGCCGGGCATCGTGGCACCCTCCCGGCGAGGTCGCCCACGCGGCCACCTCGTGCGGACGACCTCCTGGCCTACAGTCGTCCGCACTGTACCGTCCTGACGCGGGGAGACCTTGATGAGCAGCGGCGACCCGACCGACCCGACCGACCTGGCCGACGAGCTGACCATCTGGGCCTCGCCCGGCGTCATCGCCGACCCCGCCCGTCCTGATCTCGGCTCGATCGCCGTGCTGATGCTGGTCCCGTCCATCACGGCGCACACCAGCGACGACCATCCCGGCGCTGAGCAGATCGACGTCATCATCTCGGACCTGCTGCGCTCGGGATTCGGCCTGGTCTCCCGGCTGGAGCCCGCCGAGCTCGCGGAGCTGCCGACCCTCGGCGAGTGGTCGGCCCTGCTCGGCCACAACGGGCAGTACCTCCAGATCACCGAGCCGGGCGGCACGCTCTATGACGGCGATCTCGGCGGCGCACCGCCGGAAGGCTGGCACGCCGCGCTCCATCGGCGCCGGCGCCTCGTCGCGCTCGTCGGCAGCGCCGTGGACATCGGAGCCGTCAACCGCGGCGACCGGATCGATCAGGCCGCCGGTACCGGTGGCGTCGTCGGCGCGCAGCTCCCCCTCCGGGTGACCTACCTGGACGTACCGGGTTAGGCCGCGGGCTACTTCCGGCGGAAGCACCCGGCGGAAGCACCCGGCCGGGTCAGCTGTCGCGACCTCGATCAGCACGTCGTCAGGCAGACACCCGTTCCAGGCCGATCCGGCTTGACCCGCGTCCACGCGGCCCGGGCGAGCGAGGTGGAGCGTCGCCGTGATGCCGTCCCGCCCTGGGCTCCACCTGATTATTCGGGCGCTGCTTCCGGCCTGACACCGGCCGCCTGGACACGCATGGAGGTGGTGCGGAGATCCGGTGGGCGGAAGTGTCGAACGTGTGATCGGGTTTTGGGAACCGTCAGCCGTGCTGGGTGTGGTTCGGGGTTCCCAATCGATGATCACGGCACGACCGGGGCCGCGGTGAGCTGCCGAGATCAGCGCTTCGGTACGGGGAGCCGCACGGGATGCGGATCCGTGTTCCGGTTCAACGATCACGAAGCTGACGGTGTGATCCAGGTCCCCGATGAACCCCGGCGCTGTGCCAGTGCGGGATCTACCTGGACTGATCCTTGCGCGGCCGTCCGCGCGGGCGCTTGCGCGGCAGAACGGCGCCGCGTTGGAAGATCTCGCCGCCCCAGACACCGCAGGACTCACGCCGGGCCAACGCCGCCGCAAGGCACGCGGAGCGGACCGGGCAGCCGCTGCACAGCTGCTTGGCCCGCTCCAGTTCGGTGGGGGACTCGGCGAACCACAGGTCTGGGTCGTGGGTACGACACGGCTGTTCGAACCCGTCGTCCTGTGCGGCGTCGAGCATGATGGCTACATCGATCGCACTCGGCTTCCGATGTGGTCGGTCCGAGCTTGCCCTGGCATCGGGCGCGAGCGTTGCTGTGGACACGCGATTCACCCCCCGGTGACATTGACGGCGACCTGGCCGGAGCACCGGCACCATGTCGAAGGGCAGCCTGTCACCGCACGGTTTGAACTCGCTTTCCTCCCGATGTGGACGGCCCTGCGCGGCCGGGTCGGAAACCACGTCCCGCGCGCGAGCAGCCGGAAAGCGCTCGTAAACCAGAGGTCATCACGATGGGCGGAGCAGCAAGAACACGGGAGCGTGGACGCATGGCCATGAAACGAACCGCCGGCGACTTCCTCGGTGCCGCCGGCACCGAGGAAGCCCGGCTGCTCGCGCAGTGCGAGCTGCACCGGATGGAGGCCGAGCTCCTGTTCGACCGCATCTGCGTCGAGTGCGGCTGGCACGTGCTGGATCTGGGCTGCGGCCCGCTCGGGGTGCTCGACATCCTCGCCGAGCGGACCGGTCGGCGAGGATCGGTGGTCGGTCTGGACCGCGATCCTGCGATGCTCGAAGCGGCGGCTCCGTCACTGGCCCGGCGAGGGGTGACCGATGTTCAGCTCGTTCGGGGTGAGGTCACCGCCACCGGGCTCCCGACCGCGTCGTTCGACCTGGTCCACGAGCGCCTCCTGCTGAGCGATGTGGCGTGCCCGGAGAACGTCGTCACCGAGATGGTCAGGCTTGTCCGGCCCGGCGGGTTCGTCGCGCTGCAGGACGCCGACGTCATCTCCTGGACCTGCGAACCGGCGTGTCCGGCATGGGAGCGGCTGGCGCACGCGCTGACCTCCACCTGTATCGGCGACCCGCACGTCGGGAGGCGTCTGCCCGGGATGCTCCGCGCCGCGGGCCTGGTCGATGTGGAAGTCGACGTGCAGGCGGGTCTGTGGCGCCCCGGCGAGCCGCACCACACCCTGCTGCCGTGCCTCGTCGACCTCTACCGGGACCGCATTCTGGCGAGCGGCACGCTGACCGAACCCGACCTGGATGCCTGCCTGCGCGATGTGGAGGCGCACCTGGCGCGCCCGGACACGATCGTGCTGGGCTGGACCTTGTTCCAGGCCTGGGGACGCAGACCGTTCACGATCTGACCCGACGTCAGCTCGGGTGCAGCACCGAGGACTTCTCGCTCCCGGAGAGGTTGAGCTCGGCGGCGAGCAGTACGGCCTCACGGCGCGCGATGTCGGCAGCGGCCGCGTTGCCGCTCCCGTCGTGCACCGCGGCGAGCAGCTCGAGCGTCCGGGCCTGCTCCCGTTGGAACCCGATCTGGCGCCAGCGCCGCAGCGCATCCCCCAGGCAGTCGAGCGCCTGATCCGGGCGCTTCTCGCTACGGTGCAGCTCACCCAGGCTGCCCAGCGCCCGCGCCTCGCCGAAGACGTCCCCGTGTTCCTGGTGCAGGCGCAACGCGCGCTCGATGACGGCGTGCGCCTCCCCGCCGCGCCCCTGCAACGTACGCACCTCACCGAGCCGTTCCAGCAAGCCGGCCTCCGCGACCGGGTCCTCGGATCCACTGAGCCAGGTCAGCGCCAGCTGGAAGTACGCCGCCGCGGGCTCGTAGCGCTCCTGCAGCTGGTGCAACCTGCCGAGCCTGCGCAGCACCCACACCTGGCTCCGGCTGTCCCCCGCCTCGCCCAGCGACGTCCGGGCGCGCTCCAGGTGGACCAGCGCCTCGTCGAAACTGCCGACCTCGGTCAGGACGGCGCCGATGCCCGCGACGGCCAATGCCTGTCCGTGGCGGTCGTCGGCGGCTTCGAACACGCGGCTGGCCCGCTCGAAGCAGGCCCTGGCATCGTCGAGCCGGAACTGCATCAGGTCCAGCTCGCCCAGACCACGCAGGGCCGCCCCCTCCCACCACTGGTTGCCGGCGCGTCGGGCGCCGGCGAGCGCCAGCTCACAGATGCGGCGCCAGTCGTCGTAGCGGCCCTGAACGACGAAGACCGGGGCCAGCCGCACACCGAGAGCACCGCCGAGCTGGTCCAGTCCGGCCGAGTACGCCTGCTCGACGGCGCCCACCAACACCGCCCACTCGGCGGCGAACCAGCCGGAGGGAACCGCGACGACCGAGGTGATGATCGCATCGTCGGGCCGCCAGCAGGGCACGGACCTCGGGGTGAATCCGAAGCTGGAGGTGGCGACCCGCCGGCCGGCCTCCTCGGCCAGGCTGAGCCAGCCTCCGAACACCCGTTGTAGCGCCGCGAGCCGCTCGCTCGCCGGTTCGTCGGCGGCGAGCTCCCGGGCGTAGGTGCGCAGCAGGTCGTGGAAGCGGTACCGCAGCTGCCCGGCGCCGTCCCGTCCGGCCTCATCGACCAGCTGGGCGTCCACCAGGGCGTCCACCAGGTTCTCGGCCCGGGGTTGCGCGACGTCGAGCAGCGCCGCGGCCGTCCAGGACGGGAAGTCCGAGGAGTCGAGCAGCCCGAGGCGGCGGAACGCGCACCTGACGGGTTCCGCGAGGCTGTCGTAGCTCAGGGCGAGGCTGGCCCGCACCTCCAGGTCACCGACCCGGAGCTCGTCGAGGCGTCGATGCTCGTCGCCCAGGTCGGCCGCGAGCTGGGCCAGCTGCCAGTGCGGACGGGCACCCAGCCGTGCGCCGGCCACCCGGACCGCCAGCGGAAGGCACCCGCACAACGCGACGATCCGCGCGGCCGCCTCGGGCTCGGCGGTGACCCGCGCCGGCCCGGCGACCCTGGCGAGCAGCTCGATGGCCTGCTCACGACCCAGGACGTCCAGGTCGACCGAACCGACCCCCTCCAACCCCGCCAGCCTCGCGCGGCTGGTCATCAGGACCGTGCATCCGGGTGCACCGGGCAACAGCGGCCGCACCTGGTACTCACCGTGGGCGTTGTCCAGCAGTACGAGCATCCGCCGGCCCGCCAACCAGCTACGGTACAGCGCGGCACGTTCCTCGGGATCATCAGGTACCGCGGAACCCTCCACCCCGAGAGCGCGCAGGAACCGGGCCAACACCTCCGCCGCCTCCAACGGGCGAGATCCGGCCCCCCGCAGGTTCACGTAGAGCTGCCCGTCGGGGAACTGCTCACGCAGCTGGTGGGCGATGTGCACGGCCAAGGTCGTCTTGCCCACCCCGGCCTTCCCCGAGATGGCGGCGATGGTCGGGATGCCGGCATCCCCGGCGACCAGGTGGCTGCGCACCGTGGCGATCAGGGATTCGCGCCCTACGAAGTCGGTGATGTCCGCGGGCAGCTGAGCAGGCGCGGCGACCGGCGCCGTCGCGGTTTTCGGGCTCAGGTCGCCGACCAGGATCGCCTGTTCGATCCGCTGCAGCTCCGCGCCGGGCTCCAGGCCGAGCTCCTCGACCAGCGCGGCGCGGGTGCGCCGGTAGACCGCGAGCGCCTCCGGCTGCCGACCCGCCCGGTAGAGCGCAGTCATCAGCAACCCCTGCAGCCGCTCCCGCAGGGGTTGGCGAGCAGCCAGCTCAGCGAGCTCCGGAACGATCGCCGCGGCGCTGCCGGTGGCCAGCTCGGCGACGTAGAGGTCTTCCAGACCGACGAACCGACGCTCGGTCAGCCGGTCGGCGGAGGCGCGCAGCATCAGCACGTCACCGACATCGCCGAACGGGTCCCCCCGCCACAGAGCCAGGGCCTGACGCAGCAGCTGCACCGCCCGCACCGGGTCGGTGGTCTCGGCACCCTCGGTCAGCAGCCGGTCGAACCGGTCGGCGTCGAGCTCATCGGGATGCACCGCCAGCGTGTAGCCGGAGTGCTCGAAGCGGATCCGCCCCGGATCGCCCAACCGTCTGCGCAACCGGTGCACGTGCAGCTGCACCTTCTTGTGCGCCGCCTCGGTTGGCCGGCCCTCCCACAGCGCATCGACCAGAGCATCCACGCTGACCGGGGTGTTCGCCCGGGCGATCAGGATCCCCAGCAGAGTACGGAGCATCGCCGCGGTGATGGGGACCGGTTGCTTCCCGAAGCGCACCCGTAATGGACCGAGGACATCGAACTCCACTCAGCCACCCCCGACACGTGCGGCTCCACAGTGTAGCCACTCGGGGGACTCGTCGGGTTACCGCTGCGTCGATTCGCGCATGATCGTGGGCGGTGCGGCGCGATGGCGGCGTAAGAAGTCGACCATGTGCCCGAAGACGTCCCTGGCGGAGTCCTTGCCCATGAACACGTCCTGGTGGCCGTATCCCGGAAAGACCTTGAGCTCGTGCTGGGCGCAACCCATCTCGGCCAGCCTCCGGTGACATTCGACGTTGGAGTCGGCGAAGACCCGGTTCTCGGCCCCGGTGGTGAACAGGATGGGCGTACTGATCTCCCGGGCATGGACGAAGTAGTCGTCGGGCAACGCGGCATGGCGGGGCTCGCCCGGCCGGTACTTGATCGCGCTGTTCCCCGCGCGCACCATCATCCGGACGTGCCGGTAGTACTGCATGCTGGTCGGCCCGAAGAGGTCGCCAACCCGGCGGTGGGTGCGGTCGTCGAGGTTGCGGTGGTGGTAGAGAGCGGGCCACCCCGTCCCCCACATCAGGCTCAACACGTGACACGCCCGCTCGTCGCATTCGCGGTGGAACAGCGACACGGTGCGGGCGAGGACCTTGCCGACGGTGATCCCCGGGTCCTCGCCCCAACGCGGGTTCAGATACGGGATGCCGACGACGTCGAGCAGCGCCGGCGTGATGGCGAGCTTGAGCCGCGACCACCTCGGGACCCGCGGGGTCAGCGCCACGCTGTTGGCGACGACGCTGGTGATACCGCTCACCGCCCTGGCGAACAGGCTCATCGTGAACGCCGCGGAACCGAGGCAGTGCGCGATGACGTGCAGGCTGCGGGCGCCGATCTGCGAGCGCACCAGCTCGAGCGCCGGCGGGAAGTCGAACAGCGCAAGGTCGTCGAGCGTGTACTGGTGCGGGGTGAGGTTGTAACCGAACCGGTTGCTCATCCGGGTATCGAGGCACCACACGTCGAAACCCTCGTCGAGCAGGTGGCTCACCAGGTTGCGGTGTTCGGGCATCACGAACATGTCGGTGGAGGTGGTCAGCCCGTGCACGAGCAGCACCACGTCACCGTCACTGTGGCGCGTGAAGCGCGTGAGGCTCAGCTCGAGCCCATCGGCGGTGGTGACCTCATGCGTCGACACATCGGCATCGCGAACACCGTCGAGGGTGTACAGGGGAATCTCGCGGGTCATGGATCGGTCCTCCGGTGGAGCTCAGCTGGATATGTAGGCGTCGGCCAACGAACGGATGAAGTAACTGCCGAATCGGCTCAGCACAGCCAGCCGCTGCCGTGGTGTCGTCGCCCCGATCGGGCGGATCGTCGTGAGCTGGGTGGCGAAGTCGGCCGGGCGGATCAGGAGCACACCGATGCCGAGCACCGGACCGGACTCGGCGCCGTCGCGAAGGGTGATGTGCAGGGTGGTGGTGTCAGCCCACACGTCGAGACCACGATCGTCACGGACCGTCTTCTCGCCGTGGAACCCGAACGTCGCGCCGTCGGTTGACGTCAGCACCATCCGGTAGGTCATCCGGAGGGTCCCGGGATCAGCGGGGTCGACGACGAGCAACTCGAGCACTCCGTGGGCGGTCAGCGGTGCATCCGACAGCGCCGCTGCCTCGACCGTGCCGGCCAACCGGGCCTGCCGCTGGTCGTCGTCGAGGAATCGATCGAGATCCTCGACGACCGCGGTCAGCGTGAAACCGAACTCCGAGCGGGTGCCGGCCAGCGTGACCGTGCCCTGCATCCGCTCGGTGAAGCTCAGGCCCGGCCGCGGGATCGGTTCCGGTGTGATCGGGGTCGACGGCAGGGCGTAGTCGAGCGACCAGCCACGGTCGGCCGCCAGGAGCCCGCAGCAGCGCTCGGCGACCGCTGAGATCGTCAACAGCGGATTGACCCCCAGCGAGCGGGGAACGACCGCGCCGTCACACACGTAGAGCCCGTCGTGGACATCGGTTCCCTCGGTGCCCGCGAACACCCGACCCTTGTGGTCGACGACCCCGCGCCCGGCGTCCTCGCCCATCGCGGCGCCGCCGAGGGGGTGCACGGTGACCAGGTCCTGGCCGAGCAGTTCGCTTTCCATCGGGTTGGGCACGTAGGTGCCCCCGAGCGCCGCCGTCGCGGCGATCAGCCGATCGCGGATGGTGCCGTAGATCCGGTGGCGCCCCGCGCCCGGCCACTCGATCCGGAGCCGATCGTCGTCAAGATGCATCCGCCCGCCGGCACTGTCGTGGGCCATCACGAGGTAGGTGAGGGTGTGTTGCAACGCACCACCGTCAGCGGTGATCGACTTGAGTTCGCGGATCAGCTCCGCGAGCCGGTCCGCCACGCCGTGGTCGGTGTCGATGCCCCCCAGGACTGCGGCCGCGGCGAGCCCCTCGGCGAGCACGGGCAACATCGCGCCCGGAATCGCGCCCTCCTCGATCACCATCCCGTCCTCGAGGTCGGCCTGCTCCCGGAGGTCGATCAGGCCGGCGATGCAGGGCCCGACCGGTGTACCCGTATCCGTCTCGGCCTCGCCGAATCCGATTCCGTGGATCGGAACGTCGCAGTTGTAGGCGAAGGCGAGCACGTCACCGTTGCTGGTGAATGCCTGGCCCAGCCGCCGCGAGACCGGAAGCCCGTGCGCGGCCGACCGGAGCAGGATCTCCGGCGAACCCAGCGCGCCTGCCGCCAGCACCACGACGTCGGCGCGGACGAACATCTCGGGCGCATCGAAGGCGCCGCGACCGTAGCCGACGGGCCGGTAGTGGACGAGCCACCCATCGCCGGAGCGCTCGACCCGCCGCACTCGGGCCCGGGTGAAGATCTCGGCGCCGTGGTTGCGGGCATCGGGCAGGTAGTTGACCGTGACGCAGTTCTTCGCGGCGAAGTTGCAGCCGCTCACGCAGTCGCCGCAGCTCCGGCAGGCCTGCTGGAGGACCCCGACGTGGTTGACCCCGCCGATGTGGTTGACCGCGATCGGCGGCCGGGAGAAGTCCGCGCCGATGCGGTCGGCCGCCTCCTGCAACGCCTTGAGCTTGGGCAGGCGCGCCACGGGGAACGGAGCCGGCCGGAGCATGTCCCGCGCGCGCCGGTAACCCTCGCCCAGCGCGCCCGGCTCCCGCAACGGTTCCGGCCAGCGTTCGTCGTCGAAAACCCGGTCCTCGGCAGTCAGCACCACACCCGCGTTGATCAGCGAGGTACCGCCGAGGCCGCACCCGACCAGCACGTTCATGTCGTCGTTGCGGCGGAAGTCGAACAATCCGGTGGACGCGCCCACCCGCCCAGGGGCGGCGTCGATCTGGATCTGCGCGCACGCCTGCTCCGGCGTGCGGGGGAACTCGCCGGGAGCGAACTCCTCGCCCCGCTCCAGCACACAGACCCGACGCCCGGCGCGAGCCAGCCGGGATGCGGCGATGCCGCCGCCGTAACCAGAGCCCACGACCACGACGTCGTAGGCCGACGCGATGTCGTGCATCGGCATGGACAACACCATCGTGGCTCCCCGTTACCTCGACCGTGACACGGACACCGCGCCTGCGGCCCCTCAGGTTGACGGTGCGCCGGCACAGTGTTCAACTGCTTTTCCCTGCATTCGACCGCGACGGGACAACCCGAGCGCCGGCCGCTCCCCTCCGGCGGCCGGCGCTCGAATGCCCCAGGCGAGCCTGGTCGAACGAAGCGCCCGGCCTTCCCTCACTCGGGCGAGATCAGCGTTGCGCTGCGCGGTTTCCGATCGGTTTCCGAGCGGGCGTCCGCGCCGGGTCGACCCGTACGCTGCGCCCTCGATGAGGCGCAAGCTGGGATCGGGCCGGGTGGGTAGTCCACTGCCGCCCCGCAACGGGCTCGACGCCGCCCGCCTCAAACTTCCCGCGGACGGGCCCTGGGTCAGCCTGCGCGACCACCTCGTCGACCGGTTACCCCGTGTCGGCCCCGGTCGCATCGAGGAGATGCTGCGCGAACAGCGGATCGTGGACCATCAGGGGCCGCTCGCCCTCGACGCCCCGTTCGTGCCCGGCTCGTTCATCTGGTTCCACCGCGACCTGCCCGACGAGGTCCCGGTACCGTTCCAGATCACCGTCCTGCACCGCGACGACACCCTGCTCGTCGTCGACAAGCCGCATTTCCTGGCGACCATCCCGCGCGGGCGCCACATCGTCGAGACCGCGCTCGTCCGGCTGCGCCGCGACCTTGACCTACCCACGCTCAGTCCCGCGCATCGCCTCGACCGGGTGACGGCTGGTCTGCTGATGTTCGTCGTCCGGCCCGAGCTGCGCGGCGCCTACCAGACGCTGTTCCGCGACCGGCTGGTGCGCAAGACCTACGAGGCCGTCGCCGCCTACGACGCCGGCCTCGAGCTGCCGCGCACGGTGCGCAGCCGCATCGTCAAGGAGCGGGGCGTCATCCTCGCCCAGGAGGTGCCCGGCCCGCCGAACGCCGAGACCGACGTCGAGCTGATCGAGCACCGGGACGGGCTCGGCCGCTACCGGCTCACACCCCGCACCGGCCGCACCCACCAGCTACGGCTGCACATGAGCGGGCTGGGCGTCCCGATCCTGGGTGACGACTTCTACCCGATACTCACCGAGACCGCACTCGACGACTTCACCCGACCCCTGCAACTGCTCGCGATGACGCTGGAGTTCACCGATCCGGTCAGCGGTGCGCTCCGCCGGTTCGCCTCCGACGCGACGCTGCTGGCGTGGAACGCGTTCGCGGGCCGGGCGGGATCGGGCGGCTGACCGGAGGTCGCCCACCCTCCGCACGCCACCCTCCGCACGCCGCCCTCCGCGTCAGGCAGGATTATCGACGTGTCCGGTCCTGCGACGTGAGGGTGCGTCCGGCGACGGTTCAGGCCACCAGCAGCGCGAACGTGGGTGCCAGGGCCAGCGCGGGCGCGGCCACCCGAATCAGCACCCGTACCGGCAGGGGTAGCGGTGGCGGTGGGGTGATGATCCGGGCCAACCGTTGCTCCAGCGCCGCCGCGAAGGAGCTGAGCGCGGCTGCGGGTGCCGAGCCGCTCACTGCCCACAGCGCGCCCGAGAGCTCAGCCGGGTCCGCGGCGATGACCGCGACGTCGTCGGCTCGCATCTCGATCAGGGCGGCGACGGCGACCTGGGCACGTACCATGCCACGCACGAACGGCGCAGTCGCTCCCCAGGCGACGAACGGCAGCACCACCAGGTCGTGTCGCTCACGCAGATGTGCCCGCTCGTGAGCCAACACCGCCCGCACCTCGGCCGGGCCCAACGCGGTCAGTACCCCGGCGGTGAGCACCAACCTCGACCGGAGCCCTGGCAGGCAGTAGGCCACCGGTACGGGGTGGTCGAGCACCCGCGCGCCGAGTGCTGCGGGCCACGGCGTGGCAAGCACGTCGAGCAGGTCGCGGTGCCGGCGCCGAGCTCGCAGGGTGCGCGCCGTGGTGGTCACCAGCACACCGAGCAGGCGCAACGCCAACGCCAGCGTGGCGAGCAGCGCGACCAGGTGGAGGACGCCCAACGCCGCGAAGATCCGGCCGGTGCTCGTCGCGTCCGGCAGCGCGCCCGCCGCCCCGGTCAGCGTGTCCCCGAGTGGCGCGAGGCCGTACACCACACCGGCGCCCAGCAGCGCGAGCCCACCGGCGAGCCCGACGGCCTGCCAGGCGAGCAGGGCCCCGATGGGGTCGCGCTCCGGCCAGCGGGCTGCGGCCAATGCCCGGCTGACCGGTTCGGCCAGCAGCACGCCGAGCAGCAGCAGACCCAGCGCAGTCAACTCCATCGCCGGCAGTTCAGTCCAGCAGATCACGCAAGGCAGCGCGTTCGGCCGCGGGAATCGAGCCGAGGAACCGGGCCAGCACGGCGCCGCGGTCGGGGGCCCCGTCGAGGGCGTCACGCATCAGCTCGGCGACGTGGTCCTCCCGGCTGGCCACCGAGCTATATCGATGCGCCCGACCGTCGCGACGGCGGCTCACCAGTCCTTTGCGCTCCAGGCGACTCAGCACGGTGAGCACCGTAGTCGTGGCCAGATCCCGGCTGCCGAGCGCGTCCTGCACATCCCGCGCGGTGCGAGCACCCTCGGCCGCCCACAGGATGTCCATCACCGCGCGTTCCAGCTCACCCAGACTTGGCACGGCACTACTCTACATCTGGTAGAATTTGTAAGGGTAGCCTAAATTAGGTCAACCCACGGCGGGGTGGACGACCTGAACCTCATCGCCGACCTGGAGGAAGTCGAACCAGGCGGCCGCGTCCGCGTTGGTGAGCTTCACGCAGCCCGCGGAGTAGGTGTCCTGACGGCCTTCATGGAAGGCGATACCCCCGGGAGCGAAGAAGATCGCGTAGGGCATCTCGACCAGGAGCTCGCGGCTGGTGTACTCCCTGGCCTTCCACTCCACCGTGAACTTCCCGACCGGCGTGGGTTCTTCCTCGGAGCCGATCATGACACCGATCGGACCCCGTTTGATCTCGCCGTTCTCGATCAACCAGGCGGTCTGCTCGGTCAGGTCCACGCAGGCCCGGGCCGACGCGGTGCATGGCGTGCCGCTGACCGGCGCACCCGGGCCGCCGCCGGCAGGGGCCCCGGTCGCCGCAGCGGGAGCCTTGGCCGGCACCTTCACCGGCGGCTCGTCCACGGTCGACTCGTCGGCGGTCGGCTCGTCGGCGGTCGACTCGTCTGCGGTCGACTCGTCTGCGGTCGACTCGTCTGCGGTCAGCTCGTCGGCCGGTGTCGCTGTAGCCGGTGCCTCGGCGGCCTGGCGCGACGGCTCGGCGACCGGGGCAGGGAGCAGGGCCGGCGCGGGGGCGACCGGCGCGGGGAGCAGGGCCGGCGCGGGGGCGGAGGTGACCGGCAGTGCACGCGCCAGGTCAAGGCCCTCGTCGGCCGCGCCGACTCCGACCAGCAGGGACCCTGCGACCGCCGCCAGCACGGCAACGGCTGCCGCGGCCGGGATCAGACGGCCAGCGAGCGGGCGACCTGTACGGCTGAGCCCGCGATGTGCACCCATCCTTCGTCCTCCCAGGGGTCTTTGAGTCCAACGATCGGGGCGGCGACCGGTGACGGTCGGTCGTCGATACTCGCTGGGATCAAGTGGCCACTGATCCCCGGCCCGGTGCTTCTCCGCCCGCGTGAGCCGCCCTTCGTCGGGAGCGGTGCTCCCCCGACAAGCCTCGAACGCAGCCGGCAAGACCGGATCGTCGACGGGCAGCTGATCACGGTTCAGCGCGAGCTTGTTCTGGTGCAGCGCCGCAGAAGTTGTTCGGGGTCGGGGTCGGGTCGGGGTCGGGGTCGGGGTCGGGGTCGGGGTCGGGTCGAGGGCACGCGCGGAGGTGGTGCGGGGATCCGGTGGGTGGACGGTGCTCAGCGTGTGATCGATGTTTGGGTGCCGTCAGCGGTGCCGTGTGCGGTTCCAGGTTCCCAACCGCTGATCGACACCACCGGAGCCGCGGTGACCTGCCGGAGCCGCGGTGACCTGCCAAAACTCCGGTGACCTGCCAAGATCAGCATCTCGGTACGGAGAGCCGCACGGAATGCAGCTCTGTGTTCCCATTCAATGATCACGAAGCTGGTCGCATGATCCAGACCCCGCAAGACTCTGCAAGCTGCACCAGGCGAGGGTCAATGTCACGAACTCGGCGATCTCCGCGGCGAGCACCAGCGCGTCGCCACGGGTGCCGATCTGGTCGACGAGACCCCGGACGAGCGCCACATCGGCGCCAATCTGCTCACCTGCCAACCACGACGCCGCGCGGTGCATCACCATCGACCTGCACGAACCGGTGCACCGGTGCACCGTCCCTGGGTCAGTCCCTGCGGGCCACTGATCAACGGCGGTACGATCACAGAGGGTTACGACACAAGCCTGACCCGGTTGCTGGGATGCCGGCCCGGGGACGGCGGGGATGCCGGGCCGACCCGGGGACGGCGGTGCCGACCCGGGGACGGCGGGGGTGCCGGGCCGACCCGGGCGGCGGAGACACCGACCCGAAAGGTGAGACACAGCGCCGTCCAGCTCAGGCCCCCGCCGACCCGTTGACCGTGGCGGTCCGCGGTGCGGACTCTCAGCCGCTGTGCCTGGCGACGTAGCGATCCGCGTCCTTGTTGTCCCCAGACAGGCCCTTCGAGTTGGCGTGCGCATCCTTGAAACCCTGGAACTTCGTCCCGAGCTCCTCGCGCAGCTCGGGAGAGACAGCACGTAAGAAATCGGGCAGGTCGTCGCGCTCCTCCTCGCCCAGGTGCTCGTCGTTGGCGTCCCGGGCGTCGTGCACGCCCTGCCACCACTCGTCGCTGCCGACCTCGGCGCCCTCGGTCTTGCGAATGCCGTCGCGGATCTCATCGTGGTCGCTGATCGCGTCCTTGGTCTCGTCCTCGCTGTCCTCCACGTTCTGGAGCAGGGCAGGGTAGAAATGCTCTTCCTCGGCGGAAGCATGCATCTCCAGCAGGGCTGCGAGCCCGGCCCACAGCACGCCGGCGGCCTTCGGATCGTCACGCAGCTTGTCGAGCTCGGCGAACTGACGGCGGAAGGTCTCGTGGTCGTCAAGGATCAGCCGGATGACGTCGGGCATGGTGGGCTCCATTCGGGTCGGACTCAGAAGATGTCCTCCGTCTTGCCGGATCTGGCCCCGGTCAAACCCGGCCTGCGGTCGCGGATGAGTCGATCCCCTATCGGCGACCCGGTTCCGTTCCGGCCGAGAATGGATCCGGTTGCCGAGCCGCCACTCATGTGCGCACCCGCAGCGAGCCCAATCCGTCGTCAGTTGATCTCCAACAACCATGGTTTCGCCTTGATCATCGCGCGGAGGGCATCGGTCATATGGAGGGATCTTGAAACGATCGGCACGCGGCCGGGACTGACCCGTCACGGCCGCGCGACTCGGGCGGCGACCGGCGGGTAGGCGGTATGCGTGCGGTCCCGAGGCGAACATCCGGCCGGAATTGTCGGTGTCGGCGCGCATAGTGGACTGCATGACGGCGCTCGACGGCTTCTCCCCCGCTACCCGCAGCTGGTTCCGCGGCGCATTCGCCGCGCCCACGCCCGCCCAGGAGGGGGCGTGGACGGCCGCGCAGGCCGGGCGACACGCCCTGGTCGTAGCACCCACCGGATCGGGCAAGACGCTCGCCGCGTTCCTCTGGGCGCTCGACCAGCTGGCCGCCCAGCCACCCCCGGAGGACCCGAAGCACCGCTGCCGGGTGCTCTACGTGTCCCCCCTCAAGGCGTTGGCCGTCGACGTGCAACGCAACCTGCGCTCGCCGTTGGCAGGCATTCGGCAGGCGGCGCAGCGCCTCGGGGCCCCGGTGCCCGACATCACGGTCGGCATGCGCACCGGCGACACCCCGGCCGACGAACGCCGTCTGTTCGCCCGCACCCCACCCGATGTCCTCGTCACCACTCCGGAGTCGCTGTTCCTGCTACTCACCTCGGCCGCCCGCGAGTCGTTGAGCGGGGTGCGCACAGTGATCCTCGACGAGGTGCACGCCGTCGCGGGTGCCAAGCGCGGCGCGCACCTGGCGCTGTCGCTGGAGCGGCTCGATGAGTTGCTCGTGTGCCCGGCGCAGCGGATCGGGCTGTCGGCCACGGTCCGGCCGCTCGACGAGGTCTCCACGTTCCTGGCGGGAGCGCGTCCCGTCGAGGTCGTCCAGCCACGCACCCGGAAGACCATCGAGGTGTCGGTCGAGGTGCCGGTGCCCGATCTCGCCGCGCTCGACGAGCGGCCCGCGCCGGGGAGCGCCGACGAGGAGGTCATCGGGTCCGCGGCCGGCACAGCTCAGCGACCCTCGATCTGGCCCGCGGTCGAGCGGCGATTACTCGCATTGGTACACGGGCACCGCTCCACCATCGTCTTCGCGAACTCGCGGCGGCTGGCCGAGCGGCTGACTTCGCGGCTCAACGAGCTGGCGGCCGAGGAGGCCGGCGAGGTCCAGGAGCTCGACGCCCCGCGGAGCGCCGGCGGAGCGCGCATCGACGCCTTCCCTGCCGAGGCGATCGGGCAGTCAGGGATCGGTCGAGGGCTGGGCGCGGCGTCCCCGGATGCGGGTGTTCCGCACCACACCGTGGCCAAGGCGCACCACGGCTCGATGTCGCGTGAGCAGCGCACGCTGGCGGAGGAGGAGCTCAAGGGCGGGCTGCTGCCCTGCGTGGTCGCCACGTCCAGCCTGGAGCTGGGCATCGACATGGGCGCGGTCGACCTGGTGGTGCAGGTGGAGGCCCCACCCAGCGTGGCGTCCGGTCTGCAGCGGATCGGGCGTGCGGGCCACCAGGTGGGGGCGGTGTCCCGCGGGGTCGTCTTCCCCAAGTACCGGGGCGACCTCGTGTCGTGCGCGGTGGTGGCCGAGCGGATGGCGGTGGGCGCGATCGAGTCGCTGCGCTACCCGCGCAACCCCCTCGACGTGCTCGCCCAACAGATCGTCGCGATGGTGGCGATGGAGCCCTGGCCGCTGGCCGAGCTGGCCCGCGTGGTGCGCCGAGCCGCGCCGTTCGCGGCGCTGCCCGACTCGGCCCTGCACGCCACGCTCGACATGCTGGCCGGGCGCTATCCGTCGGAGGAGTTCGGCGAGCTGCGCGCCCGGATCACCTGGGACCGGGTCACCGACCTGCTCCAGGGGCGTCCCGGTGCGCAGCGCTTGGCTGTCACCTCCGGCGGCACCATTCCCGACCGCGGGCTGTTCACCGTGATGACCCCGGGCGGGGCCGACGGGCACGGGTCCCGGGTCGGTGAGCTCGACGAGGAGATGGTCTACGAGTCGCGCGTGGGCGACACGTTCCTGCTCGGCACGAGCGCCTGGAAGGTCGAGGACATCACCCACGACCGGGTGATCGTCACCCCGGCGCCCGGGCAGCCCGCCCGGATGCCGTTCTGGAAGGGCGAGTCGATCGGGCGTCCGCTGGAGCTGGGGCGCGCGGTCGGGGCGTTCGTCCGGGAGATGTCGGCGCTGGCCGACGAGCCGGCCCGGGAACGGGCCGCCGCGGCCGGACTGGACGCATGGGCCACCGACAACCTGCTCGCCT
>JBOHEP010000013.1:0-40384 GCA_050701075.1 Pseudonocardia sp. | reverse complement strand
GCTGGCCGCCGGCCAGGGCACCTCCAAGATGCAGGACATCGGCCGAGCGGTCCAGGAAGGCGCCGCGGCGTACCTCAACCGCCAGTTCCGTACGCTCAGCATCTTCGTAGTGATCGTATTCGTGCTGCTGTTCGCGCTTCCCGCGGACGACATCGGCGAGCGTATCGGGCGGTCGATCTTCTTCATCGTCGGCGCGGTCTTCTCCGCCACGATCGGTTATCTGGGAATGTGGCTGGCCACTCGCGCCAACATCCGGGTCGCCGCGGCAGCCCGCGAACCCGGCGGCCGCGAGAAGGCCACCCGCATCGCGTTCCGCACCGGCGGCGTCGTCGGCATGTTCACCGTCGGTCTCGGCCTGTTCGGTGCCGCACTGGTGGTGCTCGTCTACGCGGGCCAGGCCCCGAAGGTCCTGGAGGGCTTCGGCTTCGGCGCCGCTCTGCTCGCGATGTTCATGCGTGTCGGCGGCGGCATCTTCACCAAGGCCGCTGACGTCGGCGCCGACCTCGTCGGCAAGGTCGAGCAAGGCATCCCCGAGGACGACCCGCGCAACGCCGCCACCATCGCCGACAACGTGGGCGACAACGTCGGCGACTGCGCCGGAATGGCCGCGGACCTCTTCGAGTCCTACGCCGTCACCCTGGTAGCCGCTCTGATCCTGGGCACCGCCGCATTCGGTCTGCAGGGCCTGCTGTTCCCACTGATCGTGCCCGCGATCGGCGTCGTCACCGCGGTCATCGGCGTCTACATCACCCGCACCCGCGAGGGCGAGGGCAGCCTCACCACGATCAACCGGAGCTTCTACATCTCCGCGGTGATCTCCGCGGTGCTGTGCGTGGTCGCCGCGTTCATCTACCTGCCGAGCACCTTCGGCGAGCTCAACGGCCCGACCGACACCAGCGTCGTGGGCCTCACCGCCGACCCGAGGTTGATCGCCTCGGCCGCAGTGATCATCGGCATCGTGCTGGCGGGGGTGATCCTCTGGCTCACTGGCTACTTCACCGGCACCGAGGACAAGCCGGTCAAGACCGTCGGGGAGTCCTCGCTCACCGGCGCCGCCACCGTGATCCTCGCCGGTATCTCGATCGGATTCGAGTCGGCCGTGTACACCGCCCTGGTCATCGCGGCCGCAGTCTACGGCGCATTCCTGCTCTCCGGCTCGGTCGTGGTCTCACTGTTCGCCGTGGCACTGGCCGGTACCGGTCTGCTCACCACGGTCGGCGTGATCGTGGCGATGGACACCTTCGGCCCGATCTCCGACAACGCCCAGGGCATCGCGGAGATGTCCGGCGACGTCGAGGGCGAGGGCGTCGCCATCCTCACCGAGCTCGACGCGGTCGGCAACACCACCAAGGCCATCACCAAGGGCATCGCCATCGCAACGGCTGTGCTCGCCGCAACGGCGCTCTTCGGTTCCTACCGTGACGCCATCAGCCAGGCGCTGGCCAAGGCAGGCGTGGCGGCGCAGGACGCCGGCAGCTCGTTCGCCTACGAGGTGTTCAGCCCGAACACACTGGTCGGCGTCATCATCGGCGCGTCGGTGGTGTTCATGTTCTCCGGACTGGCGATCAACGCCGTCACCCGGGCCGCCGGCGCGATCGTGTTCGAGGTGCGCCGTCAGTTCCGGGAGAATCCCGGGATCATGGACTACTCCGTCCGTCCGGACTACAGCCGCGTGGTCGACATCTGCACCCGCGACTCGCTGCGCGAGCTGGCCACCCCCGGCCTGCTGGCGATCTTCGCGCCGATCGCGGTCGGCTTCGGCCTCGGCGTCGGCCCGCTGGCCGGATACCTGGCAGGCGCGATCGCGACGGGCGTGCTCATGGCGATCTTCCTGGCCAACTCCGGTGGGGCCTGGGACAACGCCAAGAAGCTGGTCGAGGACGGCCACCACGGCGGCAAGGGCTCGCCCTCGCACGAGGCGACGATCATCGGCGACACGGTCGGCGACCCGTTCAAGGACACCGCAGGTCCGGCCATCAACCCGTTGATCAAGGTGATGAACCTGGTCGCCGTGCTCATCGCACCGGCCATCGTCACCTTCTCGGTGGGCGAGACGGCCTCCACCCCGATCCGGATCACCATCGCGCTGGTCTCCGTCGCGATCATCGTCGGGGCGGTCGTGATCTCCAAGCGGCGGTCCACGTCGATCGCCGGCACTCCCGCGGCGAGCCCGGTCGCCTGAGGCCTGCTCGCAGGGGCGAAGCATCGACGCTGAGGCCTGCATCACAGGGGCGAAGCATCGAGGCCTGCTCGCAGGGCTGAAGCAACGACGCCGAGCTGTCGACGTCACGCCCGGAGGCCGTCTGCCCGTTCAGGATGGGCGGCCTCCGCCGATGCGGCAAGCAGCCCTGTCTGCTGATGCGCCGTCGGGGCACGGGGCGGCAGAATGGCAGCACCGACGTCCCTCGCCCGCACCCGGAGCGACGCATGCGACGCACGACCCGTCTCGCCCTGCTCGCTACCGTGCTCGCCACTGTGCTGGTCAGCACCGGCTGCACGACGGCGGTGCCGGGCATCCCGGCGGTCGACCCGGCCCCTGTCCCGACCGAGGGACCCGGCAGCGACCCGGTGGCCTGGACGGACCGGCTGTGCGCGTCGCTGCTCACCGTCAAGGCGCCGCTTCTGGTCAAGCCCGACTACGGCGCGACGCCCAACCTGCGCAGCATCCAGCGGGAGTTCAGCTCCTACCTCGGCGACGTCATCACCGGGACGCAACAGAGCCGGACCGAGCTCGCCGCCATCGGTCGTTCGCCGGTCGCCGGTGGCGACGAGGCCGTCACCCGGCTCGACGGCGTACTCAACCGCCTGGACCTGGACTTCACCGAGGTCAAGGCGAAGGTCGACGTCGCCGACACGAAGAACATCGACGCCTTTCTCGCCGCACTGGGCGAGGTCGAGGACCTGATCAGCAACATCAACGCCCCCAACGCGCTCGCCGAACTCGCCGACATCCCGCAGCTGGACCGGGCCGCCGAACGGGCGCCGGCGTGCGAAGAGCTCGACAGCGTGTCCGTGTTGCCGCCCGGCTGACCCGTTACCGCTGAACCGTCCGGCGCGCCCTCGAGTCGTGCTCGAACGGGTGTTCTACGGTGTGGATCGTGTCGCAGCTGTCGCTGTTCTCCGCCGACGCACGTCCGACCGGGGTGGACGACCTCGCGGGGCTGCTCTGTGGGCCGGGCCAGATCACCCGCTTCGGCGCGGGTGACACGGCTCGGTTGAGCATCGTGCTCCCCGACCCGTCCCGGGCGGGGGCGGTCACGGCGGCGTGCGCAGCCACCGGGATCGCGGTCAGGCCGGTGCACACCGAGAGCGGGGCCACGGCCTTGCGCACCGCGTTCCGGTGCGATCTGGTCGACCTGGCCCAGGCCTGGACCCGCGGGGCGAGCAAGGCGGTTCCGCCCGATCTGCAGCTCGACGGGCCCGTTCTGCGGTTGTGGGCCCTCGCCACCGGCTGTCCGGACGAGCGCGGCGGTTACCTGCTCGCGCTCGACTCCCGCGCCCCCGAGACCCACGAGGCACTCATCGCCGCGGCCACGCGGGCCGGCATCCCACCGGCGCGGGTGGGCTGTGGCACGCCCACACACCCAGCCGCACTGCGGATCAGCGGTACCCGGCGGGTGCAGCGGCTCGTGGAACTCGTCGGACCGGTGCCCCCGGGGGTCGCCGCGGGCCAGTGGCCCAGGTACTGGGGTCGACGCCGACCTTGACGCACTGGTTAGGCTCCGCTCGACCTGTGGTTACGTGTGTTCGGCCGAATCGGGTGCGCCACGGCCGCTGGATGTGCGAACGTGAGGCGTCGGGCTTGCCGCGCCTCGGAGGGTGAGGATGGCGGGGTACCCGCCCGAGGATGATGACGACACAGGCTGGCACCACCGCGCACGAGGCGCGACGGGCCCGCGACATGGGCCGCACCGCACCGCGCGCCCGTCGACGATGGAGTAGGACTACGTGGCAACCCGAACGACGACCAAGAAGGCCGACTCATCCGAGGCCGCGCCCGCCGCCAGGAAGGCGGGCGCCAGCCGTCGCACGCCTACGTCCGCGGCCGCAGCCGTCAGCCGGCCGACCCGGCGCCTGGTCATCGTCGAGTCGCCGACCAAGGCGAGGAAGATCGCACCCTACCTGGGTGCGGACTACGTCGTGGAGTCCTCCGTCGGCCACATCCGCGACCTGCCGCGTGGTGCCGCGGACGTCCCGGCCAAGTACAAGGGTGAGCCCTGGGCCCGCCTCGGGGTCGATGTGGACAACGCGTTCGCGCCCCTCTACATCGTCACCCCGGAGAAGCGGGGCAAGGTCTCGGAGCTGAAGGACGCCCTGAAGGGCGTCGACGAGCTGCTGCTCGCGACCGACCCCGACCGCGAGGGTGAGGCCATCGCCTGGCACCTGCTCGACACGCTCAAGCCGACGGTGCCGGTCCGCCGGATGGTGTTCCACGAGATCACCGAGAGCGCCATCCGGGCGGCCGCGGAGAACCTGCGCGACCTGGACCAGGACCTGATCGACGCGCAGGAGACCCGCCGCATCCTCGACCGGCTCTACGGCTACGAGGTCTCCCCCGTGCTGTGGAAGAAGGTCATGCCGAAGCTGTCGGCGGGCCGGGTCCAGTCGGTTGCCACGCGGATCATCGTGCAGCGCGAGCGTGAACGGATGGCCTTCGTCCCGGCGTCGTACTGGGACATCGCGGCGGTCATGGATGCCGGCGCGGCCGCGACGCCGCGCACGTTCGGCTCCCGCCTCGTCGCCGTCGACGAGGTGAAGGTCGCCACGGGGCGCGACTTCGGCCCCGATGGGCAGCTGAAGGGCGACGCCCGGGCTCTCGACGAGGCGAGCGCCCGCCGGCTCGCCGATGCCCTGGACGGTCAGGAGATGACCGTCGCGTCCGTCGAGTCGAAGCCCTACACGCGCAAGCCGTACCCGCCGTTCATGACCTCCACGCTGCAGCAGGAGGCCGGGCGCAAGCTGCGCTTCTCCTCCGAGCGCACCATGCGCTCGGCGCAGCGACTGTACGAGAACGGCCACATCACCTACATGCGCACCGACTCGACCACGCTGTCACCGGCGGCGATCGAAGCGGCCCGGGCACAGGCGCGCGAGCTCTACGGCGACGCGTATGTCTCGCCCACACCGCGCCAGTACACGCGCAAGGTGAAGAACGCCCAGGAAGCACACGAGGGGATCCGGCCGTCAGGTGAGACCTTCCGCACACCTGGGCAGCTCGCCCGCGAGATAGACGGCGACGACTTCCGGCTCTACGAGCTCATCTGGCAGCGCACCGTGGCCTCGCAGATGGCCGACGCCCGCGGCACCACGATGAGCGTGCGGATAACCGGCACGGCGAGCACCGGCGAGGAGGCCGTGTTCGCCTCGTCGGGGCGCACGATCACGTTCGCGGGGTTCCTCAAGGCTTACGTCGAGACCGTCGACGACCAGGCGGGCGGCGAGGCCGACGACGCCGAGTCCCGCCTGCCCGAGCTGACCAAGGGCCAGGCCGTCAGCGCAGCCGAGCTCAGTCCGGACGGGCACGCGACCAAACCCCCCGCCCGCTACACCGAACCCAGCCTGATCAGCGCGTTGGAGGAGCTGGGCATCGGGCGCCCCTCCACCTACACGTCGATCATCAAGACGGTCCAGGACCGCGGGTACGTGTGGAAGAAGGGCAGCGCGCTGGTGCCGTCCTGGATCGCGTTCGCGGTTGTCGGGCTGCTGGAGCACCACTTCGGCCGCCTGGTCGACTACGACTTCACCGCAGCCATGGAGGACGAGCTCGACTTGATCGCGGCGGGCTCCCAGGCCCGCACGGCGTGGCTGTCAGGCTTCTACTTCGGCGCCGCCCAGGGCAGCGCCGGTTCGGTGGCGCGTGCCGGCGGGCTGAAGAAGCTGGTCGGGGTGAACCTGGAGGAGATCGACGCCCGCGAGATCAACTCGATCCCGCTGTTCAACGACGCCGTCGGCCGCCCGGTGATGGTCCGCGTGGGTCGCTACGGTCCGTATCTCGAGCGGACTGTCGACGAGGCGTCGCAGCGGGCGAACCTGCCCGACGACATGCCCCCCGACGAGCTCACCGCCGAGGTCGCCGAGCAACTGTTCTCGGTGCCCCAGGAGGGCCGCTCGCTCGGCACCGACCCGGCGACCGGGCACGAGATCATCGCGAAGGACGGCCGCTACGGGCCGTATGTCACCGAGATCCTGCCCGAGCCGGCACCGGCTGTGTCGGCTGTCTCCTCTGTGTCGTCTGTGTCGTCTGTGTCGTCCTCGGAGAGCAACGGCACGCCGAAGAAGAAGGCCGCTGCCAAGATCAAGCCACGCACCGGGTCGCTGTTCAAGACGATGACCGTGGAGACCGTCGCCCTGGAGGAGGCGCTGCGGCTGCTGTCGCTGCCCCGGGTGGTGGGCGCCGACCCGGAGAGCGGCGAGGAGATCACCGCACAGAACGGCCGGTACGGGCCATATCTGAAGAAGGGCACCGACTCGCGGTCGCTCACCGCCGAGGAGCAGCTCTTCACGGTGACCCTCGACGAGGCGTTGGAGATCTACTCCCAGCCCAAGCAACGCGGCCGGCGCGCCGCTGCGGCCACCCCGGCGCTGCGGGAGCTGGGGATGGACTCCTCCACGCAGAAGTCAATGGTGATCAAGGACGGGCGGTTCGGCCCGTACGTGACCGACGGGGAGACCAACGCGTCGCTGCGCAAGGGCGATGTCGTGGAGACGATCACCGACGAACGGGCGTCGGAGCTGTTGGCCGACCGCCGCGCCCGAGGCCCGGCCCCGAAGAAGACCCCGGCGAAGAAACCGGCGACCCGAAAGAAGACCCCGGCGAAGTAGCGCCCAGTCGCGGCCGCCCCGGCGGAACGGCCCTGTCGCGGACAGCCCGGAACGACAAGTCGGCCGACGGGCGGGTCAGGGCAGCAGAAGCGCCTTCACCGCCGCAGCCACCCGGCCGCCGTCGGCCCGCCCGGCGACCGCGGCGGAGGCACGCTTCATCACCTGGCCCATCTGGCGGGGGCCGGGCTGCTCACCGGTCTGCGCCGCGTGCTCGGCGACGGCTGCACGGGCCAGCTCGGTGAGCTCGTCGTCACCGAGCTGCGCGGGCAGGTACCGCGCCAGGACCTCACCCTCGGCCCGCTCCTGCGCGGCGAGCTCCTCTCGGCCACCCGCGGTGAATGCCTCGGCGGACTCGGCCCGCTTCTTGGCCTCCTTGATGATGATCTTCATCACCTCGGCGTCGTCCAGCTGACGGGCTTCGGTACCGGCGACCTCAGCGACACCGATGGCCGCCAACGTCATCCGCAGAGTGGACTTGACCAGCTCGTCGCGGGCCTTCATGGCCGCGGTCAGATCGGTCCGCAGCTGCTCCTTCAGGGTGGTCACAGGCGCGCACATTAGTCCAATGCGGTCCGTCGTAGGCTCCAGCGATGAACAGGCTGGCCCAATCGGCATTCGGCGTGACCATGGCAGGTGCGGCCACCGTCGCCTACGCGGCCGGGATCGAGCTCCGCCGGTGGACGCTGCGGGAGGCGACACTCCCCGTCCTGGCGCCCGGTAGCCGGACACTGCGCCTGCTCCACGTGTCCGACCTGCACATGACGCCGAATCAGCGCAGCAAGCAGCGCTGGGTCGCGGAGCTGGCCGGGCTGGAGCCGGACCTCGTGGTCAACACCGGCGACAACCTCGCGCACCCTCGAGCCGTGCCCGCGGTGCTCGCCGCACTCGGGCCGCTGCTGGACCGGCCTGGGTTGTTCGTGTTCGGCAGCAACGACTACTTCGCCCCCACCCCGAAGAACCCGCTCCGGTACCTGTGGCGGGCCAGGCCGCGCCCATCCGGCGGGTACCTGCCCTGGCGTGACCTTCGCGCGGTGCTGGTCGAACGCGGCTGGGCCGACGCAACTCACACCCGGGTGGCCCTCGACGTCGCGGGTGTCGCGATCTCGGCCGCCGGCGTCGACGATCCGCACATCCGTCGGGACCGATACGACTGGGTCGCCGGCCGACCAACCGGTGATCCAGCCCTGCGGCTGGGCCTGACCCACTCCCCCGAACCGCGGGTTCTCGACGCCTTCGCCGACGACGGCTACGACCTGGTCCTGGCCGGCCACACCCATGGCGGCCAACTGCGGGTGCCCGGCGTAGGCGCACTGGTCACCAACTGCGGCCTGGACCGCTCCCGCGCCAGGGGGGCGTCGCAGTGGGGGGTCCACATGCGGCTGCACGTGTCGGCAGGGCTCGGCACGTCGCCGTGGACGCCGGTGCGGTTCGCCTGCCCTCCGGAGGCGAGCCTGCTGACGCTGGTGGCGCGGCCGGTCGAGGTCGGGGTCACGCGGATAACCCCCGCGTCGGCGGTGGTGGACGTCGGCTAGACTTCGCCCGGTCCACAACCGTCAGGTGGGCCATCGGGGTGTGGCGCAGCTTGGTAGCGCGCTTCGTTCGGGACGAAGAGGTCGCAGGTTCAAATCCTGTCACCCCGACGCAGGTCAGAGGCCCTACCGGAGATCGTTCGGTAGGGCCTTCGCCGTTCGTACAGCCGGGGAGTACAGCTACAGCTCATCCAGGCTCTCCCCCAGCTTCTTGAGCGCCGCACGCGTCGACGCGGACGAAGCGAGCGTGTAGACCTCCATCGTCAGCGAGAAGTCGGCATGCCGAAGGATCTGCATCGCCACGCGGGGGTGCACGTCGAGATCGGCAAGAAGGGTGCCGCAGGAGCGCCGGCCGTCATGCACAGTGATCTTCCGGACAGAGGCTTTTGCGCATCGCGCGTCCCATGAGCGGTTGAAGTTCCGCGGTTCGATCGGGGTGCCATAACGGGTGGTGAACACGAGCTTGTCCGCGTGCCAGGCAGAGCCGACGTGGTCGCGCGCTCGGGATTGTTCGGTGCGGCGCAGGCGCAGCGCGGCGGTGCAGATGGACGGCAGCGGCAGGTCCGCATCGGAGCCTTCGGTCTTGGTTTCGCGGTGCAGGAGTTGGCGGCCAACGCGTTGCAGTTGCAGCGTGACCGCGAGGTTGCCGGCGTCGAGGTCGAGATCATCCCAGCAGAGGCCGAGGACTTCACCCTTGCGGAGGCCGAGAACGAGGACCAGGACGTAGGCCGCGTAGAGCGGATCCAGGTCGGTACGGGCGGATTCGAGGAAGGCGCGGGCTTCGTCGGTGGTCCAGGCCTGGCGGCGGCGGGCGCGGCGCCGGCTCTTGGGCAGCGTGACGTGTGTGGCGACGTTCTTGCTGATCAGTTCTTCGGTGACGGCGTGCGAGAGCGCAGAGCGTAGACACGCCCGGATGTCGCTGACGGCGCGCCGGGACAGTGTCTGCCCGCAGCATCGGCCGGTGGCGCAGCAGCGCCGGGCCTTCTCCGGTCGGCGGGTGTCCTTGCCCTGGACGCAGCACTGGCACGTGACGGCGAGCCTGTTGACCCAGGTCTGGACGTCGCGGATGGTGAGCCGGCCCAGGTTCTTCACCCCGAGCGTCGGCGTGATGTGGACACGGACGAATGTCTCATAGGTCTGATAGGTCAGCGGCGCCCGGTTCGGACGGATGATCTCGGTGAGCCAGTACGTCAGGTACGCAGCGAGCGACGGTGAGGTGGTGGCGACCACCCCGTCCCGGGCTTGCCCTTGCAGCTTGATCCACTTGTCGTGGACGGCGTCGCGGGTCTTGCCGTAGACCCACTTCTTCTTGCGCCGGCCGTCCGGGGTGCGGACCCAGGTGTAGGCGGCGAAACCATTGCGGTACGGGAAGATGGAGCCCTCCCCGTTGGCGCGGGCACGACCGGTCATGACGCGTTCTCCTCTGCTCTCATCTTCACGTACTCGTCGACCCATTCCGGAAGAATGCGTCGATACTTGCCGTCCTTGAGCGATCGCAACTCGCCAGTGGCGATCAGCATCTTGGTTTTGTAGAGACCGAAGCCAAGCATTTCCGCGACCTGCGCGGTGGTGTACCACTTCGGCACCAACACCGTTGTCCTGTCCATGTCCTCTCACCTCCTTCCGATCCGGGTCATGCAATAGCGCGTTCGGTCTTGGCGAGTGCGCGATGCTCGCGGGCGCGGGCGGCGGCGGAGGCGGCGAGTTCGGCGTCTGCGGTGTTGTTCCAGCCGATCCCGGCCAAGGTGAGATCGCAGACGATCAGCGTGGTGTCGTCGTCGACGTGGCCGGCGTCGTGCCGGGCGCGCCAGTCCTGCTGTTGGGCTCGGCGCCAGGTGCGTCTGCCGGCGCGGATGGCTTTGTGGGTGGTGGAGTAGCGGCGGCTCTTGGTGGCGAAGTGGCCGCCGAAGCCGAGCATGTGGGTCCAGCGGCGGAGCCGGCCGTAGGTGGTGTGCCAGTCGTCGAGCAGCTCGCCGGCCTGGTCGGTGGTGGCGGGGTCGCGTGCGGCGTCGGTCCATGCGGTGGGTGGAGTGCCGAGTTGCCAGCAGTAGGCGACCAACCGGCCGAGGTGGGTGTCGGGGTCGCTGTAGTGCTCGGCCGTTTCGGCGGTCATGCGGGCGGTGACCGGGAGCCCGGTGGGTTCGGTGGCCTTGGTGGCGTACTTGGCCAGGTAGCTGGCTACGGCGTCGGAGGCGATCTCCGTGGTGCCGGTGATGCCGCCGATGGGGCGGATGTCGACCTGTGGCCCCCAGGTGATGGGCCAGGAGTGCCGGGTGTCGGCGTAGGCCGGCGTGGCGAAGGCGGTGGTGGTGGCGGCGCCGGCGACGAGCTCGGCGAGGTCCTGGGCGGTGATGTCCGCTGGTGGGGCGAGTATCGCATCCGGGTCGTCGGGGTCGACGGCGTCGAGGCGGATCAGGGCGTGGAAGTGGACGACGCCGCGACGTTGGTACTCGGCGACCTTGCCGTAGCGGGCCTTCAAGACGATGTCGTCGTAGAGCTTGCCGAGACGCCGTAGCCGGCGGTCGAGCGCGATCGAGGTGCGGCGCCAGAGTTCACCGGCCCAGGCGTTCCAGACGACGTGGGCGGCGTGGTCGTAGCAGTCCAGGCAGATCGGCCGCCCCAGACTCGGAGAGTTGTCGGTGTGCCGGGCGGTGCAGACCAGGAGCCGGCCGTGCGGGCACGGGGTGGGGTTGCGGCGGATGCGGCAGGGCCGCACCTTGCCGTTCTTGGCGTGCACGACACGGGTGTGCACGGGTCCGAAGCTCGGCGCGGTGAGGGTGGCGAACACGGCCGGGTGGCCGGCCACCGAGTCGGGGACGCCTTTGCCGCCGACGAGGCCGGCGCGGATGAGTTGGTAGGTGTCAGCGCGGTAGGTCTCCGCACACGGTGGGCACACGGAGGTGCGGCGGTCCCCGCAGGGCACGTAGAGCACTCCGTCGGGCATGGCTGTGGCGGTGTGGCGGGACTCGACGATCCGGCCGGTGTCGCGTTCGACGGTGTGCAGGTGGCCGGTGAGGCGGACGGGGCGGATGCAGCCGCGGGTGTTCGCGGTGTGGGCGAGCCAGCGGGTGATGCCGGGTGAGCCGGCTCGGCGTAGCAGACCCTGTTCGTGGTTGGAGCGGACTTGTCGTGCAGGGGCCGGCTCTGCCGGCGGGGTGGTGGTCACCATGGGATGACCGGGAAGTCGTGGCCGAAGTAGTCGCGGGCGATGTGCTCGGCGCGGGCGCGGATGGTGGCGGCGTCGGTGGGGGTGCGGCCGATCGTCCAGTCGGTGAGCCGGTGGTGGTGGCCGGCGACGTCGAAGCGCATCACGGCGTCGATCGCGGTGAGCGGGTCCACGACCTTGACCGAGAGCGTGTCGCCGTAGCGGGCCAGGTGGCAGGCGAGGGCGTAGACGAGCTGACGGGCGGTGAGGGTGTAGTGCTCGGCGGTCAGAAACACGGCCTCCCCACGCGCGTTCGGCACGGTGGTCGCGGCGGTCGTGCCGGTGGTCGGGGTGGTGGCGTGGTCGAGGGTGGCGGTCATGACGATCTCTCCTTGCGGTTGGGTGGTTGGCAGTCACCCCGCACCCCCGGAATTCGGATGCTCGTGAGCTGTTCCGGGGATGCAGGGTCGCCGTCAACAACCGGGAACGATGGGTTCGTCGATCGTTGGAAGGTTTGCGAAGGTGCTGATTTGTTGGTCGGTGCAGCCGTGTCGGCGGCAGAGCCGATACAGGTCGCATCCAGTCGCAACGTGCACAGGGATGAGCCCCTTGCAGTGGCAGGGGATCCAGGGTCCCCAGTCGTGGCCGAATTGGTCGCATATCACCAGGACCCAGCATCGTGGGCAGCGGGTGTGTCCGTCGGTGTTGATGATCCAGCCGTGTTCGGCGATGTAGGTCATCGCGTCGTCGGCGGTGTCGAAGTGGACGAGGTAGTCCTGCGATTCGTCGAATCCGGTGCGACAGTCATCGCAGGCGACGACGAAACAAATGTGTTTGCGGATGCTCATGACGTCGGCTCCATCCGCTCCGTCGGGAACAGGACGAGTTGGTTTTGGCAGGACAGGCACAGCCGGTCTCCGGCGGCGGTGTTGGTCATGGGTGCCCGGCAGTCCGCGCAGTGGCGCCGGTATGCGGTGCGGCAGTCCGGGCAGTGCGTGAGTCCGGTGTGGTCGTCGATGAACGGTTCGGTGCAGTCCGGGCAGCGCCGGATCCCTGCGGCGCGGGACTTCCGTCCGGTCTTGACCAACATCAGTTGGTGGGCGAGGTAGCCGCCGGGGTCGCCAGGGGTGGCCCATGCGGGTGCGGCGGTCATGGCCGGTCCCCCCATCGCTGTTGGGCGGCTTGGCGGGTGGTGCCCAGTCGGGCGCCGATGTCGGCCCACGAGTAGCCGTGGTGGCGGAGGCCGGCTACCGCGGTGCTGATGGCCGTGTCGACCTGCGCGGAGAGCGCGGCCAGGTCGGCGAGTCCTTCGATGTCACCGGCGGCGATGCGGCGTCCGTGGGCGGCGAGGATGCGGCGGGTGAAGGCGGCATAGTCGTCGTTCTCCACCACGTCCCGGCGCCGTCGTGGCTGCCGGGGGTTGCGGGCAGGGCGGGCCTGTCCGGGCCGGTCCGTCGTCAAGGCGGTGTTGACGGTCGGCGCGCTCACCGGGTGTTCCCGGTGTGGGCGGTACCCCGAGCCCGGAACGGGCGCTGTGCGGGCTTGTGGCGGTTCGTCGGGAACAGCGACACGGCTAGGGCGAGGGCGGGCGCGCCGAGGGCGATGACCGCGAGGATCACGATCGATGCCGTGGTGGCGGTCGCCTTGAAGGCGGGGGAGGTGTTGCTCAGTACCCCGAGGATGACCAGGATGGCGAGTGCGGTGCCGGTGAGTGCGAGGGTTTTGACGTTCATCGGGCAGACTCCTCCTGTGCACCGAATAGCAGGCGCTATCCGGAATGAGTGGGTGATGCGGTGCGAATGTGCGGGCCGACTATGCGCCGGGACCGCTGCGAAGGTGCTTCGCGACGGCGATGATCGCTTGGATCTGCGCGTCGGTCAGGTACGCGGCCTTGAACCGGCCCGGGATGCCGCCTTCGGCGAGCAGGAACCCGACCCCGAGATCGGTGGGGTGAATGTTCTTCGCCGAATGGCCTTCCTTGGCCCACCCGTTCGAGAGGATGATGTCCGAGGACGAATCGGTGGTGCAGCGGAACGCCACCCGGTACCCGAACAGATCCCGCAGCGAGGTGGGGATGATGTCGGCCGAGGGCCGTTGGGTGGCAGCGATGACGACGACCCCGGCAGCGCGGCCGCGGGCGACCAGGTCCCGGACCAGGGTCTTGAACTCCTCCTGCTCCTCCTTGGAGCCGATGGTCACCGAGAAGTAGGCCAACTCGTCGATCACGCACACGATGACCTCGAGCCCGTCCGTGCGGACGATCTTGCGGCGGCCAGCGTGCGCCAGCATCAGGTACCGGAGATCCATCTCCGCTTGCAGCTCGCGAAGCTTGCACAGCGCGAGGGCGATGTCATTGCCGACGAACACATCGGCCACGGGGCGCCAGGGCCCGAGCTCGACGATCTTGCCGTCGAACAGCCACAACCGCGCATCACTGGCGAGGGCGGCGTGCGCGATGATCGTGTTGAGCAGGGAGGACTTCCCGGAGCCGGGTTCCCCTCCGGAGAGCAGGTTGCGGTAGATCAGGGTGACCTCGACGCGGTGGCCGTTCTCGTCGATCCCGAAGTGGATCGGGTCATAGATCGACAACCCGGGCGGGTCGGAGCGAGGCCGGCGACGCCGGCGATCGGTGCGGTTGAACATGGCTGATCAGCCCTCTCAGAGCGTGGTGTTTACGGTGTTGTGTGCTCCCGGGCGGGACCAGGGCAGGGGCGGACGGTGGTCCGCTCCCCGACCTGTGGTGCTGTGAGTGGCTGGTCAGCAAGGTCCGACAAGGACTGTCCTGTT
This sequence comes from Pseudonocardia sp., assembly GCA_050701075.1. GTDB lineage: Bacteria > Actinomycetota > Actinomycetes > Mycobacteriales > Pseudonocardiaceae > Pseudonocardia. The sequence goes on along the minus strand of JBOHEP010000013.1, from coordinate 26,101 downwards.
CGGACTGGTGGTGCTAGACGTAGTCGCTGATGTCCACTCCGCCGTACCCGGGGACCGGGTCGGGACCGTGCTCCGCCGCGGGGGCGGGGGTAGAGCCGTTGCGGCCCGCGGTGCGGGTCTTGCGCTCCGGGCGCCCGATGGCGGGGTCGGGGCTTGCCGGGGTGGCCGGCGGGGTGACGGTCGAGCGTGCCGGCAGGGGCACGACGATGCCGTCGTCGTCGAGGTGACCGGGCCGGGTGGGCTCGATGTCGTCGACCAGGGACGGTGTGAACGGCTCACTCGCCGAGAGCGGGTCACGGCGAACGATGTCCACGATCACCAGCGCGGCTTGGGAGCGGATCGGGGTGATCCGGGATTCCCGGGCCCAACAGGCCGTGGCGAGCTCTTGGGTGATGCGTTCGAGGTCCTTGACCGACAGGCCGGCCGGGAGCCACACTCGCAACCGTTCCCCCACAGCGGAGGGACGGGCCCACACCAGGTACGGCGTTCGGCCGTAGTGGGTCATCGTGCGCGTCTTCACGAAGCACGCACGCACCCGATGCCGGGTGAGCACACACATCGCTCGATGCAGCGTGAACCGGCGAGACACCGGGATGATCAGGACAACCGCGACGAAGGTGACCATGGTCAGTTCGGCCCACGAGCCGCTGTCGAACCCGAGGAAGAGTTCCGGGGGTTCGGCGGGAACACCCGCAGGATCGATACCGACGGGATCGGTGATGGGCGGGTCCGGGGTGTAGAGCGCCCGGAAGTGGACGAGCACCACGACCGTGAACACGGTCAGGGCGAGTTCCGCGCGGAAGCGGACCAGTGCCCCTAGGATGCGCCAGAACCAGTGTCGCTCGGGTGCGGTGAAGATCTCCACCGTGCCGGAGCGGCGGGAGGTCCGGAAACCGGACCGGCGGCCGTTGTTGCGGCTGTGTGCCATGATGACGGTTCCTCTCACATGTCTTCTGATGGGTGAGTGGTGACAGAGGCGGACGCGGGGCCGAATATCGGTCGGCAAACCTGTGCGGTCCCGTGTCCACCCCTGCCGTTCACGCGACGATCAGAACGGGCTCGGCCCGTCGCTGTTGTCCTCGTCCTCAATGCGCAGCCGGTAGGCCAGCGCGGCCTTCAGCAGACCCAGGTGGGTCATGGCGATCTCCAGGCACTCGGTGGCGTCGACCACGTGGCCGTACTGCACCGCGGTGCCCTTCTCCCGGTCGACCCACGCCAGGTAGGTGAAGTGACCGGCCTGGCTGGTGGCCTCGGAGACGATCTCCCGGAACGCGGACTCGATGCTCCTACGCACCTTGTCGGTACTGGCGCTCGGCCGGTACGGCTCCCGCTCGGGCAACTTCTCGGCGGGCTTCTTGCCGTTCTCAATGGGGATCACGGTGGTGCCGTTGGACTCCGACATTACGAACTTCCTTTCGACAGGGTTGATCAGTCGACGGACGTCGACGATCGGTTGATCAGTTGGCGGACGTCGGCGACGGCTTGGCCGAAGGACCGGAACCGTTCACGGGAACCACAGTGCTGGCGCGGTACGCGACCCGAACGTTGCCGTTCTGCACCCACGGCATCGCCTGCAAACCCTCCACGAGCATCTGCTGACCCTGGTGAATCGCCGGGGGCTCCCCCTGGAGCGCGACGGTGACCAGAATCGTCTCGACACCCTTACCGGTGAGCCAGACGACGAGGGGGACGGCATACAACGGCAGGTTCGTACCACCCTGCTTGTCCCGACGGTGAACACCGTCCTTGTCCAGACGCGGCGAGAACGAGTCACCGGCCTGAAACTTCATCGACGATGCATCCAGAATGAGATTCATGACTGCTGTGCTCCTTGTGTGGATCAACTTGCAGGTGATGCAGACCCGGACGGGCTTGCCACACAAGAATTGCGTCTCAACGGTGGTTGCGGCAGAGGCAGGCAAGGGGGCAGGTTAGGGGGGCACGTGTGCCCCCATTCACAAAAGTGAACATCGCAGTGATCGTCGGGGAGTCGAAGCATGATCAGCAGGGAGAAGAGGCCACGCGGGGCCGGCACCGCTCGGTACCCTCATGTCGTGGTTGACGAGGGACTTGGTGAGGCTGACGGGCAGCAACGTCCGGCGTGGTCGGAGCGGCTACGCACTGAGCGGGTTGCCCGTGGCTGGTCGCAGGCAGACGCCGTGGCCGCCATGCGAACGTTCTCCGACACGCCGCTGCCCCGCGGGCTCCTGGATCAGTGGAAGCGGTGGGAGCGGGGGCGCAACAAGCCCGACGAGTTCTACCGGCCGATCATCGCGGCCACGATCGGCTCGGTGGTTGACTCGATCTTCGATGAGCCGCGGGTGACGCGTCCGCGCACTACAGACGACATTCTCATCGTGCGCAGCGGGATGGACACGCACGAGCTCGTGCAGCGGATCCGCCAGTCCTCGGTCAACGACAGCACCCTGGATGCGCTCAACCTGACCGTGGAGCAACTGTGCTGCGACTACGTGTCCTCGGACCCGCAGCACTTGATCACCACGAGTAGGGAGTGGCTGAACCAGCTGACTCGGCTGCTCGACGAGCGCCTGACGCTGTCGCAGCACCGGGACGTGTTGGACGCTGCCGGATGGCTGACGCTGCTGATCGGGTGCTTAGAGTACGACACCGGGCAGGTTCGCGCGGCGGAAGCAACGCGAGTTGGTGCGCTCACGCTCGGGACCGAGGCTGACAATGCAGGCGTGATCGCATGGGCGCACGAGATGCGCGCCTGGTTCGCGCTCACCAATGGTCGTTACCGCGAGGTCATTGCGGCAGCTCAGGCGGGGCAGGATGCAGCACCGGGACGTTCGGTCGCAGTTCAGCTCCTGGGCCAGGAGGCGAAGGCGTGGGCCCGAATGGGCAACCAGCGCAACGTCGTTCAAGCCCTGGAGAAGGGACGCGTACTCCTTAACTCGCTGCCCTACCCCGAGCGGCCAGACAACCACTTCGTGGTCGATCCCGACAAGTTCGATTTTTACGCGATGGACTGCTACCGCCTCATTCAGGATGACAATCTGGCGGGGATGCACGCACGGGAGATTCTCCGAAAGACGACGAACGCTGATGGTTCCTACAACTCGCCGATGCGAAACGCAGAAGCGCGCTTAACACTCGGAGTGGTTGCTGCGCGTCGAGGTGAGCTTGAGCAGGCTCTGAATCTTGGACGAGACGCGCTGAACATCGGCCGAAGGTCGCAACCATCGTTGCTGTTCGTCGGTCGCGAGCTGGACGACATCCTGCGCGAGAAGTACCCGAAGGAACCCGACGTGGCCCAGTTCCACGACCAGCTTGTCACAGCGACGGCTACCACCAACGTTGCGTAGACAGGCACACAGCGGGACGCCGGTTGGGACCGAAAGCGGTCTGATCAGCCGAGCTGTGCGGTGAGAACTTTCTATACGTCTTCAAGCCGCACCCTGCCGGGTGCGGGCCGGACTGCGGCCGGACGGCAAACGACCCGACCCGCCGGCCTTGGGGCCTCTGGGTCGGGTCGCACCGTAGGACCACCGGCTACGCGCCGGCAGGGAGGTTAGAGACGAGCCGGGTCATCCCCGCTGGCCGCAGATCGTCTTAGCGTGTCCGGCCGGCGTCAACCCCGCTGCGCGCCCCGATCCCGCCCGTGGTCTCGTCCAGCAACTCGGCGCCGGCGACGTCGTGGTCCGGTAGCGGGATCGGGGGTTCCGGGTTGACGCCGGCCGGACACGCCAAGGGCCGGCCAGGATCGCGGGGATGGGAACGGGTGTTCGACCGCGCGCCGCCGGTGTCAAGCTGCGGTTGACAGCCGAATCGCTGCGACCAGCGAGCGGAGTACAGCCACCAAGTACAGCAACGGACGCTGTCCGAGCCACCTACAGCGATTCCGACCGTGCCGTTTGACCTCGCACGATGCCTCAGGCGATCTTGCCGCCACGAGTTCGGGACGAAGAGGTCGCAGGTTCAAATCCTGTCACCCCGACCACACAAAAGCCCTATCCGAGATCATCGGGTGGGGCCTCTCGCCGTTTGCCCGGGACGGACTGGAAGACTGCCGTTGCCACCCAGCGCTGCTGATGATCGAAATCTCGCCAGATCAGACCGATCCGGAGTGAGGGCACGTGCCGATCAAGGTCCGGGACATGATCCGGATGCTGGAGGAGGACGGCTGGGTCTGGGAGCGCACGCGCGGCAGTCACCGCGTCTACAGTCACCCGACCAAGCCCGGCATCGTCGTCGTACCCGGTATGCTCGGCAAGGATCTGCCGCTGGGAACGGAGCGGAGCGTCCTCAGGCAAGCGGGGTTGAAATGGCGGAAATGATCGGTTATGCGGTCATTGTCGAGCAGGCCGACGACGGCGGCTACGGGGCCTGGTCACCGGACCTGCCCGGCTGTGTCGCCCTCGGCGACACGATTGCGGAGTGCCTCGCCGAGATGAAGGCGGCCATCGCTCTCTACCTCGACGTGTTGCGTGAGCGCGGCGACGAGGTGCCCGAGCCGCGCGCCATCGAGGCCGTCACAGTGCCCGCCGCGTAGCCGCCAGCCGGAGCGAATCCGGAGCGAACGACCCGCGAGCACCCGGTACCAGTCGGCACCCGACGGTGCGGAGCCGCACGTCGAACGGCACGTGCCGGCACAGGGCGTCAGCACTCACTCAAGCCCGTCCGCGTTCGGGACGAAGAAATCGCAGGTTCAATCCTGTCAACCCGACCACACAGAGGCCCTGGTCAGAGGCTCCCTCGAGAGCCTGAGACCAGGGCCGTTGCCGGGGGCCGCTGAGTGTCTATCTGCGTGACTACCCCGATGCACGCGGGAAGATCCGGTCCATCGCCGTCGCGCCGTCGTCGACCACCGGACGGATCTGCTTGCGGTACACCAGCTCCGTGACCGACGTCCCGCTGTGCCCGACGAGCCGGGAGATCTGCTCCAACGGAACACCACCGTCCGACAGCAGCGAGACGAAGCTGTGCCACAGCTCCCGAGGCGTCCAGTCCTTCGCCGGGAGACCGGTAGTAGCGGCGATTCGCCGGAACGCGCGGCGGACGTTGGCCGCGTCGAGCTGCGTTCCGACCTCGGAGGGGAAGACGGGGTCGTGGTCGTGCCACCGAGCGCCGGCCAGCCGCCGGGCCGCCGCCTGTCGGAACCACTGGCCCCGTAGCGCGTCGACGCACCGCCGCGGGAGCGCCAGCGTCCGGCGTGACTTCCTGGTCTTGGTGGCGCCACCAGTACGGACCGATCGCCACACCATCATGTGCGGCGGGACCGGCGGATCGGATTCGGGTCGCCGTCGAGATCCACATGCGCCCAGGTCAGCGCCCGCGGCTCCTCGGTACGCGCGCCGGTGAGCAGCGAGAGCACCACGTAGGCGCCGACCGTCGAGCCCTCCGCGACGTCGAGCAGCGTCTCGGCCTGCGCCAACGTCAGCGCCTTGGACGGCCGGCCGGGATGAGTCGGGCGCGGCCCTGGCAGACGGACCGTAGCCGGCCGACGCGGATCTGCTCGTAGATCACCGAGCGGCTCATCGAGAGCAGCCGCGCTCGTCCTCGACCTGCTCGGCGCGGGTGGTGATGATGTGCCGTACGTCGACCTGCGCGCCCCAGCCGAGCACCAGCGGCGTGCCGTCCGGGCGGGTGATGTCGATGGCGACCGAGCGGGCGGCCTCGAGAACAGCGTCGCGCAAGGCGTCGAGGTGCAGCCCGGGCGGCGGCGGGTCGGCGGGTCCGTCCGGGCCGTCGAGGTGGATGGCGGCGTGGAAGTGAACCAGGCCGCGCCGTTGGTACTTGGCGACCTTGGCGTAGGAACGGCGGGCGTGCTCGCGGAACCGCCAGCCCGGGACGCCGAGGCGAATGGCGAGCCCACGACGGAGGGCGACGGTGAAGCGGTGCCATAGCCGGCCGACCTGTGCTTGCACAGCACCGTCCCGACGTAGTCGTAGCTGTCGGGGTCGGCCGGGGGGGCCGAGGGCGGGGTCGTGCTCGCGGTGGTGCGTCGCGCACCGGCAGGGGCCGACTCGCCCGCGGGTCGGGACACGGCGGGTGTGCACCGGCCCGAACGAGGGTGCGGTGAGGGGTGAGGACAGTCGCGGCTTGCCGGTGACCGAGGTCGGAACGCCCTTGTCTCCTCCGGCGAGACCGGCGCGGATGAGGTGGAAGGCGTCACCGGCGTAGCGGTGCGAGCAGGCCGGGCAGACGGTGGCGCGGCGGTTGCCGCACCGGGCGAAGATCTCCCCGACCCGTTCGAGGGGATCCGGTGGCCGGAAGGCGTCGAGCGCTTGATCGACATCTGGGAGCTGTCAGCCGTGCGGAGTGCGGTCCCGGGTTCCCGACCGATGATCACAGCACCGTCGGAGCCGGGCCGACCAGCTAAGATCAGCGTCTCGGTACGGGGAGCCGCACGGGATGCGGCTCCGTGTTCCCGTTCGGTGATCACGAACCGGACGGGCTGGGTCAGGTGATCCGGATCTCGCGCCTGACGACCTTGACCGCGAGGGCGTCGATGTCCGTGTCGTCGGCGAAGGCGCGGGCCCGGAGGACGGCGTAGGCGTCGGTGACGGTGGTGCCGAGCTGGGCCGACAGCATGCCGGCCGCCTGATGGATGGCCGGGTGCGTATCTGCCTCAGCGAGCAGTGGCATGAGGTCGAACGACTCGATGATGCTGGACGTATCCGGGAGCACATGCGTGGCATGAGTGAGGCCGGCGGCCAGGTCCTGCAGGCGGACGGCCGCCTCCGTGGTCGCAGTCGTGGTCGGCCCGAACGCGACGAGTGCGCCGAGGCAGGTGTCAGCGAACCGGAGCGGGGCCGCGATCACCGCCCGAACGCCCAGCGGGCGCAGCGCCGATCCGTAGAACGGCCAGCGGCGGTCGAGGTCGCAGACCACGATCGTGTCAATGCCCCCGCTGACCGGTCGACCGACACCGACGTCATGAGCTCCAGGCTCTGCGCGACGCGCGAGGTCGAATCCGATGCGGCGGTGGCCAGGACAGCGCGCTCGTTTCCCAGCAACGTGCGAGCCGCACTGGGCTGGCGCAGGCAGTCGGCGATCGCTGCGATGAACGCATCGTGTCCGCTCGCCACATCGCTGGTCGCCAACCGTCGTTTCAGCCGTCGGGCGTGGTGTTGGTGGAGGGTGACCATCGCCTCGAACCGCCGCTCCGACTCACGTCCCGCCCACCCATGGTCGTGCACGCGGCCTTGCAGCCGGGAACCCCGCCGGGAACGAGCCGAGTACCACCATCAGGGCCTGGATGCCTCCGGCCGAGGAGGCGATCGCGACGATGTCGAATGCCTCGCACTCGCCACGCCCCGGTGCCATGCCGACACGGTATCGGTGACAGGCAGACCCAGCGATCCGGTCATGACCCGAGAACGGTGTCGAAGGCCGGTCGGCCGAGTCGGAACACCGACCACGTCTAGCACATATGCGCATTTCCGCATACATTGCGGCCATGGGTGCAGGACACGGACACGGTCATACGCCGGGCGCCAGCGCGTCCGGACGACACGTCGGGCGGCTGAGGATCTCGTTGGCTGTCCTGATCGCCTTCCTGGCGCTCGAGGTCGTCGTCGGGTTCTGGACGTCCTCGCTGGCCCTGCTCTCCGACGCCGGACACATGTTCACCGACGTGCTCGGCGTCGGGATGGCGCTGGCCGCGATCGCCGCCGCCCAGGCGGCCGGCACCAACGACCGGCGCACCTTCGGGCTCTACCGCGCCGAGGTGCTCGCCGCCCTCGCCAACGCGGTGCTGCTGTTCGGGGTGGCCGCGTGGGTGCTCGTCGAGGCCGCTTCGCGGTTCGCCGACCCGCCCGCGGTCCCGGGCCTCCCGCTCATGCTCACCGCCGCGGCCGGGCTCGCCGCCAACCTCGTCGTCTTCGCGCTGCTGCGCCAGGGCGCCAAGGAGAGCCTCAACGTCCGCGGCGCCTATCTCGAGGTGCTCGCCGACACGCTGGGATCGGTCGGCGTGTTGCTCGCCGGCGCGGCCACCATCGCCTTCGAATGGCGTTATGCCGACCCGCTGGTAGCCATCGCGATCGGGCTGTGGGTATTGCCCCGGACGTGGTCGCTGGCCCGTCAAGCCGTGCGGATCCTGGTCCAGGCCGCTCCCGCAGATATCGACGTGGCGGCCATCAGGTCCGGTTTGGCGGCGCTGCGCGGGGTGCTGGACGTACACGACGTACACGTCTGGACGCTCACCTCGGGTATGGAGGTCGGCTCGGCGCATCTCACGATCGACGCCGAATGTGACCCTGCCACGGTGCTCTCCGCGGCCCGCGAGCTGCTCGCCGAGGGTCACGGCCTGCCCCACTTCACCGTGCAGGTCGAGCCGCCGGGCACCCACACGCGGTGCACCGAACTCAGCTGGTGAGCACTGCCGTCAGCGGGGCGGATACATGATCACCGCAACACCGACGAGGCACAGCAGGGCGCCGGAGTAGTCGAACCGGTCGGGCCGGAAGCCGTCGACAAGGATTCCCCAGGCCAACGAGCCGGCCACGAACACCCCGCCGTACGCCGCGAGGATCCGGCCGAAGTTCGGGTCGGGTTGCAACGTGGCCACGAATCCGTAAGCCCCGAGTGCGAGCACCCCGGCCCCCACCCAGGCCGGCCCACGCTGCTCCCGGACCCCCTGCCACACCAGCCAGGCCCCACCGATCTCGGCCAGAGCCGCGAGCAGGAACAACAGACCCGAGCGCACCACCGTCACCCGACCCAGCCAAGCGGCTGATCTCCGCGAACGCAACCTCACGCGGGTCGCGACTGCGTTGGCGTGCGCTCGCGACGATCAGGCGGCGAACACCAGGCCGACCGCGCCCACCGTCAGCGCCACCATCGCGCCCAGCATCGGGTACTGGGTACGCAGCGCCACCCGCGGCGGGAAGAGGCGGTGGGCCTGGTCGTGGGCGCTGATCGCGGCGAGGAGGTGCCCTGCCACGACGGCGCCCAGCTGCACCAACGCGATCGCTCCCGCGCCGACGATGGTGTAGTCGATGGCACGCCCCGCCGTGCCGAAGAGGTCTGCGCCGACGCCCAGCGGATCGCTGGCCAGGATGATGGTCTGCTGGCCGTCGAACACCAGCAGTGAGAAGTAGTGGGCGATCGCGTATCCGGCGGCGACGGGCGCCAGCGTCGGCGCGAACGCAACCGGGCCCACACCGCGGCGCGCGCCCGTGGAGACCGTGGAGGTCACGGTGAACGTACCCAGCCCGAACACCACGCCGATCAGGACGAACGACGCGACGAGCCCGCCGGTCGCCGTCGCGACGCCGGGCGGCACGGCGGCGTTCCACCACTGGGTGCGCGACAAGCCGTCGTAGGCGGTGGAACCGACCAACGCCACGATCACCGCGACCAGGCCCGGTCGCAGCGGCACCGCGGCCAGACCGTCGAGCGGGTTGCGCAGCACCAGCCGCCCGTCGGCGCGGCGGCCGAGCGGGGCCAGGGCGCCGATCAGCGCGGAGTACACCTCGAAGCCGTCGCCACGGTCGAACCAGCGCCGCCCGAACAGCACGCCGGCGATCAGGTGCGTACCGCCGTAGCCGAGCAGGAAGACGGCGACGGCGACCGGTTCGGCCCGGGCGGGGAAGGCCAGCTCGAACCAGGCGAACGCCGCCAGCGACGCCGCCGCCGGCCAGTACCCGACACCGGCCGGCAGCCGGAGCACGCCACGCTCGGCGTCGATCCGGAGCAGGCCGGCGACGGGTTCATGGAGCAGCCGCAGCGGGTTGAGGACTCGCCACACGGGCCCGAACAGCAGCGATGCCGGCACCAGACCGACCCAGAACGTCACGTAGAACGCCCAGGGTGCGAGGTTCGCTGCCGGATCGTCGGGGCCGTAGAGCCCGGTGATCACAACCAGCGTCGCGACCAGCAGCGCTGCGCCACGCAATGCGACGCGCAGCCCCACCGCGTCGAGCACCGCGGAACCCGACACCGGCAGCGGTCTGCCCACCCCGGTACGCCGGGGTCGACGCCAGAGCACGGCGAGCACCGCGAACGAGATCAGCAGCGCGGCGGCGGCAGCGGCAGCGGCGAGCCCGACCGGCACCGGAAGGTCGGACCGCGTGCCGATGCCGTGCGCGAGGATCACTAAGCCACCTCGAGTCGGACCAGCCGATCGCCTCGCTGCTCGAGCTCGACCTCGAAGACCCCGGCTATGTCGGCGACGAACCGCAACGTGGTGCTGGCTCCGGCGGTGACGAAGCTGCTGCGGTCGTAGCCGTGCAGGTGCACCTCGTCGGCGACGTCGCTGCGAACGACGAGCTCGACGGTGGAGCCCACCGGCACTGCCACCCGCACCGGTGCTCCACCGCCGGCGCCGGCGACTGTGAGCTCGATACGCCGCACACCGTCCGCGGTCACCTGCGGGGCGAGCACGGAGCGCTGCGCGCACCCACCCAGGACCACCACGACCCCCAACGACAACGCCACAAGCCGCGACATGGTCACACGTCGCAGATCGGTGGGGGCGACGAACAGCGACCGGGTTCCCTGTCGCACTCGGTCACGGCGTCGGCCGGCGCTCATCCTGGGTGAGGTCCTCCTTCGCATGGGTCAACCGGCGGGTTCGCAGCACGAGTGCGGCGCCGCCGGCGACGAGCAGCACCACCGCGCCGACGAGTCCGATCGCGGTCCAGGGAGACCCGCCGACGGCCCGGCCGTTCGGGAGCCAGCGGATCGACCCCGACAGCACCTGGGGTGCACCGTCGACGATCACTGGGATCTCCCATCGGGAGACCTCCACCGGTCGGGTCGCGTCGGCGAACTCCGCGGGCGGGTCCTCGGCGGGGAACCGCAGCCGGGTGTCCAGCCAGGTGTTGCTGGAGCCGGGAAGGCGGATCCAGCCGATGTCGGCCGCGGGGGCCGGACGGCCGCGGCCGAGCTGGTCGTCACGGTAGGTCGCGGAGCCACCGTCGACCTCGGGCGGTCCATCGGGCGTGAACCGCAGGTAGGGCCGGTCGTCGCGGCCCACGACGGTGACCTCGCGACCGCGGGCCGCCTGCACCGACAGCATCGGGACGTACGCCTGCGCGAGCAGCGCGGAGATCCCGGCCGGGGGCGGGTCGAGCGTCGTCTCGAAACGCCCCGTCACCGGTCGCCGCACGAGCGCGCCCTCCAGCGACACGGGATCCTCGTTGTAGCGCAGCGGCACCGTCCAGGTCGCCAGGGTCTCGGTCTCGGTCACGTCCCGCCGGCCACCGACCGGCACCCGGAGATACGCGGGGCTGAGCCGAGGGTCGAACCACGCCCAGGTGGGGGCGGTCGAGAGTGCCACCCAGACCGGGCCGGCCCCGGCGGATGCGGTCGCCGGCACCCCATCGCCGTTCTCGGACGGATCAGCCGTGTAGTAGAGGTAGGGCGACGCCGTGTTGCCCTGTACCCCGTCGGCGGAGATCCGCAGGAACTCGGCGCCGTCGCGGTCCAGCGCGACCAGGGGCGTGGTCGTCGGGTTGGTGACGACGACCTGGTCGGCGATCGTGGTGCGCAGGGTGGCCGTCACGCCCGCGGGCAGCGCAGGGCTGACCGACGTCAACCTCGAGACCAGCGCCGGGTCGTCGGCGTGCGCCGCAGCCGGGGCCGCCGCCACCACGGCCAGCGCGAGCGCGGCGCCGGCCGTCGCCAATAGCCGATGACCGAGCCGCACCCGGGTAGCGCCAGCGGAGCGGTCGTCGATACCGCGTGCTGTCATCCCCGCTCCTCATCCCCGGCCGGGTGAACGGCCGGCCACAGAATTCAACTCACCGTCGCCGCCCGGAGATACGCCGGGATCGCCTGCCCCCGCGGAGGTGTCACGAGCCGGTAGCGCACCGGAAACACCACGCCGACATTCTGAGTGGGTGGTTTTGTGGCGGGTGCACGTGGAGCTCGAGGACCGGCCCGGCCGGCTGGGCGAGCTGGCCACGGCGGTAGGGGCCGCAGGTTGCAACATCATCTCCCTGCACGTCGTCGGCGAGCCGACCGACGACGGATCGGTCACCGACGAGCTCCTGGTCCGGGTCCCCGGCGGGGTGGACCCGGCCGACCTGCTGACGGCATTGGACCGGGCCGCCGTCCCGTGCACGCTGCTGGTGCCGGCCGACGCCACCGAGCTTTCCGACGCCGCCACCACAGCCCTTGCGCTGGCCCGGATGGTGGCCGCCGATTCCGGCAGCGCGCCGCGCGCGGTCGCCACGTTACTGCGCGCCCGACTGGTCGATCCGGCGGGTCCCGATCCGGCGATCCAGCACGTGCAGAGTATCCGCGTCGGTAGGCAGCAGCTGCACCTCGGCCGGGCATGGCCGTTCACCGCCACCGAGCTGTCCCGAGCCGCCGCGCTGCTCGAGCTCGCCACGCAGCTCGCGTTGCGCGTACCGGCCCGGTCCCCCCGCGACGAGAGAATCCTGCTGCTGCTCGACGGCTCCGAGGTCCGGTTGCGGGCCGCCGTACCGCCGGACGCACCGCTCGTTGCCGCGCTGCACGCACGCTGCTCTCCGCAGACCCGCCGATCCCGGTTCCTCAGCCCCACGCCCCGACTGACCCCTCGCCAGCTCAGCGGCCTACTCGGCGGCGACGACGGTGCCGGGCAGGCCGTCCTGGCGCTGACCACCGACGGCGGCAGTGCGGTCGGGCTGACCAACCTCGACCGCGAGACGACGAGCTCGGCCCGGGCCGCGGTGGTGGTGGAGGACGCCTGGCAGGGTCGGGGGCTTGGCACCGCGCTGTTGCGTCGGGTGGCGGAGCTGGCCGCGGAGCAGGGTGTCGACGAGCTCACCGGTGTCGCCCATCCCGATGATGTCGGCATCACCAAGTTGCTCCGCCGGGCCGGCCTGCGCCCGAGTGCCGAGATGTTCAACGGCACGGTGCGGCTGCGCACCCCGCTGATTACCGCCGCCCTGCGCTGACCGTTCAATCACCCCCAGCCACCCTCACGCGAGGCCGAGGCGTCGGGCTCCGCCTGCCGGAGTCGCGGTGAACGCTGTCGGGCGGCCGAAGCCCTGGTCGGCGAAGGCTCGCTCGATCGCGGTGACGACGACCGGCACGGTGCCCGCGTCGACCAGTGCGATCACGCACCCGCCGAAACCGCCCCCGGTCATCCGCGCCCCGTACGCACCCGCGCCCAACGCGGCCACCACCGCCACGTCCAGGTGCGGCACCGTCACCTCGAAGTCGTCGCGCAGCGAGGCGTGTGACGCGGTGAGCAGGGCACCCGCCGACCGCAGGTCCGCGCCCGATCGGAGCAACGCCACCATCTCGCGCACCCGGTCGTTCTCGGTGACGACGTGCCGGGTCCGCGAACGCAGCGGACCGTCGGGCAGCCGGGCCAGTGCCGCCCCGAGGCCCGGGACATCGACATCGCGCAGCGCCGCGACCCCCAACATCCGCGCGGCGTCCGCGCAGACCCGCCGTCGCTCGCCGTACTGCCCGTCCACATGCGCGTGCGGAGCCCGAGTGTCGACCACCAGCAACGCCAGTCCATGGGCCGCCGGGTCGAAGGGGACGTGGTCGACGGCGAGCGAGCGGGTGTCGATGTGCACCAGATGTCCGTGCCGGCCGTGCAACGCGGCCAGCTGGTCCATCCCCCCGGTCGGAGCGCCGACGAAGTCGTTCTCCGATCGCCGCAGGACCGACGCCAGCTCGCTGCGGGTCAGCCGCACGCCGGCGAGATCGGTGAGGGCCAGCGCCACCGCACACCCGAGCGCCGCGGACGAGGCCAGCCCGGCACCGATCGGCAGGTCTGCGCTCAGAACGACGTCCAGGTCGCGCACCGGGTGACCGCCGGCCCGCAGCGCCCAGAACACCCCGGCCGCATAGCCAGCCCAGCCGGGCACGTCACCCGGGACGACCCGCGCGGCCTGGAAGCCCACCGCGTCGTCGCCCTGCTGGCACGACCAGACCCGCGATCCGCCGCCGACCGCCGGCGCCGCGGCCACCACCACCCGGCGTTCCAGGGCCATCGGCAGCACGAACCCGTCGTTGTAGTCGGTGTGCTCGCCGATCAGGTTGGCCCGACCCGGTGCCGCCCACACTCCGGCGGGCCGGTAACCCACGCGACGCACGAACTCGTCACGGACACTCATGTCGCACCCGCCCCGGGTGCCGTCCGCTCACGACTCGCACGGGGAGATCTTCCGACTCGCGCGATCCGGGGGGGCACAGCTCGCGCAGTCGGCTCGCGGTGTCTTCGGGGAACACGTCGCTGAGGAAGGCTCCCATCGCGGCCTCCGAGCCCGCCAGGTACTTGAGCTTGGTCGCAGTGCGCTTCGGGGAGATCACCTGCATGTGCAGCCGCGCAAGGTCGCGATCGGCACGCACCGGTGCCTGGTACCAGCACGCCATGTAAGGCAGCGGTACTCCGTACAGCGCGTCCAACCGCCACAGCAGGTCGAGGTAGGTGCCGGCGAAGTCGTCGCGCTCCTCGTCGCGCAGGGCGGGGAGGTCTGGAACGGATCGGCGCGGATACAGGTGCACCTCGACCGGCCACCGGGCCGCGGCCGGGACGAACGCCGTCCAGTGGGCACTCTCCGCGATGATCCGGACGGCTGCGGCCCGCTCCTCTGCCACCACGTCGGCGAACAGGTTACGGCGGGTCCGCGCCCGGTGGCGCCGGGCGGAAGCCAGCTGCCTGCGGGTGTGCGGGGTGACGAAAGGATAGCCGTAGATCTGGCCGTGCGGGTGGTGCAGCGTCACCCCGATCTCCTCGCCACGGTTCTCGAAACAGAACACCTGCTCGACGTAGGGCAGCCGGGACAGCTCCCGGGTGCGGTCGGCCCACACGTCCACGATCAGCCGGGCCCGCGCCGGCGTCAGCCGCGCGAATGACAGCCTGTGGTCGCTGGTGAAGCAGATGACCTCGCACCGGCCCAGCCCCGGCAGGCGGGGTACGAGCGGGCTACCGGGGCCGGGCACCTCGCCGGTCGGCCCGGCGAAAGCGGGGAAGCGGTTCTCGAAGACCACCACGTCGTAGCCGGCGGCCGGGATCTCGGTGGTCAGGCCCGGCCGCGACGGGCACAGCGGGCACTGGTCGGCCGGGGGCAGGAAGGTGCGGTTCTGCCGGTGGCCGGCGATCGCCACCCACTCGTCCAGCAGCGGGTCGTAGCGGATCTCCGAAGAACCGGCCGAGGCCGGCGCGTGGCCGGTCGGGCCGTCGTCGACGCGGACCGCATCATCACGCTCATCGAAGTAGACGATCTCGCGGCCGTCCGGGAGCCGGCCGGCGGTCCTCCTCACCTGACCGCCCCGGTACTGCCTCGTGCCACGAACCGGGCGGGTAGGACGGCGTCCTGGTTCCGCGGGACGTCCGACGAGCTGCTCACCCCGGCCCAGCCACCGGTGTGCCATGACTCGGCCCCGCTGTGTCCAGGAGTTCGAGGTCCAGCAGTTCGAGGTCCAACAGTTCGAGGTCCAGGAGTTCGAGCACCAGCGCGGCGCGGCCGGGCACCTGGTCGATGACGCACCACCGCGGTGTCGACGCCGTGATCGGTGAGCAGCTCGAGGGCGCCGCGGCTCTTGGAGCGGCGGGGATCGTGGGGGATGACGGCGTCCACCTACCGATTCTAGACAACCTCCGAGCGATGTCGGTCGATGCCCGGCCCAGCCCAGACGCTGATGGCTGCCGGTAAGCCAGGCGTCGCAACCTTGCGGATCACCGTCGACGAGCGCTGGGGGGTGTTGGATCGACAGTACCGAGCCGTAGACATGAGACGAGGGGCCGACCATGACCGAGTCCGATTCGCTACAACCGATCCGCATCGCGGTCCGCGCATCCTCGACGATCGCGGCCGCGGTACTGACGACCGCGGCCGAGGAGGCGATGACGGGTCTGAACGGGGTGCGGGCACCAGTGCGAACGAATCATGTGGGCCCGGGTCCGGACGGTCCCGACTGGCTGCTGGAGCTCTCCACGACCGACGCCATCGGCTCGCCGTCGTATGCGTCAACGGCGTGGGAGTTGACCCACCGGCTCCAGGACACCGGTGCGTTCGCACTGGTGGAAGCGGATGTCCCAGTCGGCGCGTTCGCGCCGGGCGCGACCGGCATCGGGGCGTTCGGCAACGGGGACTGCAGCGCTGACCCCCTGTCTGCGAACCATGGCTGGGCGCTCGACGTCATCGGCTGGCCGGCCGCCATGGCCCTGATGGACCCGGCGACGCGCGGCGGCGTCGGGATCAGGGTGGGCCACCCGGACTCCGGCTTCAGTGATCACTTCGCACTCGGTCCCGTCGTCGACCAGGCGGCCGACTGGGACGTGATCGACAACGACCCCGATGCCACCGACCCACTGCGACCCCCGGTGCGCCGATTCTTCAATCCACTGCCGAATCCGGGCCACGGTACCAGCACCGCGAGCGTCATTCTCGGCGTCGGCGACCAGCTCGGTTTCCACGGGGTCGCCCCGAAAGCCATCCTCATTCCTTTCCGGGCGACGGAGAGCGTGGTGCAGCTGTTCGACTCCGACGTGGCCGACGCAGTGCGGCGGGCGCACGGCGGCGGCTGCCAGATCGTGTCGATGAGCCTGGGCGGCACCGGTTTCTTCGGCCTCCGCGAGGCGATCCAGGACGCGGTCGACGACGGGATGATCGTGATGGCCGCAGCCGGCAACCAGGTCGGCATCGTCACGGCGCCGGCGTCCTACGACAACTGCCTCGCCGTCGCGGCCACCAGCACCGGGGACGTGCCGTGGAGCGGATCCTCCCGCGGCCCCGCGGTCGACGTCTCCGCCCCGGGCAGCTGCGTGTGGACGGCCGGTTTCGACTGGCGGCTCAACCCGCCCGGCCGGATCGTCAACCGCAGCCACGGCACGTCCTATGCGGTGGCGCACCTGGCCGGGGTCGCGGCGCTGTGGCTCGCCCATCACGGCCACCGGGCGCTGTGCGACCGCTACGGCCGCAACCACGTCCAGGCAGCTTTCCTGCACCTGCTCCGCACACCCGGGGTCTGCGCCCGGCCGCCGGGCTGGAACGACGCCTGGGGGGTGGGCCGGGTCAGTGCCGACGCCCTGCTCGCCGCGCCGCTGCCGGATCCGACTGCCATCGGCGGCGTCGGGGTGCTCGCGGCGGGCGGTGCCGACGATCCGGTGAGCCGTCTCGCGGCGTTGACCAGCACCGATCCCGAGCGGGTGCGCAGCTGGCTCGCCGAGAGACTCGGCCCGGACGACGTCGACGCCCGGATCCGCCGGTTCTCCGGTGAGCTCGCCTACCTGCTGCTGGAAGACCCGTCGTTCCTGGCCGGTCTCGTGGCACCCGGCTTCGGAGCTTCTGCCGCTGCCCCACCCGTCGCGACCTCGCCGACGCTGCGGGCCGTGCTCGCGGACTGAGCACCCGCCCGTGATCTGTGGGCGGGGCCGGTGGTGCGTGAGGTCGGCCTGGTGGGCGAGGTCGGGCCTGGTGCGCGGCCCGGTTCTCCCCCTGTATGAGCGCCCGGCGAGCTGATGATCAGTGGCCGGGAACGTGGAGCCGGGCCGCGCCAGGCTGACACCCCTACCTGGCCGCCTGATCCGAGGAGACCCGCCGTCAGAAGGAGCGGCTCTCCGGAGGCCGGCGGCCCGAAACCGGCCCCGTTCCGAAAAGGAAGGGGCCGGATACGTCGAGCGGAAACTACTTGTCGAACGGCTTCGCCACGCCCTTGCGGACGGTCTGCTCGATCTTGTCGCCGGTCTCCTTGTCGACATTGCGCCAGTACTGGAACGCGCGCTCCAGAACCGGCTCGCTGACGTCGTTGAGCAGGTGACCGGACACGTTTCCGACCAGCCGCTCGCGCTGCGCGTCGTCCATCACCTTGCGGACGAGCGTCCCGGGCTGGCCGAAGTCGTCGTCCTGGGAGTGCAGCTTGTAGGCCGAGCGGATGACCTCGTCCTCCACACCGTAGGCCGACGCGGTCTCGCTCGCGATCGCCGCGTCGGCGTGCGGGCCGCCGTAGGAGTTGGGCGAATACACCGGGTCGGTCGGGTTCTGGTACCGCATCGCGCCGTCCTTGGAGTAGCTGTTGACGGGCGACTTGGCGGTGTTGACCGGGAGCTGGGTGTAGTTGGCGCCGATCCGATAGCGGTGCGCGTCCGGGTAGGCGAACAGGCGGCCCTGGAGCATCTTGTCCGGCGACGGACCGATGCCAGCCACGAGGTTGGACGGTTCGAACGCGGCCTGCTCGATCTGGGCGAAGTAGTTGTCCGGGTTGCGGTTCAGCACCCAACGGCCCACCTCGATCAGCGGGTAGTCGCCCTGCGGCCAGACCTTCGTCAGGTCGAACGGATTGAACCGGTAGTCCGCGGCGGCCTCGTACGGCATGACCTGGACCTTCACCGTCCAGCTCGGGTAGTCGCCCTTCTTGATCGTGTTGTAGAGGTCGCGGATGTAGAAGTCTCCGTCCTCACCGGCGATGCGGTCCGCGTCGCCCTGGGTGAGGTAGCCGATGCCCTGGTCGGTCTTGAAGTGGTACTTGACCCAGAACTTCTCGCCGCCCGCGTTCTCCCACAGGTAGGTGTGCGAACCGTAGCCGTTCATGTGACGCCAGTTCGACGGGATGCCACGGTCACCCATCAGCCAGGTGACCTGGTGGGCGGACTCGGGACGCAGCGTCCAGAAGTCCCACTGGATGTCGTTGTCGCGCAGGTGGTTGTCCGCGCGACGCTTCTGGCTGCGGATGAAGTCGGGAAACTTGATAGGGTCCCGGATGAAGAAGACCGGGGTATTGTTTCCGACGAGGTCGTAGTTGCCCTGCGTCGTGTAGAACTTCATGGCGAAACCGCGCGGGTCACGCCAGGTGTCCGGCGAGCCGAGCTCACCGGCCACCGACGAGAATCGCACCAGACTCTCGGTTCTCGTGCCGGGCTGGAACAGCGCCGCCTTGGTGAACTGGCTGACGTCGCCGGTCACCTCGAGGAAACCGAAGGCGCCACCACCCTTGGCGTGCACCACCCGCTCGGGCACGCGCTCACGGTTGAACTGGGCGTTCTTCTCGATCAGGTAGTGATCCTGCAGCAGGATCGGACCATTCGAACCCAGAGTCAGCGAGTCGTTGTCACTGCCCACCGGAATACCGACGTTGTTGGTCGTCGGCCGCGGTTCGGTCACGGTCACGTAGTCTCCTTAATAGGAACGGGCGGAGGCATTTCTTGACAGTTCGGACAGAATCCCCAGAAGACGACCTCGGCCTCGTCGAGCAGATAACCGGCATGGTCGCTGGGGGTGAGACAGGGGCAGGCACCCACGGCACAGTCGACGTCCGTGGTGCGGCCGCAGATGCGACACACCAGGTGGTGGTGGTTGTCGCCGGTGCGGGTCTCGAATCGAGCAGCCGAGCCCGCCGGTTCGATCCGCCGCACGAGGCCCGCATCCGCGCAGGCGGCGAGCACGTCGTAGATCGCCTGGGTGGAGACCCGGCCGAGCCGTTGGCGGGTGAGCCGGGCGACGAGCTCGGCGGTGGCGTGTGGGTGCTCGGCGAGCACGGCCAGGACGGCCAGCCGGGGCGCGGTGACCCGCAGGCCCGCGTCCCGGAGATGCTGTGCTGTGTCGGCCATCGACGGTTCCATCATCACCAACCTGACCACGTTTTCTGGAATCAGTCAAGTCTCCAGCCGGTGTTCAGCGAGGCCGTGTCCTGGGCGGTGGCACCCGGCGACCCTTCCGGTCATCGCTGAGTCACACCGGGTGCAGCGGTGGGCATTCCGTGGCCCGGCTGCTGATCGACGCGGCGTCCCCGGCCGTCGCGATCCTCGCCCTCGGGCCACCGGCAACGTCGCGGCCGCACTTCTCGCCCGGCGTCGGCCGCGTCCGTTGGTCACGGTGCGGCCGACCAGCATCTCCTGCGTTGAGGCACACTCGGGGAGGATGATCTCGCTCTCGCACAGCCTGCCGGCCACTGGTCCACCTGCTCGCCGCGCCTCCTCACCCCGCGTCATCCGCCGCTGGTTGGCCGCTGCGCTGTTCACCCTGCTGGTGGCGATGTCGACCATCCCGGACGTGCTGTTCGGGCTCGACCGCCACAGCCCGTTCGCCCAGCTGGTCGCATTCCGCCCGCTGATCCTCGCCGGGGTCATCGGAGTCCTGGCGGTGCTCTGCCTGCTGCTGATCGTCGAACGACGCGTGCTTCCGTTCGCCGTCGGGGTACTTGCCGTTGTGATCATCAGCAGTTCCGTCGTGCTGCCACGCATGATCGCCGACACCTCAGCACCCGGGCCGGGCCGGTCACTCACCGTGCTGGCGCTCAACGTCTTCAACGGCGACACCGACATCGAACAGCTCGCCCGGTTGATCGAGCTCGAACACCCCACCCTGGTATCACTGCCGGAGGCAGGGGACGCATACCGCTCCAGGTTGGCGCCGCTGGTCGAACCTTTGGGATACGCGCTGTACACGAGCACCGGGCCGGGCACGGCCGACGTCGCCGGCGTCACCGCCCTGGTCCGCTCCGACCTCGGCGACGTCGCCGTGACGATCGACGAGTCCACCCCGTTCGCGTCCCTGGTGATCAGCGGTGGAAGCCTGGGCGAGCTACGGTTCGTGGCCTACCACGCCATCGCGCCCGTGTCCGGCACTGTGCCGCAGTGGCGCTCGGACCTGGCCCACCTCCGCACCTGGTGTGCCGACCCGACCCCCGCGATCATCGCCGGCGACCTCAACGCCACGCTCGATCATTCAGTGCTGCGGGCCGCGATGGCCGGCTGCGTGGACGCTGCCGACCAGCGAGGACGGGGCCTGCTGCCGACCTGGGGTCCCACCCCACGCACCCAGTTGATCGGCCCGCAGATCGACCACGTGCTCGTCACCGAACCCATCTCCACCGAGCGATTCGATGTGCGCCATATCGCGGGCAGTGACCACCGCGCCGTCCTCGCCCGGCTGCGTCTGCCGGGCTGACCGTAGCCGGTCAGCGGGCTGCGCCGGTGCGGACTGGACTGCTGGTGCATGGCCGCAGATGTCTCTGCGGGATCTGGATCATGTCGCCAGCGTCGTGATCGTTGAACGGGAGGGTCCGATGGTGCCGAGATCAGCGGTTTGGGGAACCCGGGACCGCACCCAGCACCGCTGCCGGTTCCCAAGTATCGATCAAACGCGGCACTGCCACCAGGGTGCGCCACAGCGGACGGATCCCGACCTCATCGGCGATCTCCTCGGAGAAGTCATCGTCGGTGAAGGTGCCCAGCCCGCATCCGGTGTGCTGGACGAGAAGCACCTTGACGTATCAGCAGGAGCTCGATCGCCATTGTCTACGACAACCCGCCGGCCACGGTCTCGGCTATCTCGTAGGTGTTGAGCGCCGCACCCTTGCGCAGATTGTCCCCGCACACGAACAGCTCGAGTGTGTTGGGGAAGTCCAACGCCTGCCGAATCCGACCCACCGAGGTCGGGTCACCACCCACCGTGTCAGCAGGTGTAGGCCATTCACCGGCGGCCGGGTCGTCGCGCAGCACCACGGTGGGCTGAGCGGCGAGCACGCTGCGGGCCGCCTCGACCGACACCTCGGCACCGAACGTGGCGTGTACGGCGAGCGCGTGCGTGGTCACCACCGGCACCCGTACGCACGTCGCCGACACCTTCAGATCCGGGATGCCGAGGATCTTGCGTGACTCGTTGCGGACCTTGAGCTCCTCCGACGACCACCCGCCGTCCCTGAGCGAGCCCGCCCATGGCACCACGTTGAGCGCGAGCGGTGCGGGGAACGGGGAGTCACTTTCGGGCCCGACCTTCAGCCCGGCCTCGCCGAGCGCCTCGGCGACATCGCCGCCACGCACCCCGATCTCCTTGTCCGCGACCGCGGTGAGCTCTGCGTAGAGGCGGTCGACGCCGGCCCGGCCCGCGCCCGAGGCCGCCTGGTAGGACGCCACGACCAGCGCGCGCAGGTCGAACTCGCGGTGCAGCGCCCCCAGCACGGCCATCATCGACAATGTCGTGCAGTTGGGATTGGCGATGATACCCTTGGGGCGGTTCGACGCATCGGCCGCGTTTACTTCAGGCACCACCAGTGGGACATCCGGGTCCATTCGGAAGGCCCCGGAATTGTCGACCACGACCGCTCCGCGAGCGACCGCGACCGGCGCCCACTCCGCGCTCACCTCGTCGGGGACGTCGAACAGTGCCACGTCGACGCCGTCGAAGACCTCGGGCGCGAGCGACCGCACCGTGACATCCTCGCCGCGCACCCGAATCACCCTACCCGCCGAGCGAGCGGACGCCACGAGCCGGATCTCGCTCCACGGCACTGTCTCCCGCACGTCGATGATGTCGATCATTGTTGTGCCGACGGCTCCGGTCGCTCCGACGATCGCGACGACCGGCCCGGCGCGCTGCGTCGACGAATCACTCGCAGGCTCGCCCTCTGTCAACGAATCACTCGCAGGCTCGCCCTGCGTCAACGAATCACTCGCAGGCTCGCTCATCGGCCCGTTCCCGCGTGCACCACGGCCTGTTCCTCGCCACCGAGCTCGAACGCGGCGTGCAGAGCGCGCACCGCGTCGTCGAGCTGCTCCACCCTGCAGATTACCGAGATCCGGATCTCCGAGGTGTTCATCGTCTCGATGTTGATCCCCGCAGCCGAGAGCGCCTCGCAGAACGTGGCCGTGACCCCGGGATGGTTCCGCATGCCGGCTCCGACGAGGGAGACCTTGCCGACCTCGGCGTCGTGCAGGAGCTCGGCGAAACCGATCTCCGCCTGCGCGGCGTTGAGCGCGGCCACGGCGCTGGCTCCGTCGGTCCGCGACAGCGTGAACGTGATGTCGGTGCGCCGGTCGTCGACGTGGCTGATGTTCTGCAGCACCATGTCGATGTTGATCTCGGCGTCGGCCACGGTACGGAAGATACGAGCCGCCATGCCGGGAGTGTCGGGCACACCGGTGATGGTGATCTTGGCTTCGGAGCGGTCGTGCGCGACTCCGGTGATGATCGCCTGCTCCAAGGGGATCTCCTCGATCGAGCCGGTGACGAGGGTGCCCGGCTTGTCATTGTACGAGCTGCGCACACGCAGCGGAACGTTGTAGCGGCGGGCGTACTCGACGGCCCGAAGGTGCAGCACCTTCGCACCGCACGCGGCCATCTCCAGCATCTCCTCGTAGGAGATGGAGTCAAGCGGCTGGGCGTCGCCGACAATGCGCGGGTCGGCGGAGAAGACGCCGTCGACATCGGAGTAGATCTCGCAGACGTCGGCCTCCAGCGCCGCGGCCAGCGCCACCGCGGTGGTGTCCGAGCCGCCCCGGCCCAGGGTCGTGACGTCCTTGGAATCCTGGCTCACACCCTGGAACCCGGCGACCAGCACGACCGACCCCTCGTCCAGCGCGCTACGCAGCCGTTGGGGGTTGACCTGCACGATCCGGGCGTCGCCATGCCTGGATGTGGTGATCATCCCGGCCTGGGAGCCGGTGAACGAGCGAGCCTGTGCACCGAGTGCATGGATGGCCATCGCGACGAGCGCATTGGAGATCCGCTCGCCCGCGGTGAGCAGCATGTCCATCTCGCGCGGCGGAGGCGCGGGACTGACCCGCTCGGCGAGATCGAGCAGCTCGTCGGTGGTGTCGCCCATGGCCGAGACCACGACGACGACGTCGTGGCCCTCCTTCCGGGTGCGGACGATCCGCTCCGCGACCTTCCTGATCCGATCCGCGTCCTGAACCGAGGATCCGCCGTACTTCTGGACGACGAGGGCCACCGGCGATCTCCTGTCCGCGCACCGCAGACCGCGTGCCGTTGAACTTCTCGCAGGCTCGGCCTCGTCGAGGCACGACGCTCCACGCGCTGATCCGGGGCTCCAGCCTACCGTCGCGAGACCGAGTCACCGACCGGGATGACAGATGCCACAGCTCGGCTGGCGTGGCCAACGGCGAGCGCCCTCTCCGGGTGTAGGCCAAGATCCTCGCGAAACGCACGTCCATGCATGGTCGATCATGGGTCAGCGCGCCTCGGCCTCAGCCCACTCTCAGTCGGCCTGCGGGGCGAGGATCCACGCGGCGAGGTAGACCACCGCACCCAATCCGAATCCGAGAATGGTCAGCACGACGAGGCCGATCCGCAGCAGCGCCGTGTCCACGTCGAGGCTCTCGGCGAGGCCGCCACAGACCCCACCGAGCATGCGGTCGGTCTTGCTGCGATGCAGGGTGAACCGGGGAGACGTCGCGGCAGGATCATCCGCGATCCAGGGTTCGGCGAACGGCACGGGATCGGGTGCGGGCCACACGGGACCGATGGACGGGATCGGCTGCTGCAACGAGGTGAGCGCCGCGGCGGGAGGTGCGCCGACGGGCATGTCCTGACCAGGCATCTGCGGCGCCTCATGAACGGTGGGCCTGTCCCGGGCCTGCATGTCCGAATGCTCGGGCGGTGTGCCCGGCACCGCCCCGGTGCCCGGTGCGGGCGAGGCATCTCCGGCGACCAGCTCATTCGGCATCGCCGGCACGGCATTGTCCTGCCCACCGGTGGCGGTCGGGCTGTTCGTCTGCTCCATGGAATCGAGCGTGCGCCAGTCGCACTGCCCGCACCTCCGGGTCTCCCCGGAGTCGAACCCGGTCTTCGGGGCCCTCTCGAGGAGCCGCGGCACCGCCGGTCCACCCCCAGGGATCGCGCGCTGCACTGCGCAGACTGGACTGCCCAGACCTGGAAGGTGATGTCGAATCACGATCGAAGGGTGTGCCCGAGGGACGAATACGCGGCTTCTCAGATCAATCACCAGAACAGGTGATCCCCGTTCGGGAACGGCGAACCGCACTGAGCCCGGCTCCGCGTTCCCGAACCGTGATCACCGAATCGCACCGCAGGCGTGCAGCAACCCCGTTGACGAACGAACGGCACTCTCGTCCAGTAGGTGTGCGCGAAAGTGCCGTTCGTTCGGAAGAGGAGGGAGCTTGGAGGCCGCTAGCTGGGCTGTCGGTCCACCACGGTGATCCCACCGGCCAGGTCCTGCCGGGGAACCGGCGCGGACAATCGCTCGGACTCCCGCCGATGCGGGCCCTGCCGGTCCCGACAGGCGATCATCCGGCCCACCACAACGGCGACGACGACGGCGGCTGCGCCCCAGGCGGTCAACCCGGCGACGATCCAGCTGAGCAGAATGATGGCTTCACTCCTTAGGGCGTTAAGCCAACATTGTGTGCATGTTACCGAGCTAAGTGCACCCTAAGTCACCCGTATGGGCTATAAGGACCGGACAATATCTACTACAGCGTGTAGACGCTACGGCGACGGCTCACCGAACGGATTAACTCGCATCGGCACCGGGCAATGCCGGCCCCAGCAAATCGTCGGCATCAACGATCCGGTACGCGTAGCCCTGCTCGGCGAGGAACCGCTGCCGGTGGGCTGCATAGTCGGTGTCGAGGGTGTCGCGGGAGACGACGGAGTAGAAGTGCGCCTGGCGGCCGTCACCCTTGGGCCGCAGCAGCCTGCCCAGTCGCTGCGCCTCCTCCTGCCGCGAGCCGAACGTGCCCGACACCTGCACCGCAACGCTCGCCTCTGGCAGGTCGATGGAGAAGTTGGCCACCTTGCTCACCACCAGCACCGGTAGCTCGCCGCGGCGGAAGGCCTCGTACAGCGCCTCCCGTTCCACGTTCTTGGTCGATCCCTGGATGATCGGGGCGTCCAAGGTCTCGCCGAGCTCGTCGAGCTGGTCGAGGTAAGCACCGATGACCAGCGCGGGTTCGCCCGGGTGCCGGCCGAGGATCGCCTTGACGACGTTGAGCTTGGTCCGCGCGGTGGACGCCATGCGGTACCGCTCCTCGGGCTCGGCGACGGCGTAACCGAGCCGCTCGGCGTCGGTGAGCGTGACCCGCACCTCGACGCACTCGGCCGGGGCGATCCAGCCCTGCTGCTCGATGTCGCGCCACGGGGCGTCGTAGCGCTTCGGACCGATCAGGGAGAAGACGTCACCCTCGCGGCCGTCCTCACGCACCAGCGTGGCGGTGAGACCGAGCCTGCGCCGGGACTGGAGGTCGGCGGTCATCCGGAACACCGGCGCGGGCAGCAGGTGCACCTCGTCGTAGATGACCAGGCCCCAGTCGCGGGAGTCGAACAGCTCCAGATGGCGGTACTCGCCCTTGGACTTGCGCGTCATCACCTGGTAGGTCGCGATGGTGACGGGGCGGATCTCCTTGCGCTCGCCCGAGTACTCCCCGATCTCCTCCTCGGTGAGCGAGGTCCGGGCGAGCAGCTCGCGGCGCCACTGCCGGCCCGCG
>JBOHEP010000012.1:0-42408 GCA_050701075.1 Pseudonocardia sp. | reverse complement strand
CAGATCAAGCGAGTCAAGACCAACGAGAAGCGTCGGCAGCGCAACAAGTCGGTCCGGTCGTCCGTGCGCACCGCCGTGCGCCGGTTCCGTGAGGCCGCCGAGACCGGCGACACCGACAAGGCAGGCGAGTTCCAGCGTGCTGCGAGCAAGGCGCTGGACAAGGCCGTCAGCAAAGGCGTGATCCACCGCAACCAGGCGGCCAACCGCAAGTCGGCCATGGCCAAGCGGACCAACGCACTCTGAGGCCAAGCGGACCAACGCCCTCTGGGTCAAGCCGTCGTATTGTATGGGGGGCTGGGGGCGACGCTTCTGGCGCTGTCCGCGGCGTGTGGGTTTGCTGAGAGCGAGTTGGGCTACGACCCGCCGTGATCGACGAGCGAGAACGATGAACCGCATCCTGAGCGGTTCAGAGTTCCCTAATGTCGATCATGCGGGTGGAGGCACGTCCGATCATCACCGGTCGTCGTGGGCGGCGCAGATCCGCAACACCGCGCGTTCCAGTGCGTAGCCCGGGTCGGCGGCGGCGCCCTTGACGTCGGCGTTGACCTCCGCGGCGGCGGCGAAGGCGACCGCGAGCCCTTCCGGATGCCAGGACCGCACCTGCGCCTGTGCCTTGCGGACCTTCCACGGAGGCATTCCAAGGACGCCGGCCAACCGGTTCGGGTCGCCGCGCCCGGCGCTCCCGACCTTGGCCAAGGTGCGCAGGGCGTCAGCCAGCGCGTCGGCCACCAGGACCGGTGCGACGCCGAGCACCAGCGCCCAACGCAGGGCCTCCAGCGAACCGGACCGGTCGCCGGCGACGGCCTTGTCGGCCACGGCAAAGCCAGTGACCTCCGCCCGGCCCCGGTGGTAGCGGCGTACCGCCCGCTCATCGACCGTGCCACCCGAGTCGGCCACGAGCTGGCCGGCCGCGGCGGCCAGCTCCCGCAGCTCGGACCCGACCGCCTCGATGAGTACGCTCACGGCGTCCGGCGCGATTCGCCCCCCGACCCGGCGAACCTCGGCCCGGACGAAATCGGCGCGTTCCTCGAACCGGGTGAGTCGGTCGCATCGGGTGACCACCGCGCCGCCCGTGCGCAGCGCATCGGCCAAGCCCTTGTTCCGTGCGCCACCCGCGTGCAGCACGACCAGCACGATCCCCTCGGCCGGATCGGCCGCCTGCTCCACGATCGCCGTGGCCAGGTCCTTGCCCACCTCGTGCGCTCCCTGCAGCACGATCACCCGGGCCTCGGCGAACAGGGAAGGGCTCAGGTGATCGGCGAGGCCGACGGGTGTGAGCTCGGAAGTGCGGAGCCGACGTAGTTCCACTTCCGGGTCGGTCACCCGTACCTCGCCGACGACGTCCTGCACCGCGCGCTCGACGAGCAGCTCTTCCTCACCGAGGACGAGGCGCAGCGGCGCGGGGCTCGAGCTGGTCACGCCCGTCATGCTTGCGTACGGGGGCAACGATGGGTGACCCGGCTCCCTGATGATCGGCTACCGCTGGCAGGAAGGGGTGCAGTGTCTGTACCGTAACGGCCATCCTCGGTGCTGTGCGTCGAGGCACAACCGCATATGGCTCATCCAGAGGGGCAGAGGGAACGGCCCGACGAAGCCCCGGCAACCGGTGTCGCATGCATCCGCGTGCGCGAACCGGTGCCAATTCCGACCCGCGACCTGCGGGGAAGATGAGGAGACCTTCCGTGACCTTGACTGCTCACCGTCCGGCGAACACCACCTTCGACCTGGGTTCTGCCCGGGCACTGTCGTGTCGCGAGTGCGGCCACCAGATCCCGCTGGCCGCCGAGTTCGCGTGCCCGCAGTGCTTCGGGCCACTCGAGGTGGCATACGACTTCGCGGGGGTCACCCGGGCGTCGATCGAAGCAGGTCCGCGGTCGATCTGGCGTTACCGGCAGCTGCTCCCCGTGCCCGCCGATATCCAGTCCCACCCCAATACCGAGCCGGGGCTCACTCGTCTGATCAAGGCCGACCGGCTCGGCGCCGCACTCGGCCTGCGCAGTCTCTGGGTCAAGGACGACACCGGCAACCCCACACACTCGTTCAAGGACCGGGTGGTCGCCGTGGCCCTGGCCGCGGCTCGCGAGCTTGGTTTCTCTGTTCTCGCCTGTCCCTCCACGGGCAACCTGGCCAACGCGGTGGCCGCGGCAGCGGCCCGTGCGGGGTGGAGCTCGGTTGTGTTGATCCCTTCGTCGTTGGAGCAGGCCAAGGTACTCACCACCGCGGTCTACGACGGCACGTTGCTGGCCGTCGACGGTAACTACGACGACGTCAACCGGCTTGCCACCGAGCTCGCCGCCGAGCACGAGGACTGGGCGTTCGTCAACGTCAACGTGCGGCCCTACTACGCGGAGGGTTCCAAGACGCTCGGCTACGAGGTGGCCGAGCAGCTCGGCTGGCGGCTGCCCGAGCAGATCGTGGTGCCGGTGGCCTCCGGATCGCAGCTCACCAAGGTGGACAAGGGCTTCACCGAGCTCGGCAGCCTCGGGTTGGTGGAACGTACCCCGTACCGGGTGTTCGGCGCTCAGGCCACCGGCTGCTCGCCTGTCGCCAAGGCGTTCGAGGACGGCCACGATGTGGTGCAGCCGGTGCGCCCGGACACCATCGCTCGCTCGCTGGCCATCGGCAACCCCGCTGACGGACCGTACGTCCTGGACGCGGTGCGGCGCACCGGGGGTGCCGTTGCCCACGTGAGCGACGCCGAGGTGGTGGAGGGCATTCGGCTGCTGGCCCGCACCGAGGGTGTCTTCGCCGAGACTGCCGGCGGGGTGACGGTGGCCTGCACGAGAAAGCTGATCGAGGCCGGTACGCTCGACCCCGATGCCGAGACGGTGTTGCTGATCACCGGCGACGGGCTCAAGACTCTCGACGCCGTGGCCGGGCACGTCGGTCCGACGGCGACGGTGCCGGCCACCAGCGCGGCCGTGCGTGCTGCCTTGGAGGGTCGCGAGTTCTGAGCGGCACCCCGGCTACATTGCGAACCCGGCGTTCCCTGCCCCGGTGCCGGGGTGATGATGTCGCCGGTACCTCGCCGACGTTTCGCGTCGCCGAGGCCGCGGTGATCATCCTTTCCCAGGGCGGTGAGCGCCGCCTGCGGGCCGGCAGTGGATCGCCGCGGGTGACCAGCAGCAGGTTGGGCGAATCACCCGCGTCGGTCGCCGCTCCTGACACCACGGCGATGTCGCCGGATTCGTCGGTGCGCCGGACCGCAACGCCGGCCCGGTCCAATCCGCCGAGCAGCCCGGGGTCGGGGTGCCGGTATCGATTTTCCGCACCGACGCTGACCAGCACCGCCCGCGGCCTGACGGCGTTGAGGAAATCCACACTCGTGTAGCGCGATCCGTGGTGAGGCATCTTCAGCACGTCAGCGTGGACCGGCATCCCCGCACTGAGCAGGTCGGCCTGGGCGGCGAGCTCGATGTCCCCTGTGAGCAGCACTGAACCGGCCGGGGTGATGGCGCGTAGCACCAGTGAGCCGTCGTTGACGGCTGTACCGTCCTCGGGATCCACCCAGGCAGCCGGATGTTGCGGTGCGAGTACGTCGAGCGTGAGCGCGGGCCACTCCAGGCGCCGGCCCACGGACAGCTCCACCAGGGGAGCCCCTGCCGCGCCGGCTTGTCGGGCCACCGCTTCCAGCGCCCACCGGGGCTCGCGGGATGGGCCGACCGCGATCCCGCCCACCGGACGGTCCCGCAGCGCGCCCGCGAGCCCTCCCACATGATCGGCATGCAGGTGGGTGAGCACGACCATCGCCAGGCCCTCAACGCCCAGCCGGTCAAGGCATGCATCCACCAGCCCGTCGTCCGGGCCGGCATCGACGAGAACGGCCCAGCCCGGACGCCCGGTGGCCAGCACCATCGCGTCCCCCTGGCCGACGTCGCAGGTCACCAGAGCCCAGCCGGACGGTGGCCACCCGGGCGGTACGAGGCGGGTGGGTACCAGGACGAGTGCCAGGCCGAGGAACGCCGCAAGCAGCACCGCCCGCCGGTGCGGTGTCCGGGCGTACATCAGCACGGCCAGCACCAGCACGGTCAGCAGGAGTGCGCCCGTGACCCCGTCCGGCCAGCGCAGCACTGCACCCGGCACACCGGCGGTCCGATCGGCGATCAGCACGAGCCACCCGACCGCCGGACCGGCAAGCCATGCGAACACCTCGGCCACCGGGGCTGCGATCGGCGAGACGACCGCCGCCGCGACGCCGAGTACCGTGGCCGGCGCCACAGCGGGCACCGCGAGCAGATTCGCGAGCACGGCGATCGGACCCACCTGCCCGCTCAGCCCGGCCACCAGCGGCGCAGTGGCGAGATACGCCGCGGCGGGCACTGTCACGGCCTCGGCAAGCCCCGCCGGTACGCCCCGACGGCGCAGCGCCGCGGCCCAGCCGGGCGCGACGAGCACGATGGCCGCCGTGGCCAGCACCGACAACGCGAACCCCGGATCCGTTCCCAGCGCAGGATCGGCCAGCAACAGGACGAGCACCGCCGCCGCCAGCGCCGGGACCGCTGAGCGACCCCGTCCCAGAGCCAGTGCCAGCAGTACCACCCCGCCCATGACCGCGGCGCGCAGCACGCTCGGTGAGGGACGGGCCAACACCACGAACCCGAGTATCGTGGCCGCGCTCAGGGCCGCGGCCAGGCGCGGGTCGGTACGCAGCAGCCGCAGCAGGCCCAACACCGCGCCGCCGAGGATTGCCAGATTGGCCCCCGACACCGCCGTGAGGTGGCTGAGGCCGGCGTCCCGGAAGTCGCGTTCGACCTCGGCGGTCATCGCCCCGGTGTCGCCGACAGCCAGGCCGGGAAGCAGACCGGCCTGGGCCTGCGGCAGCACCGCGGCGGCATCTCGCAGGCCATCGCGTAGCGATCCCGCCCCGGTCTGCCACCACGGTGGCGGGCCCACCTCGCGTGGCGGGCCGCGCACCCGCAGCACAGCGACGGTGAGATCGCTTCGGCCGGCCGGTGCCAGGAGTCCCTCGGCGGTGACCGCCTGCCCGGGCAGCAGCCCCGTCCACCCCTCGGCCGGGGCGAGCAGCAGCACGCGGCCTCCCACCGCCCACCTGCCATCGTCGACCTCGACCCTCAGGAGCGTTCCCGGTACGAGTACCTGGGTGACCGCGCCGGGCGGCGCACCGTAGCTGCTGGTGCGCACCGGGCGCGGATCGTCGCGCAGCACGATCCACAGGGTCGCGGCAGCTCCCCGGTCGGCAGCTGAACGCAGGGGGTGTTGGGCGACGAGCATGGTATGCGCGGCAACCACGAGGCCGGCAGCAACGGCACATCCGAAGGCGGCGAGGACCAGCGGTGACCAACTCCGGTGCTTTCCGCGCAGCGCGACCAGCATGGTGACAGCGGCCAGCGCGGTGGCTGTCCCTGCCGCGATGGGCCCGCCGCCCAGCCCGATCAACACCGTGGTCCATGCCAGGAGCGCGGCCGGAACCAGGCGCAGGTCCGGGGGCCGGCGCGGTTCGTCGTCCTCCCCGGGAGCACGGCCGTCGGGCCCGATCGAGGCACGGTCCTCGATGAGATCGATCCCCCTGGCCCGCATCAGACCGTCACCAGCTCGCGGAGCTGGCCGAACCTGCGCTCGCCGATGCCCTCGACCTCACGCAACTGATCGACGCGTGCGAAGCGGCCGTTGTGGTTGCGCCACTCGAGGATGCGCTCCGCGGTGACCGGGCCGACCCCCGGAAGTGCGTCGAGTTGCTGGGCGGTGGCCCGGTTGAGGTTGACCCGGCCACCCGGGGCACCCCCGCTCGGCGCATCCCCGGATGCCGACCCGCCTGACGACCCGGTTGCCGACTGGTCACCACCGGCGTCCAGGGCAGGCGGCACACCGATGGCGATCTGTTCGCCGTCGCTGACATGTCGGGCGAGGTTGACCGCGGTGAGGTCGGCCCCGGGAAGCGGGCCACCAGCGGCTGCGACAACGTCGGCCACCCGAGCGCCGTCGGGTACCTCCACCAGACCGGGGTTGTGCACCTTACCCGTCACGCTGACGACCAGCGGACCACTGGGTGCGGGTTCAGCGGAGGGAGGCCCGGCAGGCGCGTCGGCGACGACCGCGACGGCCGGCAGAACGTTCACCGGCTCCGCACGGGGTCGCTCGGACCACACGCCTACCGCTGCGACGACAGCGGCGCCCGCTGCGACGAGGGCGAGGGCGGTGGCACCGGACCGGCCGGGATCCACCCGGGCGGTACGCCAGCCCTCTGGCAGGCAGCGCCGCAGTGCCGTAGCGATCGGCCGGGCGCGCTGCGAGGAGTAGCCACCTGCCGGGACCCGTACGTCCGGCGGCGGCACCACGGGCTGGGCGCGTTCCGAGAGATGCCCGCCGGCCGAGACCCGCCCATCCGGCGGTGTCACCACGGGCTGGGCGTGCTGGGAGAGGTGCCCGCCAGCCGGAGACTGCACGGGTGGTGGCACTACTTGCGGCAGCGGAATCGTCACTTGCGGCAGCGGAATCGTCGGCGGGCCGTCACGCGGCCCGGGTGGCGATGGTTCAACGGCCCGGGACCATCCGACCGTGAACGAAGGATTCGGTCCCGACCCGGCCGGCTGCGGCGGTCGTCCCACCGAAGACTCGAGCAGGGCGGCCAGCCGATCGGGGCCAGGGGGAGGGACTCGAAGTGCCACGCCTCGACGCTAAGGCGGGCAACGACCCGCCGGCCGGCCGATGTGAAACCTGTGGACGGCCGGACCGCATTGGGGACAACTCGTCCGGACGACCTACAGCGGACCCCATTCGGTCGGACCCGTCTGGGAGGCTGGGACGGGCGGTCACGCCTAGCCAGGCGAGCCGATTGATTCGGCGACGACCCCCGGTGGTGCGGGATTGACCAGTGCCTTTGATCAACGCCTCGACAGTCTTCATCGACCATGATCGGAATCGGGACATGCGCTGCGCATCCGTACCAAACGTCCCGGATTCAGCGATCATGAAGACGCAGCCCGGTCCAGCAGCCCACCCATGCATGGGACGCTCGTCCTCCGCAACACAGCGGCAATGCTGGTTGCTGACGGCCAGATTCTTGCTGCGGCGCGGAGGGTGCGAGCCGGTGAAGCGGGGTTGCCGACCCAGCTGCCCGCCGTCCACAGCCGGGCTCGCGACCCCGGGGGCAGCGGCCTAACTAACGCGCCGGCACCACCACGACGCCGAGCAGCCCCACGCCGACGTGCGCGCCGATCACCGCCCCGACCTCGGACACCAGCAGCCGGGCACCGGGCAGGCGTTCGCGTAGTCGCGTGGCCAGATCGTCGGCACGTCCGGGCGCGCCGAGGTGATGTACGGCCACGTCGGCGCGACCGACACCAGCGACGTGCGCGGCAAGCTCGATCAACCGCTGCGCCGCCCGGGCGCTGGTTCGTACCTTCTCCAACGGCACGATTCGCCCCTCGACGACATGGAGTAGCGGTTTCACCGCGAGCGCGGTTCCCACCAGCGCCGCGGTGGCCCCGATTCGGCCGCCCCGCCGCAGCCGGTCGAGCGTGTCGACGCAGAAGAACATCCGGCACCGGGCCGCCACGTCGGCGGCGGCTGTCTCCACGGCTGCGCCGTCCGCGCCCGCGTCGGCGGCGTCTGCGGCAGCCAGCACCGCGTAGCCCAGACCCATCCCGGCGGCCCGGGAGTCGACCACCCGGACGAGGTCGGGCCCGACCTCGTCGGCCGCGACCCGCGCCGCCTCCCAGGTGCCCGACAGCTCCCGGGACAGGTGCACCGACACCACCGCATCGGCGCCCCCGGCCAGCGCGGCGCGGTAGCAGGCGGCGAACTCGGCGGGAGTGGGACGTGAGGTCTGCACGTCGAGGTGCCGGTCAACCAGCGCCGCCGAGACCGCGGTCGCGTCGATGTCGACGCCCTCGCGACCGACCCGATCACCCAGCCGCACCTCGAGCGGCACGACGCGGATGCGGCGCTCGTCGGCGATACCGGTCGGGAGATAAGCGGTCGAGTCGGTGACGACGGCGACGGGCACGACCCGCCACAGTAGGCCATGGCGGTGCAGTGGCCTGCGGGCCGCCGGGGCACGATTCCGGTTCGGCGCAGTGCCGTCCGGCGGGCCTCGGCGCGATCGCATTCGCCGATCAAGATCGGTGGATGGCGCTGACCGGTCGGAGGACCTCGGCCAGTGCGGCTCCGACCGTCGCATGCGCCGGCCAGCCCCAGTGCATGCCGTCGGGATTGCCCTGACCAGCCAGGACATGCTCACTGACCAGCGCCCGCAGGTCCAGAAGGGCGACGCCGGAGGTCGCCGCCCATCGGCGGGTGGCCGCTTCCGCTGCCGGCCGGCCAGGATGCACGGCCCCGTAGTCGGCGGCACGATGTACCGGTGGCAGCACCGCGACCACCGGCACCTCCGGACGGAGCGCCCGCACGGCCTGCCGGCAGTGCTCCAGGTAGCCCACGGTCAGCCGCGGCGGCAGCGCCACCGGGCCGCCACCCGGCAACACCCGCGCGAACGCTCGTGCCAGCCCCGGCTGGGCGCGTCGGTAGCCGGTCCGCACCGCCCGTCGCAACCCAGCGGGCCGTAGGACCGGGATGAGCTCGCGCAGCGCCGTCGGTAGCGGCGAGGGCAACGTGTCCATCCCGCCGACGCCGAGCACCAGCGCGTCGATCCGGGGCATCAGCGCCCATACCCGCGGATTGTGGGTCAGCGCATGCCAGGCGTGCCGGGTCGTCCACCCGATTCCGGCGACGAGCTCGGCGCGACCGCCGAGCGCGGCGGCGGCGATGTTGGGCCACAGCCGTGGGTCGTCGGCGGGCTCGGGGCGTTCCGGGCCGTGGAAGGCGAGCGAGTCGGCGAGGACGAGGAGTACCGGGGTGTCCTGGCTCATTCCTCCACACCGACGTTGTACCCGGTGAGGCGCCAGCGTGGGTGACCGTCACGGCGGGCGAGCATCGCCCAGCGGGCGTTGCCGATCCCACCGATCGACGGCCACACCGTCGTCGGCAACTCCAGCAGGCCACTGACCAGCCCGGCGATCAGACCCCCGTGCGCCACCAACACCGCTGTGACCCGCGCGCTCGAGTCGAACTCGGCGTCCAGCTCGTCCACCACCGGGCGCGACCGCGCCACCACATCGATCCGTGACTCACCGCCGCCGGGTGGGGCCCATGCCGGGTCGGAACGCCAGGCCGCGATCGCACCGGGCCACCCCGCCTCGATCTCCGCCACCGAACGACCCTGCCAATGCCCCAGATGCGTCTCGCGCAACCGGACGTCGACCTTGACCGGCAGCGAGCACACCGTGCCGATGACGTCGGCGGTGTCCGCTGCCCGGCGCAGGTCCGAGGTCACCAACCGTTCGGGTGCCAGCCGGGCCACTTCGGGTGCGGCCGCGACGGCCTGCGCCAGCCCTGTCTCGGTCAGCACCGAGTCGAGGTGGCCCTGCATCCGGCCGGCCACGTTGTAGTCGGTCTGGCCGTGGCGGAGCAGGACCAGGCGGCGCAGGCTCACCAGGAGTCGTCCTCGTCGCCGGGCTGACCCACTGACGTCGCAGCCTCCGCAAAGGCGATGGTCGGACAGTCCTTCCACAGTCGGTCCAGGCCGTAGAAGCCACGTGCCTCGGTGTGCTGGACGTGCACCACGACATCGACGTAGTCCAGCAGGACCCAGCCACCCTCCTTCGTACCCTCCCGCCGGGTGGGTTTGACGCCGTGCTCGCGCAGCTTCTCCTCGACGGCGTTGACGATGGCCTGCCCCTGGCGCTCGTTGAGCGCCGACGCGATCACGAAGCAGTCGGTGATCACGAGCTGGTCGGAGACGTCGAGCACGACGATGTCGCGCGCCTTCTTGTCCGCGGCGGCAGCAACGGCCACCCGGGCCAGGTCGAGGGCGTGCTGGGTGGCGGTCATCGCCGGTACCGCATTTCGTCGCGCCGGATCACCGTACTCCCTTCGACGGCACCGGTCGTTCAGATCGGCGCCGTTGTCGCCTTCCGTGGACGGCATCGTCGCCGTGCCCATTCGGCGACCATAGTCGGGTTGCGGCGCGGGCCCGCCGGTCGGCGTCGCCCCGATGCCGCGTGCGATCCCCCGTGGACCATCCCGGGAGAGGGCACGGTGATCCGGACCGATTGTCACGCAGTTGGGCACGCAGACGGCGGGCGGCGGTTCCCGGGATCGTCCGGGCGCGGCCGTCGATCAACCCGCGGTAGATCCTGGCCTCGTGACCGCTTGCCGTACGGTGATCTGCCCACCCCCGATAACCATTCCGGGGCCATCCACGACTCGAGGTCATATCCCCCGGGAATGGCCGGCGAAGCGACGCAGCACCGCCTCAACAGCACGGAGTTCGAGGCTGCCTGCGGTGACCGCACGCACGTAGAGACCGATGTAGGCGATCACCAGATCATCTGCGGCGACAGGATCGCTGGTCAGACGGGCAGCGGTGTCGGTGAGCGCCTGATCCCAGCGGGCCGCCTCTGCGGCGAGAGTCCGGTCTCGTGCAGCGAGCAGCCACAGCTCGTTCTCCGCGAGGAGGGATTCCCGGTCTTGCCCCGAGTACGTCGTGAGCAAGGCGGCGAGGGCCTCGACGCCTTTGACGCCCCCAGGGAGAGCTTCGAGGTCGGTGGTGTAGCGATCGTTGAGGGACGCGAGCGTTGCCACGATCAGGTCCCGGATCGTCGGGAAGTAGTACATGACGGCACTGGGCGGAAGGCCCGCTTCCGCGGCCACCGCCCGTTGGGTCACTGCCGCGAGTCCGCCGCGACCGATCAGGCGCAGTGTCGCGTCGAGCAGGCTCTGCCGGCGCTGTGCCCCCTTGCGCAGCCGGCCGTCAGCGATGACTTCCTCAGGCGGCATGCGAGGTCGAACCACCGAGCTCCAACGCGAGCACGCCCGCAATGACCAACGCGATACCGCCGATCTGGACCCAGGACAGCGACTCACTGAACAGGATCGCGCTGAGGATCGCGACCAGTGCTACCCCGGCAGCCGCCCACACCCCGTAGGCGATACCGAGCGCCATGCCCCGGGTAAGGGCTTGGGAGAGCGCGAAGAACGCGATGCCGTAGCCGAGCAGCACCAGGATCGAGGGGACGGGCCTGGAGAAGCCTTCGGAGAACCGGAGTGCGATGGTCGCGCACACCTCGGCGGCGATTGCCCCGGCTAGCCAGAACCACATGAAGGGAACCTCCGTCGATGAACTTGAGCGAACGCTCCAGATTGTAGGTAGCGGTGGGTGAGCGTGGTCGCCCAGCTGTTGACCGAAGTGAGTCGCCTGCCTCGACGAAGCTGCGCCTTGCCCTTCGGCGACGCTTCTGGCGAGAGCGGGCCTTCCACCACCTTCGACGGTCCCTGAGTCGAGTTGTGCCGGCGTTCTACCGGCATCGAGTCTCGGACTCGTTTCCGCCGCTCAGGACACTGCGTCGCGGTACAAGCGCCGCTTGGAGATGTACTGCACCACCCCGTCGGGCACGAGGTACCAGACCGGCCGGCCATCCGCGACCCGACGCCGGCAGTCGGTGGACGAGATCGCCATCGCCGGCACCTCGACCAGGGTGACCGAGCCGTCGGGGAGGTGACCGTCCTCGAGTTCGTACCCTGGCCTGGTGACCCCGACGAAATGCGCGTACCGGAACACCTCGTCGACGTTGCGCCACGACAGGATCTGCGCGAGCGCGTCGGCGCCGGTGATGAAGAACAGCGACGCGTCGGGCAGCGCCGTATGCAGGTCGTTCAGCGTGTCGACGGTGTAGGTCGGTCCGGCGCGGTCGATATCGACGCGGCTGACCGAGAAACGTGGATTGGACGCCGTGGCGACGACCGTCATCAGGTACCGGTCCTCGGCCTGGCTCACCGCGGCGGTGGTCTTCTGCCAGGGCTGCCCGGTCGGGACGAAGACGACCTCGTCGAGGGCGAACCGGTCGGCGACCTCACTGGCCGCCACCAGGTGCCCGTGGTGGATGGGGTCGAAGGTTCCACCCATCACACCGATCTTGCGCCGCATCCGGCGCAGCGTAATGCCGATGCCGGCGCAGTCGGCTCAGCGGAGCCAGCCCAGCGGCGTCTTCTGCGCGGCCGGATCACGCAGCCACGCTCGCAACGCCTCGAGCAGTGGGGAGGGGTTGCGACGCGAGCGGGGGAACCGCCGGGAGCTGGTGAACAGCACCCGGACGGGCGGGTCGCCGGAGCTCGCCAGTGGCGCCAAATCCCGAACGTTCTCGGTGACGACCCGACGTCCGTGCAGCGCCGCCCAGGACGCCACCTCGGCGTCGGAACTGGATGCCAGCACGGGGTGCGACGGCGACGGCGACGACGTCGAAGCCGTCGGCCCGGAGCCGTTCGGCGAGGGCGGGGGCGAACATCTCGTCGAGCAGCAGCGGCTCGGCCGCGTTCACAGCAGCAGCGCCTGCTGACGTTCCCATTCCTGCTCGGCTCGCTCGGACTGCTCCAGCGCCGCCGCGATCCAGACGTCGATCTCATCGGAGAACGCCGCGTAGTAGCTGAGGCCGGCGCGGACGGCGGTGTACGGAACTGCGAACATCTCCTCCGCGGCCGCGAGCGCGGCTTCGCCCGGCCGCGAGCGCGGCTTCGCCCCGCTCGTCGATCTCGCGCAGGAACACCACGAGCTCCCACACTTCCGGGCCCACGACGAGCGCGGCTCGACGGCCGCCGGCCCATCACGAAACGTGACGCCCGGGTGGTCGGCCATCCGCAACCCGTCATCGACAAGCCGTTGGACCAGCCCGGACGGCGTCGCGCCGGGCACGGAAGCAGCGCGCTACCGCAGACGGTCCAGGACCTCAGGGGCGAACCGGATCGACAGCGGAGTCGTCATATAGCTATCGTAGCGCAACGACTACGGGATGTACGCGTGCCGAAACTGCATGCTGCACCCCAGGTCGGCGGCGGCCTTTGTCTTGGAACCGCGACGATCATCGCTCGCGCGGCTCAGTGCCGATGCTTCGGCCCTCGACCGCCGGGCCTCAGTGCCGATGCTTCGGCCCTCGACCGCCGGCCCTCAGACCGGGAGCAGGGCTTCCACCACATCGGCGAGCTGACCGGCCGTGCGGCACTCGTGCATCGGCAGCACGTCGATGTACTGCAGGGCCGCGGAGTCACCGGTGCCCCACTGGCGGCGCGGCTCGGGGTTGAGCCAGTGCGCGTGCCGGGCCTGTCCGACGAGTTGGCGCAACACCGGGAGGTTCGGGTCGCGATAGTTGGTGCGGGCGTCACCGAGGATGAGCAGGGCGCTGCGCGGGGTGACGGCGTCGCCCCAGTTCTCGGCGAAGCTGCCGAGCGATCCACCGTAGTCACTGTGGCCGTCGAATGCGACGAGCTCGCGCTCGCACAGCACCCGCGACATTACCCCGGACAGCTCCGCGCCGGGTTCGAAGAGGTGCGTCACCTCGTCGGCACGTTCGACGAAGGCGAACACCCGAACCTTGCTGAACTGCTCGCGCAACGCCTGCACCAGCAACAACGTGAAACGGCTGAACCCCGCGACGGAGCCGGACACGTCACACAGGACGACCAGCTCGGGACGGCCCGGACGGCGGATGCGGTAGGCGGGGCGCATCGGCACCCCGCCGGTGGACATCGACCGGCGCAGGGTGCGGCGCATGTCCAGGGTGCCGCGCCTGGCGTGCTTGCGACGGACGGCCAAACGCGACGCCAGCCGCCGGGCGAGCGGGTGCACGGTGCACCGGAGCTGGGCGAGCTGGTCGGCGTTGGCGGAGAGGAACTCGACCTGCCCGACCTGCTTGATCACGGCCGAGCGCGCCACCTGCTCGCGGCCGCGGATCTCCGCGGTGCGCCGCCGCACCTCGTCGGTGATCATCGTGCGGAACGCGGCGATCCGGTCGCGGATCTCGCGGCGCAGGACCTCGTCGGCGAACGCGTTGTCCTCCTTGCCGTGGGTGAGGTCGGCGAGGATCCGGGCGAGCAGCGTCTCCGGCGACAGCATCGCCAGCGCCTGGTACGCCGACCAGCTCGGCTGCCCCCCGGCACCCTTGGCGCCCGTCCGTCCGGCGCCCCGCGCGCCCCCGGCATCCCGCCCGCCCGTCCGGCTGGCACCGGACCGGCCGAGCGCGTCGACGACCGCGCGGGCGAGCTCGGCCAGTGCGGCCGTGTCGCCGTCACGCAGCAGGTCGGCCAGGATGTCGCGCAGCGCGTCGAGATCGACCGGACCGTCGTCCTCGTCCCCCACCCGGGGCACCTCGACCTCGCCGCTGCCAGCACCCAGCGCGGCGGGAAAGTACAGTTCGAAGAGGGTGTCGAAGGCCTGGCGCTGCCCGGAGCGGCGCAACAGGGCGGCGGCGAGGCCCTCGCGCAGGTGCTCGCGGTGTATCAGGTCCAGGACGCGCATCACGTGAGCCGCGTCGATCGTCTCCCCGGGTCCGACGGCGACGCCGTGGCGGCGCAGGGCGGCGACGAAGGCGACCAGGTGACCGGGCAACCCGTGCTCGGACCCGATCCGCAGCGCCGTCTCCACGGGGCCAGCATGCCCTGCGAACCGCCGGTTTGGGCCCTGCGCAGTCGAAGATCGTCGCGAACGCAACCTCACGCACCGCGCCGATGTGCCTGAGGTTGCGCTCGTCGCGATCACCCGAGGATGTTGCTTGATAGACATTCGCAGCAATACAGTAAGACCTATGAAGACGATGATCGACCTGGACGACGGTGCCCTGGCCTTGGCCGCCAAAGAACTCGGAACGACCACGAAGAAGGATACCGTCAACGCGGCGCTGGCCTTCGTCGCCGATCGGCGCCGCAGGATCGATGCCAATGCCGCCGAGTTCGGCACAGACCCGCGACGATGTGGATCTTCGGCGGGTCGGGGTGGACTTGGATTTAGTCGGTTTCTCGTTTGATTCGATGACTGTGGGCGCGGTATCTTTTGACGACCCGGGGACATGTTCGGTTTCGCCGTGGACCGAGGCGTTCTTCGACGATTTCGTCGATTGTTTCGGCGAGTGCGTCGGCGAGTCGGTCAGGGGGGAAATTGAGCTCAAGACCCCAACTTGGCGGCATTGCTGTCTAGCCACGCGATGTGGCTCCACTGCGCTGCGGCGAGAATGCCCAACCCGGCGGCCGTGCCCACCGACGCAATAAGCGCCAACTTCACACGGTAAAGGCGGTCCAACACATTGGGCATACGTCTAACAGTACGGAAACCCGCAGAAATTTTAGTGCAATTCGCAAGTAGGAAATACGCAAGTGTGCCCCGGCCTGGACTTTTCACGGGGGTGACGCGCGAGTCTTGAGAACTACATCCATGTACTTTGGATCATGGTTTCCTGTTCGCGGGCAGGGTTGGTGTCCGACTGTCAGTGTCGGGGCGCCGGGTTCCACTCTCCGGACGAGAGTTCCTTCTTGATTGTCTGGGCGGTGTGGGTGGTGGTCAGGTCGGCGCGGGCAGTGCCTTGACCGCGTGCCAGGCGTTGATCACCTCATCGACCCAGGGCCAGTCGGCGCGCAGGTGCAGCCACCGTTTGCGCTGCCCTCGGGTCAGTCGGGCGGGGAGATGAAGCAGCCGGTAGCGCAGTAGTTTCGGGGCGGCGTCACGCAGCTCTCCGGTGGGCAGGGCGAGGTGGCGGAAGCAGGCGAGCAGGTTGGCGGCCAGGGCGACGACCTGGGTCCAGGCGACGTTGATCGCCCAGTGCCGCGAGGGCCACCGGTTCAGGCCCAGGTCCTTGGCCTGCTTGACATCGTTCTCCACGTGGACATGGGAGCGGTGGCGCGCATCGAGCCAGGCGAGCTGCCCGCCCCTGGTGTTGACCGCGATCAACTGGTAGCGACGCCCGATCTGCTTCTCGCGCTCGGTGGCCCGTTTGCGGTAGCGCGGATGCAGCGGCTCATCCCGGACGATGATCAGCAACCCGGGGATCTTGTCCTGCCAGCGGCGCAGGTCCAGCAGCCCGGTCAGGTCCGCGACGAACGTGTCGGGGATGGGGTCGCCGTTCTGGTCGATCCCGCCGGTCCACGCCTGCGGGGGCAGCGCCGCGATGGCGTCGAGCTCGGTGTCGGTGCACGACCAGCCAACCGAGAACTCCCAGTCGCGCCCGCGGACCCCGCCGCCGGCGGCGATGTGGTTGAGCAACTCGTGGGAGAACCCGGCCCCGTCCAGACGGATCAGCATCCGGCGCCGGTAACAGCCCGGGAGCCGGGAGACCGCCAGATCGAGCAGGTTGATGTTGTCGGCGGCGCAGTTGGACGTCGCGTTGCCAGGGCGGGGGTCGATCGCGAGCACGTCGTCGGTGTTGTCGCAGGTGGCCAGGTTGGGTGCGAACCCGATCCCGCCCTTGTAGGTGGGTGCGGCGTTCTCCTTCTCCGATGCGGCGAACACGATCGAGGCGTCCAGGTCCACCACGGTGACCCCGCTCAGCTCGCGTCCGGCCACCCGCAGCCACGGGAACCCTTCCGGGCGGGCCGCGAGCAGCGCCCACCAGTGCCGCCGGAACTTGGTCACCGCGGCGTTCACCCTGCTCACCTGCAGGTCCCCGACCTCGGACAGGGCCCGCCACACTGTCGGGGTCGAGGGCACCGGTCCGGTCACCGGAGCGAGGTGGCGTAGGCCCTGGAAGTCGCTGATCGCCTCCCCGCCCAGGATCTGCGCCACGGCCAGGTCGATCAAGATCTGGCCGCGGTCATAGACCGGGTCGAACCCGCGGCGCGCCATCGCCGCCGACAACCCAGCCCGCAGCCCGGCCCGCTCGGCCAGCAGCCGAAGTGGCAGCGCCCCAGCGAACCCGACCAGGCGATCATCGTCGCCGAGCAGTTCCAGCCCGTCGGCCCATCCAGTACCTTGCACGGAATAGGTGCACCTGCCTCGGCCAGATTACGATCTTCGATAATCGCATTCTGCCTGGTCAGGTGTGCCTCTCCCACGTTCTACGCCCGTTTCACCCCCGGCGTGTCCCATCTCGGTGAAAGACGGAGGCCGGAACCTGTGTCGGGCAGGTCTCGGGCACACTCATTGGGGCGGGCGGGGTCAGCGGGTGCCGCCGCCGCTGCCACCACCACCACCACCGATGGTCAACGTGTCCATGTTCGTTCACCTCCTCCCCGCTCGGGGTTGCGTGGGCTGGAGTAGGCCAGCCGGTCTACGGGTTGTCGCCGTCGCGGCTCGCCCCCGGGGCGGACGCGTCAGGACATCGGAAGGGGCCGCGCGGTACCTACGTGCGCTGGAGTAGCCCCGGTCACGTCGCGTACCGGGTGTTCGCGGCCGTCCCAGCAGAGGCCCACGCGCTGCCACGGCTTGGGCGGTGTGTGGTTGGGGTAGATCGCTGCGGCGCCGTTGCTGCGCCAACCGCCGGCTACGCGCTCATATCTCAGAATCGCGGGTTCGTGGGAGCACAGCGCGACGGCCAGCACGTGGGCGCCGGGCTCGGGGTCCCGGGAGGGCAACCAGTGCGGGCCGGTCGGGGGATCGATTGGGAGGCCGCAGCGGCAGGCGGGGCGGTTCATCGTGGCTGCCCTCGCGTCCACCAGGACACGCCGGGAGCGTGGTCGACGTGGTGCTTGCCTCGGCGACGCCGACGCCGGAGAACGGCTTTGAGCCCGCGTCCGGTTGTGCTACGCGCCCGATCACGGTCGGGCGTCGTATTCAGCGCCGGCGAGACTGGCGAGCCCCATGCAAGGCTCACCGCTGGCCCCGCCGGACGCTCGACCGCTGCCGCCGGTGACCCGTCGTCGCCCCCGGCCCGGCGACGGTCCCGGACGGCCGCGCCAAGTCCGGCGCGCTCGGATGCTTGGTCAGAGCTGGAGTGTTGTCGCTGGTCACGGGCCAGACACTATGAGTGACCACGTGCGGCGAGTTGCACAAAATGTGCGACTCCAACGCAGTTGCCGAAGCGGCACGCGCCGCGCCGCTACATCGGGGTGG
Source organism: Pseudonocardia sp. (assembly GCA_050701075.1). GTDB lineage: Bacteria > Actinomycetota > Actinomycetes > Mycobacteriales > Pseudonocardiaceae > Pseudonocardia. The sequence goes on along the minus strand of JBOHEP010000012.1, from coordinate 24,587 downwards.
GCGGCTGTATAGATCACCGGCGGAGCCCGGCGTGACGCCGCTACCCTGATGTCCCACACTGAAGGTCGGCAGGAAGCGACCCGCATGGATGAGCAGGCACGCGCAATTGGTCGTCGCGTTCGGTACTGGAGACTGCGACGCAACCTCGACCGTCAGCGGTTTGCCGACATGGTGGGACGGTCAACGTCGTGGCTGGACAAGATCGAGTCAGGCCACCGCAACCTCCTGCGTCTGCCGATGCTCGACCGAGTAGCCGAAGCGCTCGGCGTCGACCCCACCGCGCTGACCGAAAGCACAACGGCCCGTCTAACGGCTCAGTGCGTGGACGGCACCGAAGTGCAGACCATCCGGGAAGCGCTGAGCTTGTACCCGTCCCTATCGGTGGGCAGCGACTCGCCCGCGCCCACCCTGGAGCGGGTAACGAGGCAACTGCAATACGTTAACCAAGCGTGGTTGTCGTCGCACTTCACGGTGGTCGTTCGCCATCTGCCCTTGTTGCTGCACGATGCCCAAACGTTGGCGTTTCTTGCCCCGCCTGCCGATCAGGTTGCCGCGTGCCGCCTACTTGTCATGTCATATCGTTTGGCCTCCTCGGTGCTCCTAAAATTCGAGACCAACGACGTAGCGTGGCTGGCAGCCGATCGCGCCATGCAGACCGCGCTCGCCGTAGACGACACCCTGGCTCTAGCTAGAGCTACCCGCAGCGTCGCCCGGTCATTGACCAGCGCCGGCCACCTGAGCAGCGCTCTTAGAGCCCTTACCTGCATGGCCGATCGGATGCGGCCAGAACTCGTGCAGCGCGCCGACGAATTGCTATCCATGTACGGAATGCTGTACCTGGCCGCCTCCATCACCGCCGCGCGACAAGAAGACGCCGATACAGCACTGACCATGCACGAACACGCCCACGCTGCGGCCCAGCAGCTCGGCCCCGGCTACCAAACACATCACACCGTGTTTGGGCCTGTCAACGTGGCGCTTCACCGCGTGGCCGCGCTGGTTCGACTGCATGAGCCCGGACAGGCCCTAGCGTTCGCCCAGGACACCGAGCCGCGTTCTATCTCAGCTCTTCCCGCAGAACGCAGGAGCACCTACATGCTCGATCTCGCCACCGCGCACACTGAAACCGGCCAATACACCAAGGCCGCCCGCAACCTCATGGATGCTGAGCACGTGGCACCCGAAGAAGTCCGTTGCCGCCCCATGGCACACGGACTGCTCCGGGCAATGCTGCGGAACACCAACGGCGAGCTAGGACGCTCCGTCCAGCGCATGGCGACACGGGCAGGCGTCACCGCATGAGTAAGCGAGTCCTGTATCTGTTCATTTGCGGAGCTGGCCCAGCCAGCCGCATAACCGACATGATCACGCTTTCCCACGCCGAAAACTGGTCCGTGTACTGTGTGGCCACCCCGGCGGCCGTCGAATATTTTCTCGATATCTCGGCCCTTGAAGACGCGCACGGCCACCAGGTACGGACCACGTACCGAAAGCCCGGCGACGAACCGCTACCGCGAGCCGATGGCGTGATTGTGGCACCGGCCACCTACAACACCATCAACAAATGGGCAGCCGGCATAGCAGACACCTACGCGCTCAATCAACTAGCAGAACTCACCGGCCTTGGACTGCCAATCGTCGTTCTGCCGTTCGTCAACCAAGCACTCGCAGCTAACCGCGTCTTCACCCGGAGCGTGGACGAACTCCGACAAGCCGGCGTCCGCGTACTATTCGGCCCCGGCGAATTCGAACCCCACCCACCACGCACCGGCGGACAAGTCCTCGACGCGTACCCGTGGCACCTAGCCCTGAAAGCGCTCAGCGAATAGAAGCAGGGCGAACCCGTCGGGCTTCCTAATGGGCGACGCCGCCGCGACGCGATAGAGCATTAGTCCTTTCGGTCCCCGAGGGATTGCGTCTTGCTAGGGTGTCGCGCTGGCGCAGAGTTTGGCCCTACTCTCGGGGCATGAGTTGTCAGCGTTCAAGTAATTCCCTGGTCTGGGGTGTTGGCGTTCACGTAATTCCCTGGTCGCAGGGCGTGTCGCGGCTGGTGGCTCGCTGTCCATAGGTAGCACTTGCTCGTCGATGGTCGTCGATGGTCGTCGATGGCGAGAGCAGGCTCGGATGGGGAGGAGAACGTTCCAGATGACTAGTTCAGCCGTAGCTCGGCCGCCGCCTTGATCGCGTCGGACTGGTGCTTCAGTACCACGCCCAGCGTGGCGCGCACCGCGTCGTCGTCGAGAGTGTCCAGACCCAGCGCGATCAGGGTGCGGCCCCAGTCGATGGTCTCCGCCACCGACGGCGACTTGCGCAGCTCCAGCCCGCGCAGCGCCCGAACCGTCCGCACCAGGGACTCGACCAGTGACTCGGCGAGCTCCGGGACCCGGCTCGCCACGATGCGACGCTCCAGGTCGGCGTCAGGGAAGCCCAGGTGCAGGAACAGGCAGCGCCGCTTGAGCGCCTCGGAGAGCTCCCGGGTGGAGTTCGAGGTGAGCAGGACGAACGGGCGGCGGACAGCGGTGATCGTGCCTAACTCCGGCACCGTGACCTGGAAGTCCGACAGCACCTCCAGCAGCAGCCCCTCGACCTCGACGTCGGCCTTGTCCATCTCGTCGATCAGCAGCACCGTCGGGTCGGACCGGCGGATGGCGGTGAGCAGCGGGCGGGGCAGCAGGAACTCCTCGGAGAAGACGTCGTCGCGCGTCTCGTCCCAGCTCTGCTTCCCTTGGCCGGCGGTGATCCGCAGCAGCTGCTTGGCGTGGTTCCACTCGTAGAGCGCGCGAGCCTCGTCGATGCCCTCGTAGCACTGCAGTCGCACCAGGCCGGAGCCGGTGGCCGTCGCGACGGCCCTGGCCAGCTCGGTCTTGCCGACGCCGGCGGGACCCTCGACGAGCAACGGCTTGCCCAGCCGGTCGGCCAGGTACACGGTGGTCGCGACGGCGGTGGACGCCAGATAGCCGACGCCGGCCAGCTGGTCGGCCACGTCCGCGACGGAGCCGAACAGCGGGGACCGGGGCGCGCTCACCGGGGTCATCCTGCCTTGCGCGAGGTGCCTGCGCACAAGGTCTGAGCGACCGGCCCCACAACCTCCGAGGCCGGCCTCGGTGCGCAGCGTTCCTGCCGCAAGGACGTCGACCTCACGGTTCGAGCGGTCGCCCAGCTGCAAACTGTCGGTGCGAAGGTCCACCATGGGGCAGTGACCATCGAGGTGGACGGGAAGGGCCGGAGAACGGCTCAGCAGGACGCGGCGCTGCGTGCGCAGGCCGAGGAGGTGCTCGCCCGTCTGGCGGGGCCGGCGGCGCGGTTGCGGGAGGATCAGTGGACGGCCATCCACGCGCTTGTCGCGCACCGCCGCCGCGCGCTGGTGGTGCAGCGCACCGGCTGGGGCAAGTCGGCGGTGTACTTCGTGGCCACGGCCTTGCTGCGGGCGGCGGGAGCGGGTGCCACGGTGATCGTGTCGCCGCTGCTGGCGTTGATGCGCAACCAGATCGACGCCGCCGAGCGCGCAGGCATCCGCGCGGCCACCGTCAACTCCGCCAACACCGCCGACTGGGAGCGCACCTACGCCGCGGTCGAGGCCGGTGACGTCGACGTGCTGCTGTTGAGCCCCGAGCGGCTGAACAACCCCGACTTCCGGGACCGCGTGCTGCCCCGGCTCACCGCGAGTGCCGGCATGTTGGTGGTCGACGAGGCCCACTGTGTGTCGGATTGGGGCCATGACTTCCGGCCCGACTACCGGCGGCTGCGCGCCCTGATCGCCGAGCTGCCGCGCGGCATCCCGGTCCTGGCCACCACGGCCACGGCCAACGACCGGGTGGTCACCGACGTCACCGAGCAGCTCGGGCTGAGCCGCGAGGGTACGGGCGGTCACGACACGGGGGAGACGCTCGTGCTGCGCGGCTCGCTCGACCGCGAGAGCCTGCGGCTGTCGGTGGTGCGGCTACCCACGCCGGCGCAGCGGCTGGGCTGGCTGGCCGCCCGCCTCGACGAGCTGCCCGGTGTCGGAATCGTCTACACGCTCACGGTCGCTGCGGCCGAGGAGGTCGCGGACTTCCTGCGTGAGCGCGGCCATCCCGTGGCTTCCTATACGGGCAGGACCGAGCCGGACGCCCGGCTGTCCGCCGAGGCCGACCTGCTCGCCAACCGCGTCAAGGCACTGGTTGCCACGAGCGCCCTTGGCATGGGCTTCGACAAGCCCGATCTGGGTTTCGTCGTGCACCTGGGGGCGCCGGCGTCGCCGGTCGCGTACTACCAGCAGATCGGCCGGGCCGGGCGCGCTGTGGAACGGGCCGAGGTCGTGCTGCTCCCCGGCCGGGAGGATCGCGACATCTGGGCCTACTTCGCCTCGCTGGCCTTCCCACCCGAGCCGGTCGTGCGCCACACCCTCGACGTCCTGCCGGATCTCGACGCCCGGCCGCTGTCCACGGCCGCCGTCGAGACCCGGGTGGACCTGTCACGCACCCGCCTGGAGATGCTCCTGAAGGTGCTCGACAGCGACGGCGCGGCGCGGCGGGTCAAGGGCGGTTGGGTGCGCACTGGCGTGCCCTGGGTCTATGACGGCGAACGCCACCGGCGGGTCGCGCAGGCCCGCCGGGCCGAGCAACAGGCGATGCTCGACTATTTCGACACCAGCGAGTGCCGTCTGGTGTTCCTGCGCCGCCAGCTCGACGACATCCTCGCGCAGCCGTGCGGGCGCTGCGACAACTGTGCCGGTGCGGCATGGAGTCCCGATGTCGACGTGGGCGCGACGGCCGCGGCGAGCGAGCGGCTGTCCCGGCCCGGAGTGGTGGTGCCGTCGCGTAAGCATTGGCCCAGTGGGATGTCCGAGCTGGGGATCCGGGTGTCGGGTCGCATCGCCGCCGGGGAGCTCGCCGAGGACGGCCGGGTGATCGGCCGGCTGTCCGACATCGGTTGGGGTACACGGCTGCGCGAGCTGATCGGCACCGAAGAGTCGCTTGCGGGCTCGAGCATCGGCACCGAAGAGTCGCTTGCGGGCTCGAGCATCGACACCGAAGAGTCGCTTGCGGGCTCGAGCATCGACACAGCGGCTGTCCCGGTCCCGAAGGATGTGCTCGACGCCGCCGTACGGGTCCTGGCGGGATGGGGTTGGGCGCAGCGCCCGGTCGGGGTCGTCGGTATCGGGTCGCGCACCCGCCCGCACCAGCTCCGGCACCTGGCGCGCCGGATCGCCGAGATCGGCAGGCTGCCCCTGCTCGGCACCCTGGAACCGGCCGGCCCTCGGCCTGGCGCGCACGCCAACTCTGCGCAGCGGTTGGCAGCGGTGTGGGAGGGATTCGATGCCGCGTCGTTACCCGATCTCAGCGCGCTCGGCGGGCCGGTGCTGCTCGTCGACGATCTGATCGACAGCGGCTGGACCATGACGGTCGCGGTCCGGCTGCTTCGCCGGGCCGGGGCACCGGCCGTGCTCCCGTTCGCGCTGGCAGTGGCGGGGGGATGAGGCCAGCTTGGGCGCGGTGTCGTTCGTTTGACGTTTCGCATGACAGTCAGCCATGCTTCTCAGATGACAGTGCAGATTGCTCTGCGACTTGATGAGAGCCTGGCCGAGACGGCGCGTGCGGCCGCTGCAGCCGACGGGAACACCCTCTCGGAGTGGATCCGGGTCGCGATCCGTCGGCAGGCGGCGCTGGCAACCGCGCTGCGGGCGCGGGCCGAGGAGGACGCGGATACGCCGTTGCACACCGTCGAGCACGAGGACACGCTGATGGCCGCGCGTCGACGCCGGGCAGCGGCCGCTTTCGCGGGTCACGAGTGAGTGCACCCACGCCCAGGTCGTTTACTCCACTCCCGTCGTCGGTGCGTTTCGGCCAGGTGTGGGAGTCCCCGGACGAGGCGATCGGCTCGATGCGTTATCTGGTCGTCTCCTCTGAGGCCTACAACAGCGCCTTCGGTGATCGGCGGCTCATTGCGGTCGAGGTCGATTCGCGCGCGGTCTACCAGGGGGTATACCGGGAGCCGGTCGTCGACGCTGGCACTGCTCACCTCGATCGGCTGACGTGGGTCACCCGTCGCCAGCTGGTCGAGCTGGTCGCTGAACTGCACCCGGACCGGCACGACCATGTCACCACGGTGATCCGTCAGCTGATCGGTGACCTCTGACGCGGTGGAGTTGAACATTCGGGCCGATCGTGAGTCCGGCGGTGGTCACGCGTTACCGGTGTCGGTCGGACAGGTCGGCGCTTCTCGTGGTGGTGTCGTCCGGGCAGGAGCCGGTGGGCCATGGCTCCGATGCTCCCAGCCGGTGACGATGTGGTAGTGCTCGATGACGACGGTCGACGGCGGGGTCTCGCTGGCCGGTTCGTCGTCCGGGGTGTCCGATCGGGGTATGACGAGTATGTGCAGCCCCGAGGCGTTCGGACGCCCGGCCGCCATCCAGCGGTCCAGTGCGGTGGTCAAGCGGTCGACGAGGGCAGGGCCGCCGCTGCCGAAGGCGCGCACTCCGATCCGCGAGCCCGCAGCTGTGCCGTTTCGGTCGATGACCACCACAGCCGCGAGCCCGTCGCTGCCGGCCAGCGCGACCGTGCCACGCCAGGTACCGATCGGCATCAGCTCCGGCATGCGCTCGGCGTCCGGAGTGGAGGCCAGCAGCCGGCAGGCACCCGGCTGGGTGAGGGCGAGGTACAGACCGAACCCATCCCACATGTCGGCAGAGCTGAGCGACACGGCCGTCGGGACCATCGGCCCGCAATCGGCCAATGCGGCCTCGACCGCCGCGGGATCGACGGGACCGCCTGCGGGCTGCAGGACGAGTCCCGCGGTCGCCAGCCGGATCGACAGGTCCACGCCCGCGCCCACTCCGCGCAGCCGGATGAACGCGCAGCTGCGCACCGAGTGGCTCCGCAGTGCACCGTCGGTACCCAGGTCCAGCGCCGTCGACAGTTGGCTGCCGCGCACGCTCAACGGCAGGAGCAACCGTCCCCCCGGTGCGAGTTGCGTGACCCATTCCGGACGGATGTCCGCGCTGCCGACCGTCAGGATGATCCGGTCGTAGGGTGCGCGCCACGGGTGACCGAGCGCCCCGTCTGCGCAGTGCAGGTCGACGCCGGACACCCCGGCCGCGGTCAGGTTGTCCGCCGCCCGGGCCACGAGCTCGGCATCGATGTCCACCGCGGTGACCGAACCACCGGCCCCGACGAGGTGCGTCATCAGCGCGGCGTTGTAACCCGTCCCCGCCCCGACCTCCAGCACCCGGTGCCCGGGCCGCAGGTCGAGCTGCTCGAGCATGATCGCCATCATGGACGGCTGGGATGCCGAGCTGGTTGCGACGCCGTCGATGTGTTGAACGGCCACGGCCTCGTCCGCGTAGGCCTCATGCGGAGGCAGGCCGGGCAGGAACAGGTGTCGGGGGACGGCCCGGAATGCCGCCTCGACGGCCGGGTTGCGCACTCGTCCCGACGCGCGGAGGGCGTCGACCAGCTGTGTCCGGGCTCGCTCGGCTGCTCCCATCGCCCCAAGTCTCGCCTCGCACGCCTGGCGCGACAACCCGCACCGAGCGAGACGTCGTGTCGATCACGGTCAGGGTGCCTGCATCGGTACCAGGTCGTCGGCGTGCACGACCTCGCGGCGCAGCTCGGGGGGCACCTCACTGGAACGCCGGCCGATCAGGGCGGGCAGCTCGGCCGCGTCGAACCCGACGACACCGCGCGCGACCACCAGCCCGTACGGGCCGAGGAGGTCCACCACGTCACCGGCCATGAAGTCCCCGGAGATCCCGTGGATGCCCGCTGCCAGCAGCGAACCCCTGCGGTCGATGATCGCGGCCACCGCGCCGGCGTCCAGATCGAGCCGGCCGCGCACGTCGGCGGCGTGGCGCAGCCAGAACCGCCGCGCCGACATTCGCCGGCCCGAGGCTCGGATCGCGGTGCCGACCTTCGGTCCGTCCTCGGTCGGCTCCAGCGCTTCGGCGGCCTCTTCGGCGGCGGCGAGCAGCACGGGAATGCCCGACGCCGACGCCATCGCCGCCGCAGTGATCTTGGTGGCCATCCCGCCGCGGCCGAGGCCGGTCGCTCCTGGCCGGGCGACGGTGACCGCCAGGAGATCGGCCGGTGCGTCGACCTCCGCGAGCAACCGAGACCCCGGCTGCCGCGGGTCACCGTCGTAGATCCCGTTGACGTCGGAGAGCAGCACCAGGGCATCGGCGCCGATGAGGTGCGCCACCAGCGCGGCGAGCCGGTCGTTGTCCCCGACCCGGATCTCGTCGGTTGCCACCGTGTCGTTCTCGTTGACCACCGGGAGCACGTCGAGCCCGAGGAGTCGTTCCAGGGTGCGCTGCGCGTTGCGGTAGTGCGCCCGCCGGATCATGTCGTCGGCGGTGAGCAGGACCTGCCCGACGATCTGGCCGTGCCGGGAGAACGAGGCCTCGTAGGCATGCGCGAGCAGCAGCTGACCGACGCTGGCGGCGGCCTGCTGGGTGGCGAGATCACGGGGGCGGCGCGTGAGGCCCAGTGGCGCGAGCCCCGCCGCGATCGCCCCGGATGACACGAGCACGACCTGGCTGCCGGCGGCCCGTCGGGCGGCGAGGGCGTCGACCAGCGTGTCGAGGCGCAGGAGGTCCAGCCCTCCGTCGAGACTGGTCAACGACGACGACCCGACCTTGACGACGACCCGACGGGCGCCGGCGACCTGCCGGCGAGTACTCCCCGTGGACGAGCCGCCCACACTCACGGCTCCTCCAGCCGTGTGCCGCGGACGCTGTGGGGCGAACGGCACTTTCGAACGCCAGGTGCGTACGAAGGTGCCGTTCGCACCGTCACAGAGCTCACGGGGTGGGCTCGGTGGGCAGCTCGGCGGCGGGTTGGGGGCGGCGGCGGTTGATTCGGGCTGCTTTTCGGGTCACGGCGGGTATCCGGGCGCTCTGGTCCAGGCGGCGGTCGGTGCCCCGGCCCGACATCAGCACGGCCACGCCGGCGGGCGTGCTGGGCTCCCAGTCGAAGGTGACGTCCCCGATGGTCACCGGCGCGCCCGGCTGGGCGCCCGCTTCGGCCAGGGCTTCCTCGACGCCGAGGCGAGCCAACCGGTCGGCGAGGTAGCCGACGGCCTCGTCGTTGTCGAAGGAGGTCTGCCGGATCCACCGCTCGGGTCGCGAACCGTGCACGATGAAGCCGCCGGGCAGCTCGGTATCGATCTCAAGGGTGAAGCCGGAGTCGTCAACGGCCGTGGGTCGAAGCACCACCCGGGTGGGCTCGAGCACCGGCTGGGCGGCGCGGTGTGCGCGTACCTGCTCGGCCATTGCGAACGACAGCTCGCGCAGGCCGTCGCGGGTCGCCGCGGAGATCGGGAACACCGTCCAGCCGAACCGGTCACGCAGCTCCGAGGTGACGATCTCGACGAGCTCTCGCGCGTCCGGAACGTCGATCTTGTTGAGGGCGATGATCCGCGGCCGGTCGGAGAGCCCGCCACCCAGCGCCGGGGTGTAGCGGGCCAGCTCGTCCTCCAGCGCCTGCACGTCGGACACCGGGTCGCGGCCGGGTTCGAGGGTGGCGCAGTCCACGACGTGCACGAGTACCGAGCAGCGCTCGATGTGGCGCAGGAAGTCCAGCCCCAGCCCGCGGCCCTGCGACGCGCCCGGAATGAGCCCTGGGACGTCGGCGACGGTGTAGACCTCCTCGCCGGCGCCGACCACACCCAACTGCGGGACAAGCGTGGTGAACGGGTAGTCGGCGATCTTCGGCCGGGCCGCCGACAGCGCCGCCACGAGCGATGACTTTCCCGCCGAGGGGAAACCCACAAGTCCGACGTCGGCGATCGAGCGCAGTTCGAGCACGAGGTCGCAGCTCTCGCCGGGCTCACCCAGCAGCGCGAAGCCGGGGGCCTTGCGTGCGGCCGAGGCGAGCGCGGCGTTGCCGAGGCCACCACGCCCACCCGCCGCGACGACGAACCGGGTGTCGGCACCCACCAGGTCGGCGACGATCTCACCGCCCGGGCCGAGCACGACCGTGCCGTCCGGGACGTGCAGCTCCAGGTCCTCGGCGTTGGCGCCGGCCCTGAACCCGCCCTGGCCCTGCTTGCCGTTGCGCGCCATCGCGTGCGGGCGGTGGTGGAAGTCGAGCAGGGTGTGCACCCCTGGGTCGACGACGAGCACGATCGAGCCGCCGCGCCCGCCGTTGCCGCCGTCCGGCCCGCCCAACGGCTTGAACTTCTCCCGATGCACGGAGGCGCAGCCGTTGCCGCCCGCCCCCGCGGTGGCGTGCAGCACCACGCGGTCCACGAACCTCGACATCCGATCCGGCTCCTGGTACCTGGGGAAACACGGGGGCGGAGCCTCCCGCGGGTCACACGAAACGGCGGGCCACCCAGAGGGCGGCCCGCCGTCGGCACATCTGCGAGCAGGCCTCAGGCCTGCGCCGGCACCACGTTGACGACCTTGCGGCCCTTCGTGTACCCGAACTCGACCGCGCCCTCGACCAGGGCGAACAGTGTGTCGTCGCCACCGCGGCCGACCCCGTTGCCGGGATGGAACTTGGTGCCGCGCTGACGGATGAGGATCTCACCGGCGCTGACGACCTGGCCGCCGAAGCGCTTCACACCGAGCCGCTGCGCGTTGGAGTCACGCCCGTTGCGGGAGCTGGACGCACCCTTCTTGTGAGCCATGGCCCGAGTCTCCCTCTACTTCGCGATGCCGGTGACCTGGACCTTCGTCAGCGGCTGACGATGCCCCTGGCGCTTGTGGTACCCGGTCTTGGCCTTGAACTTGTGAATGCGGATCTTCGGGCCCTTGGTGTGCTCGACCACAGTGGCGGTCACCGATGCGCCGGCCAGGGCGTCGGCGTCGGTGGTCAGCTCGTCGCCGTCCACCAGGAGCACGGCCGGCAGGCTGATCTCAGCGCCGGGCTCACCGTTGATCTTCTCGACGGTGAGCACGTCATCGACGGCCACCTTGTACTGTTTTCCGCCGGTCTTGACGATCGCGTACATCGTTGACGCACGACTCCTGAAATCGGGGGACTGCTACACGGACAACAGGGCTACACGGACCACAGAATGATTACCGCGCGTGCCGGGGCTCGCATCATCTATCGGGCCAGGGGCCAGGTCTCCAGCGTACGGAACGGGTTCTGAGGAGGTCAAACCGGGTCGCCCCCGGCTCCCTGCTCTACGTGGACAGCCGGTGGACCGGCTGGTCGCGAGGCCGCTCGCCGGGCGCGCCGGGGCCGGCTGACCGCGGTCGACTCCGGCTGCGGGGACACGACCGGGGGCAGGGTGGCCGCAACCTCGGGATCGGAGATCGGCTCCGAGCCCTCGCGTGTCGTGGGCACGGTGACCGCCGGCGAACCGCCGCCGGCTGCCGTCGGTGCGCCGGCCGTGCGGGTGACTCGGCCGCGGCGCTGTCGCCGAGCGGGTGCGGGCAACATGTGCCCGTTCTGACCGCCCGGCGACACATGCCCGAAGTCGCTGGACGCCGGCTCCGCGTCAGGCCGATCGGGTGTCGGGCCGGCGTGCGGTGCGTCGGCCCGGTTGGACGTCGGGCCGGCGTGCGGGGTGTCGGCCCGGTTGGCGTCTTCCTGATCGATCTCGGCCCGGGTGGCGCTGGCCAGGGCCGCAGCCTCCCGCTCGACGACCACGTTTTCGACCTCGTCGTCGACCGTCTCGCCCGGCGCGACGCCGGCGGGCCCGACGTCGTCGATCCCGGCACCGGATACGGCCGGCACAGCGGAGCCGGTATCGACCGGCGGCGAGGGCGCACCGGTGTCCACCGATGCCGCGCTGACGTCGGGCACGACCACCGTGGGCGCGATCGGTGTCCGACCGACTGGTGTGGGCGCGATCGGTGTGGGCCCGACCGGTGTGGGCGCGGTCGGTGTGGGCCCGACCGGTGTCCGCCCGACTGGTGTGGGCGCGACTGGTGTGGGCGCGACCGGTGTGGGCCCGACCGGTGTCCGCCCGACTGGTGTGGGCCCGACTGGTGTGGGCGCGATCGGTGTGGGCGCGATCGGTGCGGTGGCCGGCACCGGCGAGGCGGCAGGCGGTCCCGAGTGACGGTCGAGCTCGTTGTCCCCGCGCCGGCCGCGACCTCCGCGGGCGCGTCGGCCGGGGGCCTCCCGGTCGGGCCCGCGACCGATGTCGACCCGTTCGGGCACCTGCTCGGCCGTCACGATCAGACCCCGCCCGCGGCAGTGCTCGCACGGGGCGGAGAAGTGCTCGAGCAATCCGCCGCCGACCCGCTTGCGGGTCATCTGCACCAGGCCCAGCGAGGTGACCTCGGCCACCTGGTGGCGGGTGCGATCACGGGACAGGCACTCGGTGAGCCTGCGCAGCACCAGGTCCCGGTTGGCCTCGAGCACCATGTCGATGAAGTCGATCACGATGATGCCGCCGATGTCACGCAGCCGGAGCTGGCGGACGACCTCCTCGGCCGCCTCCAGGTTGTTGCGGGTGACGGTCTCCTCGAGGTTGCCGCCGGACCCGGTGAACTTGCCGGTGTTGACGTCGACGACGGTCATCGCCTCGGTCCGGTCGATCACCAGGGTGCCGCCCGAGGGCAGCCAGACCTTGCGGTCCAGCGCCTTGAGCAGCTGCTCGTCGATCCGGTACTCGGTGAAGACGTCTGACGGACCGACGTGGCGGTGGATCCGGTCGGTGAGCTCCGGGGCGACGTGGCCCACGTAGTTCGACAGGGTGTCCCAGGCGTCGTCGCCGGAGACGACGAGCCGGGAGAAGTCCTCGTTGAACTGGTCCCGGACGACCTTGATGAGCATGTCGGGCTCTTCGTAGAGCAACGTGGGCGCCTTGAGCTTGTGCGGCCCGGTCAGCTCCGACTTGGTCTTGACGACCTCCCACTGCGCCTGCAACCTGCGGACGTCGCGCTCCAGCGCCTGGTGGCTCACGCCCTCCGACGCCGTTCGGATGATCACGCCGGCCTCGCTGGGGATGATCTCCTTGAGCATGTCCTTGAGCCGGCGGCGCTCGATGTCGGGCAGCTTGCGGCTGATCCCGGCGGCCCCACCCGCGGGCACGTACACCAGGAAACGGCCGGCCAGGTTGATCTGGGTGGTCAGCCGGGCGCCCTTGTGACCGACCGGGTCCTTGGTGACCTGCACGAGCACGCTGTCGCCGCTGGACAGTGCCTGCTCGATGCGGCGCGCCTTGCCGCCGAGCCCGGCGGAGTCCCAGTCGACCTCGCCTGCGTAGAGCACCGCGTTGCGGCCACGGCCGATGTCGACGAACGCGGCCTCCATGCTGGGCAGGACGTTCTGCACGCGGCCGAGGTAGATGTTGCCGACCGTGGACTTTCCAGCTTTGCCGGCGTCGCCGCCTGCACTCTCACGGTCGGTGATGAAGTGCTCGACGAGGATGTCGTCCTCGAGCACGCCGATCTCCGTGCGATCGCCGCGCTCCCGGACGACCATCGTGCGATCGACCGACTCGCGTCGGGCCAGGAACTCGGCCTCGGACAGGATCGGCACGCGGCGCCGACCGGCATCGCGGCCGTCGCGGCGGCGCTGCCGCTTGGCCTCCAGCCGGGTGGAGCCGCGGACGCTCTGCACACCGTCGCCCTCGGTGTCCTCCGAACGGCTCTCGCGGGGCTGACGAACCCGCACGACCGTGTTCGGCGGGTCGACGGTGTCCTTCTCGGTGTCGGTCTCGGATGCGTCCTCGCCCGAGCCGCGGCGGCGACGGCGGCGGCGACGGCGACGCGAGCCGCCCGCGTCGTCCTCGTCGGTTTCCTCGTCCCCGGCGTCGGTGTCCTCCTCATCGGCCGTCCCGGCGGGGGTGTCGTCGGTGCTTTCCGTCGCGTCGGTGCTTTCCGAGCCGTCGGAGTCGTCGCCGTTGTCGTCGTCCTGACCGTCGGCACCGCGCCCACGGCCTCGGCCACGGCGTCCGCGCCGGCGTCGCCGACGCGTTCCTCCGTCACCGTCGGCGTCGTCCTGGTCGTCAGGGACATCCGATGCGTCGGACGTCTCGTCCGGTTCGACGGTCTCGTCGGCGGTCTCGGTGCGGATGGGAACGGCGGTCTCGTCGTCGGCGGGATCGGCGGGCGAGGTACGGCGGCGTGTGCGCTCCGGGCGCGTCGGTGGTTGGAACAGCGGTGCGGGCGGGGCGAACAGCGGCGCCAGCGGAGCGGCCGCGACCGGGGTCGGCTCTGGAGACGGTGCGGATGCGGGCGCCCCGAGGCCCGACGTCTCGGGTTCGGGGGACTCGGGGTTCGCGGTGGCGCCCGGCAGGAGCGCACTGACGACTTGCTCGGCCGTCTTGCGATCGATGCTGGACTGCGCGCTCCGAGCCTCGAGGCCAAGGTCGGCCAATGCGGCGAGGACGTCCCGGCTGGGCAGCGCGAGCAACCTGGCCAGTGCGTGTACCCGCATCTTCGCGGGCAGGTCATCGAGGGCGGGTACGGTGGACGGCCCGCCGGTGTTACCGGCGGGTGAATCGGTATTCGACATTCAGCTCCTTCGCCCCCGGGCGCCCTCTTGATCAGAAGGCGGCCACGCAGGGGCACATGCGTTCTCTCTCCGCGCGGTACGCGGCGAGCAATCCCGGGTCTGGCTCCTGCTCCGGCCCGAGGTTTCGACCTGGGTGGAGCGGGTGGTGCTCGACATTGTGCCGGACGCCGACGAGGCACCGGTGCCGGGAACCGGCCCGTTCGTTTCAGACTCGGGTGGTGACCCGGTCGGAGCCGAGTGGATCGGCGAGGTCGCCTCGGTCGTCGAGCAGGCCCTGGGCCATCCGGGTTGCCTTCGGTGGCACCGGCGGTCTGAGACCTGCGACAACGTCGAGCGCACTCAACACGTCATCGGGCCGAACGGCAGGTGTCGTTTGTCGTACGACCACCGTCAGTATCGCACAGACCGCCGACTGCTCGGTCATCCTCGCCGATGCCGGGGGCATGTCCGGGTTGTCGTTGCCGGTGTCGGCGGTGTTGCGAGCGCCGAGGTCGGCAGCGTTGTGCACGTCGAGCCGTACCAGTGCGGTCCGCACGTCGATCCGGCGCCGCCCCGACGGGATCACCCGCTCGACGATGAGGGACTCCCGTGCCCACAGCTCGGCGACGGCGGCGCGGACCGCGTCCGGATCCAACCCGGGCAGCTCGACGCTCCAGCGGCTGGCGTCGATCCGCTCGGCCAGCGGCGCTCCCTCGCCGACGGCCGCAGCCAGGACGTCGAGCCCGTCGGGCAGCACGGCGTCGAGAGCGAGGGCGAGCTCCCCTGGGTCGAGCGGGTGGGTCAGGCCGATCTCGACGTACTCGGCCTCGCTGGCCGAGCAGGTCGGTGCGGCACCGATCCAGGACAGTCGCGGGTGTGGGCTGAACCCGTGCGAGTGGGCCACCGGCACCCCGGCCCGCCGCACGGCACGCTCGAAGCACCGCGCCACGTCGCGGTGGGAGAGGAACCGCAGCCGGCCACGCTTGGCGAACCGCAGCCGGACGCGCTGCACCGTGGGCGGAGCAGGGTTGGCCGCGGTGCCGGGCCGGGGTCGTGCCACGGTCGCGAGTCTAGGTCAGCGCCGTCCGGACCCCCCGATCCACCGATAGCCTCGGCAGGGCGCCGGCCCGCGCCCGCGGCCCGCCGTCTTCGGGAGGCACTGTGAAGATCGGCCTGCACATCGCGGATTTCACCTATCCCAGCGGGCCCGCCGGGCTGGCCGACGACCTGACCCGGATAGTGACCGCCGCCGAGGAAGCAGGGTTCGCGCGGATCAGCGTGATGGACCACCTGTGGCAGATCGAGGTCGTCGGCCCGCCCGAGCACGACATGCTCGAGGCCTACACCACCCTGGGCTATCTCGCCGCCCGCACCTCGCGCGTCGAGCTGGTCGCCTGGGTGACGGCCGTGGTCTACCGGGAGCCCGGGATGCTCGCCAAGCTGGTCAGCACGGTGGACGTGCTGTCCGGAGGTCGGGCGTGGCTGGGCATCGGGGCCGCCTGGAACGACGCCGAGGCCCGCAGCCGCTCACCTCCCCGCACCCGCCCATCCTCATCGGCGGTGGTGGGGAGAAGAAGACGTTGCGGCTGGTGGCGAAGTACGCCCAGGCGTGCAACCTGTTCCCGACACCCGAGCTGGAGCACAAGCTCGACGTGCTGCGCGGGCACTGCGAGCGCGAGGGGCGCGACTACGACGACATCGAGAAGACGGTGATGTTCCGGCTCGACCCGGGGGAGCGCGGTAAGAACATCGACGCCATGCTCGCCGAGCTCCGACGGTTCGCGGCACTGGGGATCTCCGAGGCGCACGGCATCGTCGCGCCGCGGGTCTGGGAGATCGCCCCGCTGGAGCTCCTCGGCAGGGAGCTCATCCCGGCCGCAGCGCAGCTGTAGCGGCCGTCGCTGGGCGTCGATCCCGAAGCGGCCCACCCTCGTGTGATACCGCTCGCCGGCCTGACCGCCCACCACCGCGTCACGGCATGGGGTGATCACGGCGAAACCGTGGTCGTCGGAGATCAACTGACGACGGATCGCCCTTGATCACCGCGGAATTCGGGCCACGGGGCACATCAGGGCGATCTGGACCCGGCGCGCGGACGTGGGACGATGGTGGCACCCGCAGCTGAATGGACCGCGCATCTCCATGGATACCGAGTGACCTCGTTCGCCGACCAGACGTTCACCCCTCCGGCGTTGATCCGGAACTTCTGCATCATCGCCCACATCGACCACGGCAAGTCGACGCTGGCCGATCGCATGCTCCAGCTCACCGGCGTCGTCGACGAGCGCCTGATGCGCGCGCAGTACCTCGACCGGATGGACATCGAGCGCGAGCGCGGGATCACGATCAAGGCGCAGAACGTGCGGCTGCCCTGGAAGGTGGGAGAGACCGAGCACGTCCTGCACCTGATCGACACCCCCGGCCACGTCGACTTCAGCTACGAGGTCTCCCGGGCGCTGGAGGCGTGCGAGGGCGCGGTGCTGCTCGTCGACGCCGCCCAGGGCATCGAGGCGCAGACGCTGGCGAACCTTTACCTGGCGCTGGAGAAGGACCTGACGATCATCCCGGTGCTCAACAAGATAGACCTGCCGGCCGCCGATCCCGATCGCTACGCCAAGGAGATCACCCACATCATCGGGTGCGAGCCCGGTGACGTGCTGCGGGTGAGCGCCAAGACCGGCGTCGGGGTGCAGGAGCTGCTCGACGAGGTGGTGCGGGTGGTGCCCGCACCGGTCGGCGACGCGAACGGCCCAGCCCGGGCGATGATCTTCGACTCGGTCTACGACACCTACCGTGGCGTGATCACCTACATCCGGGTGATGGACGGGCGGATCACCCCGCGCGAGCGGATCAAGATGATGTCCACCGGCGCCACCCACGAGCTGCTCGAGGTGGGCATCGTGTCGCCCGACCCGAAACCGAGCGTCGGTCTTGGCGTCGGAGAGGTCGGTTATCTGATCACCGGAGTGAAGGACGTCCGGCAGTCGAAGGTCGGCGACACCGTCACGAGCCAGCGCCACGGCGCCACCCGGCCGCTCACCGGCTACCGCGAGCCGCGCCCGATGGTCTACTCCGGGCTCTACCCGGTGGACGGCTCGGAGTACCCCGAGCTGCGCGAGGCCCTCGACAAGCTCCAGCTCAACGATGCCGCGCTCACCTACGAGCCGGAAACCTCCGCCGCGCTGGGCTTCGGCTTCCGCTGCGGGTTCCTCGGCCTGCTGCACCTGGAGATCACCCGTGACCGGTTGGAGCGTGAGGCCGGGCTCGACCTCATCTCCACCGCGCCCAACGTCGTCTACCGGGTGGTGCTCGACGGACCCGACAGGAACGGGGCTACCGAGCTGACCGTCACCAACCCGTCGGACTGGCCGACCGGTCGGGTCGCCGAGATCCACGAGCCGATCGTCAAGGTCACCATCCTCGCGCCGTCGGAGTTCATCGGCACGATCATGGAGCTGTGCCAGAACCGGCGCGGTCTTCTGGGCGGGATGGACTACCTGTCCGAGACCCGCGTCGAGCTGCGTTACACCATGCCGCTCGCCGAGATCATCTTCGACTTCTTCGACAACCTGAAGTCCCGCACCCGCGGCTACGCCTCGCTTGACTACGAGGAGATCGGCGAGCAGATCGCCGACCTGGTCAAGGTCGACATCCTGCTGCAGGGCGAACCCGTCGACGCGTTCTCCGCGATCCGGCACAGGGACGCCGCCTACGCCTACGGCACCTCGATGGCGTCGAAGCTGCGCGAGCTCATCCCGCGCCAGCAGTTCGAGGTGCCGATCCAGGCCGCGATCGGCGCGCGGATCATCGCCCGGGAGAACATCCGGGCAATGCGCAAGGACGTGCTCGCCAAGTGCTACGGCGGAGACATCACCCGCAAGCGCAAGCTGTTGGAGAAGCAGAAGGAGGGCAAGAAGCGGATGAAGACGATCGGACGGGTCGAGGTGCCGCAGGAGGCCTTCGTCGCGGCGCTGTCCACCGACTCGACGGGGGACGCCGGCAAGGTCAAGAAGTAGCGTCCTCGGGCGTGGTCACTGCGTCGACAGCGTGACGACAAAGCTCCCGTCGGGGACGGTTGAACGCTGGTGCGTCCCGCGGATGGCGCGGATACCGTCAGGTCGGGTCGAAGACCCGGGTGGCCAGGGACTCGAGGAGCTCGGCGAGCTGGGCACGTGCGGGGGTGTGCACGGATCCGAGGGCGGCACCGACATGGCGCTCCACCCGCACGCAGACCCTATCGATGACCGCACGGCCGCCGCCTGCGAGGTGGACCAGCACCCGACGCCGATCCACCGGGTCGTGGCGTCGGTATGCGAGGTGACCGGCCACCAGGCGGTCCACCACCCGGGTGGCCGTGGGTGCGGGAAGCGCGGTGTGGGAGGCGATCTCACCCATGCTGCGACCACCGCCCCGCGCCAACATGAGGAGCACGCGCCAGCCGTCACGGCTCACGCCCTCCGCCGAGGTGACCGGCGACAGCGCAGCCGCAACTGCACGGTCGACCCGGTCGAGCAGCTCGACCAGACCTGTCACTCGCGGCGCCGGGATGTAGACCGTTCCCGGCGCCATTCGACTTGGTAGCTCAGACACGCTTGCTGACTGTACCCACAAACCCGTCCGAATGGCTGAAAGTTGGTCAGCAAACCCTAACTTTTGCCAGGCTGACCTCAGCGAGTGAACACGATCTTTCCGGCTGTGTCGCCATCGAGCATGGCCCGGAAGCCTTCCTCGGCGCGCTCCATCGGCAGCTCCAGCCCGATCTCGGGGCGAATCCCGGATGTGGCCACGAAGGACAGGAGATCGGCGAGCTCGTCGCGTGTGCCCATCATCGAGCCGACGACCCGCAGCTGGAGGAAGAACAAACGCTGCAGGTCAGCGCCGGGATTCGGCCCGCTGGTCGAGCCGGACACCACGATGATCCCACCGGGCTTGAGTGCCCGCATCGAGTGCGACCAGGTGGCTTCGCCGACGGTCTCGAAGACCCCGTCGACCTTGCCCGGCAGCCGCTCGCCGGACGGGAACACCGCGTGGGCACCGAGTTTCTCGGCGAGGGCCCGCTTCTCCGCTGTGCGTCCGGTCACCCATACGTGAATCCCGGCTGCGCGGCCGAGCTGGACCAGCGCCGTGGACACTCCTCCGGAGGCGCCCTGCACGAGCATCGTCTGGCCAGGGCGCAGCCCGGACTTGACGAAGAGCATCCGGTAGGCGGTGAGCCAGGCCGTGCCCATCACGGCGGCCTGCGCCGCAGAGAGGCCGTCGGGCCTGGGGATCGCGTTGCGTGCCGGCACGATCACCTTCTCGGCGAAGGTGCCCTGGTGCTTCTCGGTGAGCAGGGTTCGCCTGGGGTCGAGGGTCTCGTCGCCTGCCCATGACGGATCACCGATCACCGAGTGCAGGACCACCTCGCTGCCGTCGTCGAGGGTGCCGGCACCGTCGCAACCGAGGATCATCGGGAACCGGTCGGGCTTGATGCCGACGCCACGCAACGTCCAGAGATCATGCATGTTGAGGCTGGCCGCGGTGACCGTGACCGCAACCCACCCCTCGGGAGCCTCGGGTTCCGGGCGTTCGCCCACGGTGAGCGAGGCGAGCGGGGAATCGGCGTTGGGTGCGGTGGCGTAGACGGCGAACATGTCAGGGAACCTAGTCACTCTGGGCGCGGTCTGGCGCGGTCTACTGTGTGGGCGTGCTGCGTGCGCTGGCCAACGGGTGGGATGCCGTGGAGCTCTGGGTCACCCAGCTCCAGTTCCCGATACAGGTGGTGCTGGCTGTGCTCGTGGTGCTCCCGCTGTGCTGGGCTGCGGCTGCGGCGCTCGACCGTGCGGTCGATGTCGCTGTGAGGTGGGCCGGCAGCAGGCGCCCGGACCGAGGGTGCTGATCCTCGCAGTGACCATGAGGCGGGGCGCGCCCCCGATCACGGCGTTCTCCTCTCACGTCTGCCCCGGGCCAGCTCCGTGGCCAGCGCCTCCAAGGGCGGTGCCCAGTTGCGTCGAAAGCGATCGAGCCACGCGTCGACGTCGCGCAGTGGCCCGTGCTCCACCGCGTAGAGGCGCCGGGTGCCCTCCGGTCGGACCGTCGCGAAGCCGTTGTCGCGCAGCACCCTGAGATGCTGCGACACGGCCGGCTGGGAGATTCCGAACTCCTCGCCGATGACCTCGCACACCGCGCCGGCGGTCATCTCACCGTCGGCGAGGAGCTCAAGGATCCGGCGACGCACCGGGTCGCCGAGCACATCGAACGCGTGCACCTGGCTAGTATGACGTCTGGGCTTATATAAGACAAGGACGATATCAGTGGGGGTCGACCGTCCAGGCAGGTGGGCGCTTCTCGGCGAAGGCCCGCATCCCTTCCTGGCCCTCCTCGCCCGCGAAGTGCCGCGCGGAGAGCTCCAGCATCTCGGCGAACTGTGCCCCCAGCGCCAGGGGTCGCCCGTCGCGCAGCATCTGCTTCGTCGCCGCGAGCGCCCCGGGGGCGCCGAGCCGCAGCATCTCGACGTAACGCGCGACCTCGGCGTCCAGCTCGTCCGCCGGCACCGCGCTGTTGAGCAGCCCGATCCGCGCGCCGCGGTGGGCGTCGAACGTCTCACCGGTGAGGAAGAGCTCGTGCGCGGCGCGAGGCGCCAGCCGGGGCAGCACCGTCACCGAGATGACCGCCGGGACGACGCCGATGCGCACCTCGCTGAACGCGAATGTCGCATCGACGGCGGCGACGGCGATGTCGCAGGCGGCCACGATCCCCACCCCGCCCGCCCGCGCCGGGCCGCCCAGCCGCGCGATCACCGGTTTGCCCGAGGTCCAGAGCGTTTCGAGGATTCGCGGGAGCTCGGCGACGCCCTGGGCCTGCGCGCCCGCCCCGCGCGACTCCTTGAGGTCCATCCCGGCGCAGAACACCGGGCCGGTGTGGGTGAGCACCACGACGCGCACGGCGTCGTCGACGAGCGCGGTGTCCAGGTGCGCGATGAGCTCGCGACGCAGCTGCGCGGACAAGGCGTTGCGGTTGGTGGGGGAGTCCAGGGTGATCGTCGCGACGCCGGTTGTGATGTCGAGGTGGACGAGCTCGGCGGTCATGCTCGGACCGTATCCGGCGTCAGCTCCCGAGCTGGGTGTGCACCGCGAGCACCCGGCGATGGTCGGCCGGGGGTGTCCGGCAGGTCGCGCGGTTAGGTGAAGTTCGCCGTAATGTCGGGGACGGGCAGGTCGGCGTAGGCGCGGGCCTGCAGGCTGAACAGCTCGTGGTAGGTGCCGCACCGGGCCATCAGCTCGTCATGGGTACCGCGTTCGATCAACCGGCCGCGTTCGAGCACGATGATCTGGTCGGCGTGGCGGATGTTGGCCAGGCGATGGGTGACGAGAACGGTGATCCGCCCGGCCGCGCCACCGGTGGGCTGGTTCGCCGCGGGCCGGTTCGTCTCGGAGCGGTCCGCCGCAGATTGGGACATGGCGCGCAGCGCCTTGAACACCGCGTGCTCGGCGCGGGCGTCCATCGCCGCGGTCGGCTCGTCGGCGACCACGAGCGGCGCATCCCGGAACAGTCCACGGGCCACGCTGATCCGCTGCCACTGCCCGCCGGAGAGGTCGCGGCCGCTCTGGAAGTGCCGCGACAGCACCGTGTCCCAACCCGTTGCGAGCTCGCCGACCACCACGTCCGCACCGGAGCGGGCCGCGGCGTCGGCGAGCAGTCGGTCACCGGGATCGGCACGTTCCAGGCGGCCGATGCGGACGTTGTTGGCCGCGGTCATCGGCCACTGGGTCGGGTTCTGCATCACGACGGCGACGCGTGAGTGCAGGGCCCGCGGGTCGACGGTCCGGGTGTCGACGCCGTCCCAGGTGACGGTCCCGGCCTCGGGTAGGTACAGGCCGGTGATGAGCTTGGCCAGCGTCGACTTGCCCGAGCCGTTCTCCCCGACCAGCGCCACCACCTCGCCGCGGCGGAGCACGAGGTCGATGCCGTCCAGCGCCCGCTCGTCCTGGCCGGGATAGCTGAAGCGGACCCCGGTGAGCTCGATCACCTCGGGATCTTCGACCAGCACCGCGGTGGGAGCCGGCCTGCGGCGAGTGGCGGCGTCGTCGAGACAGAGCTGATAGAGGTCGAGGTAGTAGCCGGTCTCGAAGAGGTGGTTGGTCGTGTACAGCGTGCTCGACACGGCCGACGCGGCCGTACGCATGGCCAGCGCGGCGGCGCCGGCGAGAGCCAGGGCCAGCGAGCCGGTGTAGACCAGCAAGCCGAGGATGAGGTAGCCCAGCCCGGTGCCGATGCCGGCGAGCGTGCGCCCGGTGAGCAGATTGCGAGTCTTCTGATGCTCTATCCGAACGGTCTCCGCGGTGAGCTGTTCGGCGATCCGGCGGTGCTCGCCGAGCAGCACGTCCTGGGTGGTGTACGCGCGCACCTCGGCGGCGTCGCGGCGCTCGGTGATCAGGTCGCCCGTGACGCTGAGGCGGCGCATCCGGGAGTTCATCCGGAGGAACGAGTCGAAGGCCAGCTTGGCGTTGCGCACGCTCGCCCAGCCCTGCGGTGCGGCGGCCAACAGCACAACGGGGGCGAGCACGGGGTGCAGCACGCCGGCGGTGACGACGGCGGCGGCCATCGAGATGAGCGAGGCGATGAGGTCACCGACCTCGCGCGCGCCCGACCGGACCCGGCTGAGCCCGGACTGGGCGGCGCGGTCGACGAGGGCGGAGAAGTCGGCGTCGTCGAAGGCGACGAGGTCGACCTCGATCAGCGCGGCGTGCAGCGCGTCCTGCGCCCGCAGCTCGATCAGCGGGGTGAGCGCGGCCTGCACCGCACCGACCGCGGCGTCCAGCAGCCCACCCACGGCGTAGGCGGCCACGACGGCCGCGAGCGCGGGCAGCGCCGCCACCAGTCGCTCCGGGGTGGGCCCCTGCTCCAACAGCCGGCTGAACACATTCGCCGTGGCCAGGAGCCCGAATGCGGTGGCACACCCGGAGAGCAGGTGGACGGCCGCGGCGAGCAGGGTCAGTCGTGGCGACGCGGCCCAGGCCCACCGGATCACCAGCGCCGCGGTGCGCGGGGCGGCTCGCGCGACCTCCCGCATACCCGCCTTCGTGACGGCTTCGAAGCCCTGCGCCCAGTACGGCGTCTCGATGTCGTCGACACCGATCAGGGGGGCGTCCGTGGACGCAGATCCCGGCACCCGAGCCCACCTCCAGCCGGCGCGGCCCGGTGCCGCCGGATGATGGTGCCCGACCCGACGGCGGGAAGCCAGGCGATTACCCGCCGCCGGCCCGGTGCCGCCGGCGAGTCGCCACTCACCGGAGTCGAGGCGAACGTCTACGAGGCGAACGTCAACTGGTGAGGGATGAGCAGTGGCCGAGACCGGCACGCTGTTCTGGCTGGGACGTTGCTGCCCTGTACGCGCACCACACTGATCGGGCGTGGAGCCCGTAGTGACGGGGCGACGCGGGCGTCCGGGTGGCTCTCCGATTCCGATCCGCTCCGAATGGTTGACGCCGAGACGGATCGACGCGGATCGTGACGGACAGCATGATCCGGCCCGACGGGGCAACCTGATCGGGACATGCCGGACTGGCCGGTGACGGGGCACCGTTGCCGGCCTCGACCCGTGTGAGGCAGCGATGACAGTTCAGGACCGACCACAGGGACCGGAGCCGGCACCGCCGTCGTCGGCCGGCTCCTTCGACCAGCGGCACCCGATCGACCGCTGGATCTTCGGCGTCGCCGCGGTGCTCGTCGTCGCGTTCATCGCCTGGGGTGCGCTCGCCACCGACTCGCTCGCCGCGGTGGCCGGCGCCGTGCTCGACGGGATCATGACCGGCGGCGGTTGGGCCTTCGTGCTGGCTGCCAGCGGTTTCGTGGTTTTCGCGCTCTGGTTGGCCTTCAGCCGCTACGGCAAGATCCCGCTGGGCCGCGACGACGAGGCGCCGGAGTTCCGGACGGTCTCGTGGATCGCGATGATGTTCAGCGCCGGAATGGGTATCGGGCTGATGTTCTACGGCGTCGCCGAGCCCCTCGCGCACTTCACCGAGCCCCCGCCGGGAACCGTCCCTGCCGGCTCCGAAGAGGCGCTCGACGTCGCGATGGCGACCACACTGTTCCACTGGACGCTGCACCCGTGGGCGATCTATGCCGTCGTCGGGCTCGCCATCGCCTACGGCACGTTCCGCCGCGGGCGCCGGCAGCTGATCAGCGCGGCGTTCGCGCCGCTGCTCGGCGAGCGGCGCACGGAAGGAC
>JBOHEP010000011.1:0-6863 GCA_050701075.1 Pseudonocardia sp. | reverse complement strand
CAACGCCCTCGAGCACCCCGAGATCGGCGGCCAACCGCATCGTGAGGTCGAGTCGGACCGGGTTGAGGGGGTGACCCCCGCCCAGGTCATAGGAGAGGAACGCCGGTGTCCAGACCACCGCGGTTCGAGGACTCATACCTGCGACCGTAGGCGCTGGAGTGCCGGGCTGCCCGGGTGAAAACCGGCTACCAGGGCAATCATGAACTCTGTACTGCCCTGGATGCTGGCAGCACTCCGGTGCGTTAGGCCGATAGGATGCAGCAAGACGAAGGGGCCGGCTGTGAACGAGCTCATCGATACCACCGAGATGTACCTCCGGACGATCTACGAACTCGAGGAGGAGGGCGTCGTCCCGCTGCGTGCGCGGATCGCCGAACGCCTCCAGCAGAGCGGACCCACGGTGAGCCAGACCGTCGCGCGCATGGAACGTGACGGGCTGGTGGTGGTGGCAGGTGACCGCCATTTGGAGCTGACCGACGTCGGGCGGGCCCGAGCGGTATCGGTGATGCGCAAGCACCGCCTGGCCGAGCGGCTCCTGATCGACGTGATCGGCCTGGAGTGGGAGTACGTGCACGCCGAGGCGTGCCGCTGGGAACATGTGATGAGTGATGCGGTCGAGCGCAAGCTCGTGGCGCTGCTCGACAACCCGACGACCTCCCCGTACGGCAACCCGATCCCCGGTCTGGAAGAGCTGAGCCGCCCCCCCGAGACGGCGAACGACGGCATCTCCGCGCCGCCGATCATCGAGGCGGGGCTGCAACGCCTCGACGAGTTCGCTCGCCGTGGCGGCGGACGGGTCGAGGTCCGGCGGATCGCTGAGCACGTGCAGGTGGACACGGACCTGATGGCCGACCTGAAGAACGCCGGCATCGTGCCCGGTCGTGACGTGGACGTGCGTGCCATCGCCCGCTACGGCGATCCCGTGCCGGTCGGCTCCGACACCGACGCCACCTCTGCCGTGGCGCCGCTCATCGCACACGCGGTGCTCGTCCGGGCACGCTGACTGCCGCGCTGCCCCTGGGCGGAGGGCTCTCCGACTCATGAGACGGTTGTCGGGCGATGTACTGACAACCGAGGAGGATCTCCCGTGAAACTGCTCGTCACCGGCGGGGCCGGCTACGTCGGCAGCGTGTGCGCCGCGCACCTGGTGGACGCCGGCCACGACGTGGTGGTGCTCGACGACCTGTCCAACGGGCACCGGGATGCGGTGCCCGGCGGCGCCCGGTTCGTCGAGGCAGACCTGGCCGAGGCCGCCGATGACATGCTGGCTGACGGCTTCGACGGTGTGCTGCACTTCGCGGCCCGGTCGCTGGTCGGCGAATCGGTGCAGCAGCCTGAGCTGTACTGGTCGGGCAACGTGGTGACGTCGCTGCGGCTGCTCGAGGCGATCCGCCGCCATGGCACGCCGCGGCTGGTGTTCTCCTCCACCGCCGCCACCTACGGCGAGCCGGAGGAGATCCCCATCCGGGAGGACGCCCCGACACGACCGACGAACCCCTACGGCGCGAGCAAGCTGGCGATCGACCAGGCGATCAGCTCCTACGCGGCCGCACACGGCCTGGCCGCGGTGAGCCTGCGCTACTTCAATGTGGCGGGGGCGCACGGTCGCTACGGCGAGCGGCACGAGAAAGAGACCCACCTCATCCCGATCGTGCTCCAGGTGGCCGCCGGGCAGCGCGAATCGGTGCAGATCTTCGGCAACGACTGGCCGACACCGGACGGCACCTGTGTGCGCGATTACATCCACGTCGACGACCTCGCCGCCGCGCACCTGCTCGCGCTGGAGCACGCGCAGTCGGGCAGGCACACGATCTACAACCTCGGCAGCGGCACCGGATTCTCCGTGCGCGAGGTGGTGGAGGCCTGCCGAATGGTGACCGGGCATCCGATCCCCGCGGTCACCGCGCCGCGCCGCGCCGGCGACCCAGCCGTGCTGGTGGCCTCCAGCGAGGCAGCCGCGGCTGAGCTCGGCTGGCGTCCCCGACACACCGACCTGGCCACGATCGTCGGAGATGCCTGGCAGTTCACCCGCATGCGCGTGCCGGTCTGACGGGTAGCAAATGCCTGCGGCGCGGTCATTGCGAGAGGCACGGGAGCGTTGCCGGCACAATGCCCGGGCGTCTCTTCGAGGAATCATCGTCGGGTCCGTTGCCGCCCGCGGCGGATCCGCCGGTTCACCTGCGCAGGCCTGGCGGTGTCGTCCGAGCTCAACCATGCGCGGATCTGGTCGGGCCGCAGCCCGAGCTCGACAGCGTGACGCAGGATGCCGGTGAGCCGGTGCCCCGGCCACGCCTGCTCCGCACGGTCGAGCGCGACGTGCGCCAGCGCGCCGTTGCCGCGCAGGAGCGCCGACACGGCCAGCAGCGCTGCCGGCTCCGCAGCCTCCGGGTCGGGAATCTCCCGGGTGAGTGCAGCCCACAGTTGCTCCGCGGCCGCTGCCCGTGGCCCGGCGCAACGGGCCAGGGCCGATTCGCGGACGCCGGGTACCACCAACGCTCCGGCGAGCGCGACCACGGCGGCGTCATCGAGGTGGAGCCGCCCGGCCGACGTCTCGTCGATCGCCGCGTCCACAAGCGCCCGCTGGGCGGTCACCTCGAGTGCACCTGCCGGGTCGGGGCGAATCAATGCCGCGTCCACGGAGCGGGTCAACATCGCCTCGCGACGACTCAACACCGCCGGGTCGACCGGGTCGAGCAGCCGTTCGAGCTGGCTGCGGTCGGCGTAGACGACGTGGCCGGCCACCGCCGCGGCTGCTGCGAACGGGGTGGCTCCCGGGTCGGGTAGCAATCCTGTGCAGCCGCACGGGTCGTAGCAGGCCCAGCGGGCACCCGCACCGCACTGCTGTACCCACACTGCGGTATGCACGACGACGCCGAGGCCGTCCAGAGCCGCAACCGTGGCGCCGACCACATCGCGGCGCGGCGGATCAGCGCCGGTAGCCGCCGCGCCACCGATCACGATGACCGCGGCTCCGGCCGGTGTGCCGATCAGGAGACTCTCGGCAGCCGCGCGACACGTCGTCTCGACATGCTCGGGTGGAGGCAGATCGACTCGTAACGTCAGGCCCAGCCGCCGCCCCGTGCGGCCACCGGTCGCGACAAGGACCAGCGAGTCACTGGGACGGAACCCGAGCATCACGGGAACCGCGGCCACCAGACCACCCGGATCCCGCAGGCGGAGAACCGGCTGATCGGCATCCGCGGACGGAAACGGAGATGCTGGAGACATATCGGAGAGCACCATGGGCCGAGCGTGCGCCAGGCCAGGCCCGCTGACCAGACCGTCGCGTTCGCCTGTGGACAACTGCGCCTTCGCTGGGCCGCCTGTGGACAACCGCCCGAGAAACGGCGGAGACGTCGTCGCCCAGTGTTAACGTCGCCGACGCAGCAGATCGGTCAGCCGTCCGTGACGCTGGATGAATGCAGGAGCGTGAGGAGGAGCCGGTGTACGACTACGACCTGCTGGTCATCGGCTCGGGACCGGGCGGGCAGAAGGCCTCGATCGCCGCGGCGAAGCTGGGCAAGCGGGTGGCCGTGGCCGAACGTCGGGACATGATGGGTGGGGTCTGCGTCAACACGGGCACGATCCCGTCCAAGACGCTGCGGGAAGCAGTGCTCTACCTCACCGGCTTCGCCCAACGCGACATGTACGGCGCCAGCTACCGGGTCAAGTCCGAGATCACGATCGCCGACCTGCTGGCCCGCACCCGCCACGTCGTCGGCCGCGAGGTCGAGGTGATCCGCAACCAACTGCAGCGCAACCACGTGGATCTCTTCGCCGGCACCGCCCGGTTCGACGATCCGCACACCGTCACCGTGCAGGGCGACGCGCGCGGCGACCACAACACCGTCACCGCGGAGAAGTTCGTGATCGCCACCGGCACGCGCCCGGCGCGACCTGCGGAGGTCGAGTTCGACGACGCCCACGTGCTCGACTCCGACGCGGTACTGCGGCTGCAGCGGATCCCCGGGTCCCTGGTGGTGGTCGGGGCAGGCGTGATCGGCATCGAGTACGCCTCGATGTTCGCCGCGCTGGGCACCCGCGTCACCGTCGTGGAGAGGCGTCCGCAGATGCTGGAGTTCTGCGATCCGGAGATCGTCGAGTCGCTGAAGTTCCACCTGCGCGACCAGGCCGTCACGTTCCGGTTCGGCGAGGAGGTGTCGAAGGTCGAGATCGCCCGGAAGGGCACGGTCACGAGCCTGGCCAGCGGTAAGAAGGTCGCCGCCGACATGGTGATGTACTCCGCGGGACGCCAGGGCGTCACCGAGGAGCTGGACCTGGAGAAGGCCGGGCTCGCCGCGGACAGGCGAGGCCGCATCAGCGTCGACGAGCATTACCGCACCGAGGTGCCACACATCTACGCCGTCGGCGATGTGATCGGGTTTCCCGCACTCGCCGCCACGAGTATGGACCAGGGGCGGCTCGCCGCTTACCACGCCTTCGACGAGCCGGCACGCGAGCTGCAGAGCCTCCAGCCCATCGGTATCTACACCGTTCCGGAGATCTCCTTCTGCGGTCGCACCGAGGGCGAGCTCACGCAGTCGTCCGTACCGTACGAGGTGGGCGTGTCGCGCTACCGTGAGCTCGCCCGTGGGGCGATCGTCGGCGACTCCTACGGGATGCTCAAACTGCTGGTCTCCACCGAGGACCGCACGCTGCTCGGCGTGCACGTCTTCGGGTCGGGTGCCACGGATCTGGTCCACATCGGGCAGGCGATCATGGGATGCGGCGGCACCGTCGACTACCTGGTCGACACCGTGCTCAACTACCCGACCCTGTCCGAGGCATACACGGTGGCGGCGCTGGACGTCACGAACAAGATCCGGGCGTTGGCGACGTTCGAGAGCTGATCCATGGTCGATCATCGGTCAGTGAGCGCACCACCGAAGGGGCAACGAACCGGAGTGACGGTGCTGGCAGGAACGAACGGCTGGCCGGCCCCCGCTGCGGCCGGACGGCCAGCAGCGGGGGCCAGAGGCGTGTGCGCCGGTCGCTGGGGGGAGCGATGCCGCGCGCCACTACCTTTCCTTCCGGATCTCACGGCCGGACCGAACATCCCGTCGGGGTCGGGAGACCGGAGGACTCCGAGGCGAATCCGTGTCCGATCTGGGCCAAGCCGTTATTGATCCAGCGCTCACGCTAGCCGCCCCAGCCGCGACTTGAGCTCCTCCCGAGCTTCGCTGAGGCCGTTGGATCGAGCAGCGCGGCAAGTGGTTCACGTCGCATGTTGATCCGACCACGCCCGGAGCCTCTCACCGTTCACCGCAGGGACCCGGCCTGTTCCCCGCCGGACGGACTGCCAGCCGTCCGGACGCAGCACACGATCCGAAGTGCCAACGAATGGGGCAACATCGGCGGTCAGTTCAACGCAGAATCCGCGCCGGGCGGCTTCGCTGAGGATCGTTGGACGCCCGCGTGGCGCGCCGTCAAGTCGGATGGCGCCGTCAAGTCGAATTCGCCAAGCCCAGGAAGACAGTCAGGACGGGTGCCCGGAGCCCGATGGACCGACCCCCAGCTCGGCCAGCCGGATCCGATACCGCTCCACGTTCGCGAGCTTGACGTCCTCGTACCCGCGCACGAGCTCAGCCGCCTCGGCGGCGGCCACAGCAGTGGCATAGGACGCCGCCGACAGTCCGGACGCCAGCCGCAGGACCAGCGCCCGGTAGTCATCTCGCAGCGAGCGCTCGAGGCGACGGATCTCGGTGCGTCCGAACGGATCCAGCGCCGTTCCCCGCAGCGCCCTGGCCCGGGCAAGTGCCCGCAGCACCGGCCGCACCCACGGCCCGAACGCGATCTTCTTGTCCCGGCCCAGGGCCTTGAGCACCGGTGGGTGCAACCGGTAGCGCCGCTTCACCCCGCCCGGCACCTCGGCCGCGAGCTTCGCCTCGAAGACGGGGTCGGTGAGCAGCCGCGCCACCTCGTACTCGTCCTTGTAGGCCGTGAGCTTGTGCAGCCCCCGCGCCGCCGCCTCGCTGAAGGCCGTCTCGCCACCGATCGCGCGCTCGGCCCGCCACACCGCAACGACGTCGGCCACATACGCCCGGGCCGTGTGCTCACCCTGGTAGTCGATGAGCTGCGCGGCTCGCAGCTCCACGAGCCGCCGAGTCTCCCCCGCCAGCTCCCCGAGATCGATCGACACCGGCAGCACCGGGCTGACCGCAACACCGTCGCCCTGCCCGGCGGCCGCGGCGAACGCAGCAGGATCGGCGACCGCGACCCGTCCCCAGCGGAACGCTGCGACGTTGGCCGCCACCGCGACCCCGTTCAGCTCGATGGCCCACTCGATCGCCGCGGCCGAGAGCGGCAACGCCCCGGACTGGTGGGCCGCGCCGACCAGCAGCAGGTTCGCCGGCATCGCGTCACCGAACAGCACCTGCGCGGCCGCCTGGGCATCCAGCGCGACGACGTCGCGCGAAACCCCGGCGATCCGCGCGACGAGTCCGGGCACATCGGGCGCGGTGATCGACGCATCGCGCACCATCGCCCCGGTCGGCACCGGGCTGGTGGAGACCACGGCGACGGTGAGCTCGGGCGAGGCGCAGCTGAGAAAGCGGGGATCGGCGCCCACCAGCGCATCGAAGGCCAGGTAGCAGCGGGCCGTCCCGGCACCGACCCGGTTCGCCGGGCCGAGAGCTGTGGCGTCGGCCGCGAGCCGCAGGTGTGAGGTGACCGGTCCCGCCTTCTGGGACAGGCCGGTCTGGTCCACCCCGTGCACGGCGAGGCCGTCGCGCACCGCGGCGGAGCCGAGCACCTGGTTGACCGTGACGATCCCGGTACCGCCGATGCCAGCGAGGAACACGTCCGCCGTGCCGATCAGCGGCCCGCGCGCCACATCCGGCACCGCGGGAGGGGCCGGGTGCTCC
>JBOHEP010000010.1:0-8464 GCA_050701075.1 Pseudonocardia sp. | reverse complement strand
AGATGTCGGCACCGGTCTGCTCGGTGATCGAGTTGATCATCTTGCCCTTCGGGCCGATGACCTCGCCGATCTTGTCGATCGGCACCTGGATCGCGACGACCCGCGGGGCGAACCTGCTCATCTCGTCGGGGCTGTCGATCGCCTCGCCGATGACCTCGAGGATGGTCAGCCGGGCGTCCTTGGCCTGGCTCAGCGCAGCCGCGAGCACCTCGGACGGAATGCCGTCGAGCTTGGTGTCGAGCTGTAGCGCGGTGACGAAGTCGGGCGTGCCGGCGACTTTGAAGTCCATGTCGCCGAACGCGTCCTCGGCTCCCAGGATGTCGGTGAGCGCGACATACCGCGTCTTTCCATCGACC
Organism: Pseudonocardia sp.; assembly: GCA_050701075.1. Lineage (GTDB taxonomy): Bacteria > Actinomycetota > Actinomycetes > Mycobacteriales > Pseudonocardiaceae > Pseudonocardia. Next base: position 8,108 of record JBOHEP010000010.1, on the reverse strand, counting down.
TCGTCGGAGACCAGGCCCATCGCGATGCCCGCGACCGGCGCCCTGAGTGGCACACCGGCGTTGAGCAGCGACATCGTGGACGCACAGACCGACCCCATCGACGTGGAACCGTTGGAGCTCAGCGCCTCGGACACCTGCCGGATCGTGTATGGGAACTCCTCGCGCGTGGGCAGCACGGGCAGCAACGCCCGCTCGGCCAGCGCGCCGTGGCCGATCTCGCGGCGCTTGGGCGAACCCACCCGGCCGGTCTCACCGGTGGAGTACGGCGGGAAATTGTAGTGGTGCAGGTAGCGCTTGCGCGTCTCCGGGCCGAGCGCGTCGATCTGCTGCTCCATGCGCAGCATGTTCAGTGTGGTGACACCCAGGATCTGAGTCTCGCCGCGCTCGAACAGCGCCGAGCCGTGCGCCCGCGGGATGACCTCGACCTCGGCCGACAGCGGCCGGATATCGGTGAGCGCACGGCCGTCGATACGCACCTGGTCACGCAGGATCCGCAGGCGGACCTGCTTCTTGTTCAGCGCGCGGAAGGCGGCGCCGAGCTCCTTCTCGCGGCCTTCGAACTTCGGGCCGAGCTGTTCCAGGACGGCGAGCTTGATCCCGTCGACCCGTGTGTTCTGATCCTGCTTGCCGGCGATCGTCAACGCCCGCGCCAGGTCGTCGCTCGCCATCTCGGCGACGGCGTCGAAGGCGTCGGGCTGGTACGCCGGGTAGGTCGGGAAGTCGCCGGTGGGCTTGGCGGCCGCGTCGGCCATCGCCTGCTGGGCCACGCAGAGACTGCGGATGAACGGCTTGGCCGCCTCCAACCCGGACGCGACGACCTCCTCCGTCGGCGCCTGCGCCCCGCCCGCGACCAGCTCGATCGTGGCGATGGTGGCCTCGGCCTCAACCATCATGATCGCAACGTCATCAGCGACGACGCGCCCGGCCACGACCATGTCGAACACGGCCCGCTCGAGCAGGTCATGGGTCGGGAACGCCACCCACTGGCCGTCGACCAGAGCGACCCGCACCGCGCCGATGGGCCCGGAGAACGGCAGCCCGGCAAGCTGGGTGGACGCCGACGCGGCGTTGATCGCGAGCGCGTCGTACGGGTCGGCCGGGTTGAGGCTCATCACCGTGACGACGATCTGGATCTCGTTGCGCAGCCCGTCGACGAACGACGGGCGCAGCGGCCGGTCGATCAGCCTGCAGGTGAGGATCGCATCCGTGCCCGGACGGCCCTCGCGGCGGAAGAACGAGCCGGGGATGCGGCCCGCGGCATACATCCGCTCCTCGACGTCGACGGTGAGCGGGAAGAAGTCGAAGTGCTCCTTGGGGTGCTTCGACGCCGTGGTGGCGCTCAGCAGCATGGTCTCGTCGTCGAGATGGGCGACGACGGATCCGGCGGCCTGGCGGGCGAGCCGCCCGGTTTCGAACCGGATGATGCGGGAACCGAAGCTCCCGTTGTCAATGACGGCACTGGTCTCGTGCACGATGTCATCGGGGTTCTGGATGGGGTCAGTCATGTAAGTGGGCATCTCCTTGAGAGGGGTGCCACACCACAGCGGGAAGAACCTCGGCCGAGCCGGTCTTCGATCGAAGCCCCCGGGCATGGCTCAACAGGTGTCGAGGCCCGGGAGCCACTACCGAGGACCGGCGGATCGTCCTCCGGATGGCGTGGCGTCATGTAGTTGTCGTCGTGCGGATCGGTCCGATGCCACCGCGTGGTGGCCCCGGACCGTCGGGTCAGCGGCGCAGACCGAGGCGCTCGATCAGGGATCGGTAGCGCGCGATGTCGACCTTGGCCAGGTACTTCAGGAGCCGACGACGACGGCCGACCAGGAGCAGCAGGCCGCGACGCGAGTGGTGGTCGTGCTTGTGCATCTTGAGGTGCTCGGTCAGGTCGCTGATCCGCTTGGTCAGCAGCGCGACCTGCGCCTCGGGCGAACCGGTGTCGCTCTCGTGGACCCCGTAGGTGTCCAGGATGGTCTTCTTCTGAGCGGCGTCGAGTGCCACTGTGGTGCTCCTCTGGTTCGCGTGCCGTGGGGCCGACGCCCTCGAGGAGGTCGACTCATCGGAGGAATCAACCCTCCGTCGAGATCAACCCGACAAGACCAGCCCAGGGGTCGGGAGACGGTGGCGGCCACCACGGACTGCAGCCGCACCCAACTCGTCACATTACCAGGCCTCACCTTTCACACGATGGCGCCCCGATACCGCGGGTCGATCACCGAGGAACGGCGGCCTGCCGCAGGATCTCGGCGAGTTCCGGGAATGCCGGTCTGAGGGTGGCAGCGGCGGCGGCCAGCCGGGCCGGAGTCGCGACCGTGCGCAGGGCGTCGATGGCGGTGCTCGGCGACGAACCCTGCTCCACTCGATCCCGGCCTCGGGCCGAAGCGGGCCGGGTCCACTGCCAATGGGCCCTGGCGACCTCCGCGAGCAGCGCGTCGACCACTTGCGGCTCCGGCTGCGACGGGGCACCGGAGCAGCGCTGGTCGAGCATCAACAACCGGGCCAGCACGGTGGGATCGCCGATCTTGACGCGGCGACCGCTGACCAGCTGGCTGAGCATCGCCGGGCTCATCCCGAGAGTGCGGGCCAGCCGGGCCTGCGTGATGTCCAGCGCCGAGGTCAGCCAACGGACCTGGTCACCCAGCGTGGACCCATAGAGATCACGCTGGCGGTCACGGTTGACCGCGATGCGCAGCCCGACCTGTTGCTCGATCCCCATACCCATGGCGATCATGCTCGCAGCCCGATCGGTCCCGGCGAGGGCGAACGGGAAAATCAGTGCCCCAACAACTCGCGGGTACGGGCGACATCGCGGTGCATCTGCTCGGTCAGCGCCTCGACATCGTCGAACCGCTCCTGGCCACGCAGCCGGTGCGCGAAGTCCACCCCGACCTCGTGGCCGTAGAAATCTTCGTCGACGTCGAGCACGTAGGCCTCGACCGAACGCACCCGTCCGGAGAACGTCGGGTTGGTACCCACCGAGATCGCCGCCGGCAACAACCGCCCGCGTGGGGCGTCAGCGGAACGCGCATCGACACCGCGCGAGGTGTCAGCGGAGCGCGCATCGACACCGCCGATGGCGAACCGCCCGGCGTAGATCCCGTCGGCGGGCAGCGCGCTGAACGGGGCGGCGGCGAGGTTTGCCGTGGGAAAGCCCAACTCGCGACCACGCCGGTTGCCGTGCACCACCACGCCCTCGACCCGATGGGGGCGACCCAGCGCCGCGGTGGCGGCCAGGACGTCACCCGCATCGATGCAGGCCCGGATGTAGGTGGAGGAAAAGGTGACCCCGTCGTCGCTGATCAGGTCCAGGCCCTCGACCGCGAAGCCGAACCGCTCCCCCAGCCGCGCGAGCAGGGCCACATCCCCAGCGGCGCGGTGGCCGAAGGTGAAGTTGCGGCCCACCACCACCGCGGCCGCGTGCAGCCGTTCGACGAGCACCTCGTGAGCGAACTCCGGGGCCTCGGTGCGGGAGAGCTCGGCGGTGAAGGGCAACACGCAGAAGGCGTCGATCCTGAGCTCGGCGACGAGGTCGGCGCGGCGCCGGAGGCTGGTCAGCCGGGCCGGATGGCTGCCCGGCCGGACCAGCTCGGCCGGGTGCGGATCGAACGTGATCAGCACGGCCGGCAACCCACGCTCCCGCCCCCGGGCCACCGCACGGGCGATCAGCTGCTGATGACCGCGGTGCACCCCGTCGAAGACCCCGACGGTGACGACGCTGCGACCCCAGCCCGTTGGCACGGCCTCAAGCCCCCGCCACCGCTGCACCTTCGAAGCCTACGACGGTCCGGATGGCAACGACCGGACAGCCTCGGAGTCCCCGACCGGTGTGACCACCCCCACCGCCGCGCCCATCCGACGCAGCCAGGCGACGCCGGAGCCCCCCGCGCCGCCGCTGCGGGGGCGAGGGGTGCGGGGCGCGGTGGGGGCGAGGGGTGCGGGGTGCGGCGGGGGCGAGGGGTGCGGCGGGGGTTCAACCGCCCGCCGGGGCCAGCACGACGACCGGGCGCGCCGCGCCACCTTGCTCGGTCATCAGCGCGAGCACCCGACCGTCGGGGGCGAAGGCGCCATAGGTGCCCGGCAGGCCGGCGGCGGGGAGCGGGCGGCCGTGTCCGACGTCGGCGGCGTCCACGTCGTTCAGCTCGCGGCGGGCGAACGCGAGCGCGACGGCCTCGGCGAGCGTCAACGACAGCTCCGGTCCCCGTTCCAGCTCTTCCAGCGTCCGGGCGTGCTCCAGGGTGAAAGGCCCCACCCGGGTGCGGCACAGGGCCGTGAGGTGCCCGCCGACGCCCAGACGCGCACCGAGGTCGCGGGCCAGCGCGCGGACGTAGGTGCCCGACGAGCACTCCACCGTGACGTCGAGGGCGTCGCCACGGCGCGCGTGGAGCGTGAACACCGAGATCGTGACCGGCCGGGCGGCCAGCACGACGTCCTCACCGGCCCGGACCCTCGCGTACGCCCGCCGGCCGTCGACCTTGATCGCGCTGACCGAGCTGGGCACCTGCTGGATCGCGCCGGTCAACGCGGTGATCCCGGCTTCGACGGCGGCGTCGGTCACCCCGGCGGGGTCGGTGGTGGTGAGTACTTCACCCTCGGCGTCGTCGGTGGTGGTCACCGCGCCGAGGCGAATGGTCGCCGTGTAGGCCTTGGTGTCGAGAGCGAGATGGCCGAGGAGTCTGGTGCCGCGGTCGACCCCGCAGACGAGCACCCCGGTGGCCATCGGGTCGAGCGTGCCGGCATGGCCGATCTTGCGGGTACCCAGGATGCGCCGCAGCCGGGTAACCACGTCATGCGAGGTCAGCCCGCTGGGCTTGGCGACGATCACGAGACCGGGCTGCACGCCCCGATCCTGCCACCCCTGAGCTGATGATCGCGGCGAGCATACGCTCACGCCGGCCGCCCGGGTCCATGAGCGTACGCTCGTGAAGATCATGAGCGCACCGCGCCCGGGATCGCCCAGCGGTCCGACCGTGCTCGCAGCGTCACCGCCACCAGCCGGATCAGCATGAACGCCGTCAGGCCCGTCCAGATCCCGGCCAGGCCCCAGCCGAACACCAGTGACGCCCAGATCAGTGGCAGGAACCCGACCACCGCGGCGAGCAGGGTCGTGGTGCGCAGGAAGGCCGCGTCGCCGGCGCCAAGCAGCACCCCGTCGAGGGCGAACACCACCCCCGCGACGGGCTGCATCGCGACGAAGAACCACCACGCCACCGGAACGGCCGCGAGCACCGCGGCGTCGGCGGTGAACACCCCGGGCAACACTTCGACCAGCGCCGCGAACACCCCGCCGAACGTCGTGCCGAGCACGAGTCCGTAGCCGCAGACCTGCCGGGCGACGGCGCGGGCCCGGGCCCCGCCCCCCGCGCCGAGGGCGGCGCCGACCAGCGACTGCGCCGCGATCGCGACCGCGTCGAGCACCAGCGCCATGAAGACCCACAGCTGCACGACGATCTGGTGCGCCGCCACCGTGGCGGCCCCGAACCGGGCGGCGACCGCCGTCGCGGACAGGAAACACGCCTGGAAGGCCAGGCTGCGGGTCAGCAGGTCACGGCCGAGGACGAGCTGGGCGCGCAGCAGTGCCGGTACCGGGCGCAGCGCGAGCTCGGGTGCGACGGCCCTCTCGCGCCACAGGGCGGCCAGGAACAGTCCCGCGCCGACGGCCTGGCCCGCGACGTTCGCCACCGCCGAGCCGGGGAGCCCCAGCCCGGCCCAGGCGTCACCCCAGCCGTGCACGAGCACCGGGCAGACCAGCGCCGACAGCGCGTTGCCTGCCAGGACGTACCGCAGCGGTCCCGCGGTGTCCTGCACCCCGCGCATCCAGCCGTTGCCGGCCAGCGTCACGAGTACGAGCGGGGCACCGCAGAGCGCCACGCGCAGCCACGACACGGCCGCATCGGCGACCGCGCCGCCGTCGCCCAAGGCTCGTGCCACCGGTGCGGCCACGAGCTGTCCGATGACGAGCACGAGGGTGCCGACGCCCAGCGCCAGCCACGTCGCCTGCACCCCTTCGGCGACGGCGTCGGCCCGTCGCCCGGCGCCGTGCAGTCGTGCGGCGCGGGCGGTGGTGCCGTAGGCCAGAAAGGTCAGCTGGCTGGTGACCTGCGCGAACAGCACCCCGCCGACGGCCAGCCCGGCCAGCGGCACGACGCCGAGCCGGCCGACGACGGCGGTGTCGACGAGCAGGTAGAGCGGCTCGGCGGCCAGCACCGGCAGGGCAGGTGCGGCGAGGCGCAGAACGTCCCGGATCGGGACCCGCTCGACGCTCACCCGCTGACGGGCACCCGGGCCGGGCGCCGGCAGATGTAACCGAACGCAGGCGGCAGGTTGCGCCAGATCGTCGTGCCCACCACGACCTCGTCGAAGATCTCGCGCAAGGTGTGGCGGAAGCGACGCGCCGAGTGGAGCGGCATGCCGTGCAGGTAGGCGAACGTGGTGAACGCACCCGTCGGACCGATCAAGCGACTGACCTCGCGCAGGATCGCGGTCTGGGTCGGGGCGTCGAACAGGGCCCACGGCAACCCGCTGACGACCGCGTCCACCCGGGTGACGCCGTGCTCGGCGAGCAGCGCACCGAGGTGTCGGGCGTCACCCCGCACGACCTCCAGCATCGGACGAGCGCGGTGCAGGTACTCGATCATGCCCGTGTCGAGCTCGATGGCGAGATGACGGGCACCCGCCGGCAGCCGCTGATCGATCGCAGCGCTGACCGAACCGGTACCGGGGCCGAGCTCGACGACGATCGGCGAGCCCTCGCTCGGCACCACCGACGCCAGCACCCCGGCCAGTCGTGCCGAGCTCGGCGCAACCGCCCCGACCATGGCCGGGCGACGCATCGCGGCGACGAGGAACGTCCGTCGCGCCGCCCGTGGCTCCGCCGGCCGGCACTGGAGAATCGAGGCCTGCCCCGCCGGATCGGACGGGGACGGCTTGTCCGACCCGGGATCGGCTGCCACGGGTCACCTCCCTTGTCACCGACTCTGCTCATCGGCTTTGCTCACCGACACGGTATCCCGCCGGCGCATGCGTGCCATCCTCGCCGGCGCATGCGGGCAAACTCGTTGGTGCCTCGCGCTACCGTGCTGACATGCCCGACGTCACCCCACCCGACAGCCGGGCCAACGGTGCGGCCCCCGCAACCGCTCGGCGCAGTCTCTGGAGCCAGCTGTGGTTCTGGGTGCTGGTGGCGATCGCAGCAGGCATCGTCCTCGGGCTGGTCGCCCCCGGTGTGGCCCGGGAGACCAAGTGGCTGGCCGACGCCTTCATCCAGCTGATCAAGACGGTGACCGGGCCGGTGATCTTCGTGACGGTGGTGGCGGGGATCGCCTCGCTGGGCAACCTGGCGCGAGCGGGCGGGCTCGCGCTGAAGGCGCTGTGCTACTTCCTGGCGGCCACGGTGGTGGCGCTGGCCCTCGGCCTGATCGCCGGCAACCTCGTCAAGCCGGGGGCGGGATTCGAGGGCGCGCCGAGCGACGCGGCCCGCGACAGTGCCCAGCGGCAGCTCGAATCGGGGCCGCAGGAGTCGGGGTTGGTGCCGTTCATCACCGGTGAGCTGCTGCCGTCGAGCTTCCTCGGACCGTTCGTCGAGAACAAGATCCTCCAGATCCTGGTGTTGGCGATCCTCACCGCGTGCGCGATCTCCGCGCTCACCCCGGCGCTGCGCGAGCGCGTCGTGGGTGGGATCGACGCGATCAGCAAGGTGATCTTCGGCATCATCCGGTTGATCATGTGGGTGGCGCCGCTGGGAGCATTCGGCGGGATGGCCTACACCGTGGCGGTCTTCGGCTCCGGTTCCCTGACCAACCTGGCCGTGCTGATGGGCACGTTCTGGGTCACGTGCGCGGTCTTCGTCTTCGGCCTCCTGGGCGCGGTCGCAGCGTGGAGCGGTTTCAACATCGTCAAGCTCGTCCGGCTGATCAAGGACGAGCTATTGATCATCGTGGGCACGTCGTCCTCGGAGACCGTGCTGCCCCGGCTGCTGGCCAAGCTGGAGTCGGCCGGCGCGTCCCGCCAGACCGTCGGGGTGGTGCTGCCCACCGGGTACTCGTTCAACCTGGACGGCACCTGCATCTACCTCACCCTCGCCGCGCTGTTCATCGTCCAGGCCGGTGGCCAGGACC
>JBOHEP010000009.1:0-15556 GCA_050701075.1 Pseudonocardia sp. | reverse complement strand
GGCACCCCCGAACAGGCCGATCTTGCCGCCGACGACGTACGGGGTGAGCAGGTCGAGGACCTTGATGCCGGTCTCCAGCATCTCGGTCTTGCCCTCGAGCTGGTCGAACGCGGGCGCCTTGCGGTGGATGCCCCACAGCTCGCCGGTGATCTCCAGATCGGGCTGGTCAAGGCACTCACCGAGGGCGTTGAACACGTGGCCCTTGACCTGGTCACCGACCGGCACGGAGATCGGCCGGCCCAGGTTGGTGACCGGCGCGCCGCGCACCAGGCCGTCGGTGGGCTGCATCGAGATGGCCCGGACCAGGTTGTCGCCCAGGTGCTGGGCGACCTCGAGGGTGAGCGTCTTGGCCAGCTCCCCGAACGTCACCTCCACGGTGAGGGCGTTGTAGAGCTCCGGCAGCGTGTTGCGCGGGAACTCGACGTCGACGACCGGGCCGGTGACCCTCGCGACCCGCCCGGCCGTGGTCTGTGTCTCTGGGGACTGGGTCGCAGTGTCGTCCACGGCGGTCATCAGTTCTCACTCCCTGCACTCACGAGAGCATCGGCGCCACCGACGATCTCACTGATCTCCTGGGTGATCTGGGCCTGACGGGCCTGGTTGGCCTCCAATGTCAGGGTACGGATCAGTTCGTTGGCGTTGTCGGTGGCGGCTTTCATCGCCCGCTGCCGGTTCGCCGACTCCGACGCCGCCGACTCCAGCAGCGCGGCGAACAACCGCGCGCTGACATACTTCGGCAGCAACGCATCGAACAACGTGTCGGCCTCGGGCTCGAAGGAGTACAGCGCCTGTGGACCCGAGTCCGACGAATCGTCCGCGTCGGACTCGGCGTACTCGATTTCCATCGGCGCCATCCGACGGGCCTGTGGTGTCTGGATGACCATGTTCTGAAACTGCGTGTAGACCAGATGCAGCTCATCGACGGCGACGACAGCGTCCTGGGGCGCACCGGTGATCTCAGCCGCCTCCTCGTCGTCGCGATCGCCCGCGCCGGCCATGAACGCTGCCACCAAGGTGCGCGCCGCTTCGGCCGCGTCCTCGTAGCTCGGCTGCTCGGAGAATCCGGTCCAGGAAGCGACGACCTTGCGACGCCGGAACCGGTAGTAGTTCACGCCCTTGCGCCCGATCACGTAGAGCACCGGCTCCTTGCCCTGCTCCCGCAGGAGGGCCTGCAACTCCTCGGCTGCCCTGAGCACGCTGGCGTTGTAGCCGCCGGCCTGGCCGCGGTCACTCGTCACGACCAATATCGCAGCGCGCTCGGGGTTCTCCCGCTCGACGAGGAGCGGGTGGTCCAACGCCGAGTTGTTCGCCAGCTCGGTGAGGACCTTGGTCATCTCCTCGGCGTAGGGCTTCGCGGCCTCGACCCTGGCCCGGGCCTTGGCGATCCGCGAGGTTGCGATGAGCTCCATCGCTCGAGTGATCTTCTTGATGGACTGCGTCGACTTGATCCGTCGCCGCAGCACACGGATCTGTGCCGCCATGAGATGCCCCGATCAGCTCTTGGCCGGAGCCGGCTTGTTGACCTTGACCTTCTCGCGGTCGACCTTCTTGTCGTCCATCGCCTCGGCCTTCTCCTCCTTCGGCGCCACCGAGGAGCCGTCGGCTGCGGTGAACTGCTTCTTGAAACCGTTCACCGCGTCCACCAGGCGCGCGGTGTTGTCGTCGGAGAGCTTCTTGGACTCCCGGATGTCGGCCAGGATCCCGTCGTTGTTGCGCCGCACGTCGTCGAGGAACTCCGCCTCGAAGCGACCGATGTCGGCGACGGGCACCGCGTCCAGGTGGCCCTGGGTGCCGAGGAAGATCGAGACGACCTGCTCCTCGACCGGGAACGGCGAGAACTGGCGCTGCTTGAGCAGCTCGACCAGCCGGCTACCGCGGTCCAGGGTGCGCCGCGAGGCGTCGTCGAGGTCGGAGCCGAACGCGGAGAACGCCTCGAGCTCGCGGTACTGCGACAGGTCCAGCCGCAGCGAACCGGACACCGTCTTCATGGCCTTGATCTGCGCGGCGCCGCCGACCCGGGAGACCGAGATGCCGACGTTGATCGCCGGCCGCACGCCCTGGTTGAACAGGTCGGACTCCAGGAACACCTGGCCGTCGGTGATCGAGATGACATTGGTCGGGATGTAGGCCGACACGTCGTTGGCCTTGGTCTCGATGATCGGCAGCCCGGTCATCGAACCCGCACCGAGCTCGTCGGAGAGCTTGGCGCAACGCTCCAGCAACCGGGAGTGCAGGTAGAAGACATCGCCGGGGAACGCCTCGCGACCCGGCGGACGACGCAGCAGCAGCGAGATCGCGCGGTAGGCGTCGGCGTGCTTGGACAGGTCGTCGAAGACGATCAGAACGTGCTTGCCCTGGTACATCCAGTGCTGCCCGAGCGCGGAACCGGTGTAGGGGGCCAGCCACTTGAACCCGGCCGGATCGGACGCGGGCGCGTTGACGATCGTGGTGTACTCCAGCGCCCCGGCCTCCTCCAGCGCCGCACGCACGCTGGCGACGGTCGAGCCCTTCTGGCCGATCGCCACGTAGATGCAGCGGACCTGCAGCTTCTCGTCCCCGGAGGCCCAGTTCTGCTTCTGGTTGATGATGGTGTCGACGCACACCGCGGTCTTGCCCGTCTTGCGGTCCCCGATGATCAGCTCCCGCTGCCCGCGCCCGATCGGCGTCATGGAGTCGATCGCCTTGATGCCGGTCTGCAGTGGCTCGCTCACACCCTGCCGGTCGATCACGGAAGCCGCCTGCAGCTCCAGGACGCGCTGGGTCTGCGCCTCGATGTCGCCAAGGCCGTCGATCGGGGCGCCCAGCGGGTCGACGACCCGGCCGAGGAACGCGTCCCCCACGGGGACCGAGAGGATGTTGCCGGTGCGCGTGACCTGCTGGCCCTGCTCGATCCCCCCGTAGGGACCGAGGATGACCGCGCCGATGTCGCGCACGTCGAGGTTCAGCGCGACGCCGAGCACTCCGCCGGAGAACTCCAGCAGCTCGTTGGTCATCGCCGAGGGCAGTCCCTCGACGTGGGCGATGCCGTCACCGGTGTCGGTGACGGTGCCCACCTCCTCGCGGGAGGTCTCGGTCTCCAGGGACGAGACGTAGCTGGAGATCGCACTCCGGATCTCCTCCGGGGAGATCGTCAGCTCTGCCATGGCGGTCGTGGTGTCCTTCTTCTCGTCTTCATCAGGTGAGTTGGGGGACGCGCGAGTTCGAGGTGTCAGCCAGGTAGATGCCGTCGTGCGGCGGCGAGCTTGCCCGACACGCTGCCGTCGATGACCTCGTCGCCGACCCGGACCACCAGGCCGCCGAGCAGACTCTCGTCCAGCTCGATCTGCAGGGTGATCGGCCGGCTGTAGAGCCGGCTCAGCGAGCCGACCAGCCGTTGCTCCTGGTCGGGGCTCAGTCCCACCGGCGCGAGTACGTGGGCCACGTACCGGTCACGCCGGGCCGCGGCGAGCTCGGAGAGCTCCTCGGCGGCCAGGTCGAGGCTGCGACCGCGGGGGGTCTGCACGGTGCGGGTGAGCAGGGCCTCGGTGACCGGCGAGACCTTCCCGCCCAGAACGCTGCGCAGCAGCTCGCTCCGCTTCGCCGCGGGGGTCGAGCCGTCGGTGAGCAGGGAGTTGAGCTCCGGCTCGCGATCGAGGACCCGACCGAAGCGGAACAGCTGGTCCTCGACCTCGTCGAGGCTGCCGTCCTTCTCGGCGGCGCCGAGGGTGGCCCGCCGGGCGAGCACCTCGATGGCCTCCAGCAGGTCCGGCGATCGCGACCAGCGCGCGGAGACGACCTCCGCCACGACGTCGAGCGTCGGCCTGCTGAGGTGATCATCGAGCAGCCGGTCGGCCAGCCCGGCGCGCGCCGACGCCGCCACGGCCGGGTCGGCCAGGGCGCGGCGCAGGCCGGGCTCGGCCACGAGCAGTTGCATCACCGTGAACAGCTCGTCGCCCAGGCGCTCCAGATCGGCGCCGGAGGCGCTGTCCACGTACCGGTCAAGGGACGCTCCGGCCTCGGCCAGCGAGTCCCGGCTGGCCGCCTGCAGCATGAGCGCCATCAGATCGTTGCTCCAGCGGCAGTGGCGGACTTCTGATCGGCGTCGCTGTCGACGCTGTCGACGTCGCTCCTGGGGTCGGGCAGCTCGTCGAGAGCGGTGAGGAACCGGTCGACGCTGGCCCGCCTGCTCGGATCCTCGGCCATCGACTCGACGACGATGCGCTCGGCGAGCGCCATGGTCAGACCACCGATCTCCGCCTTGAGCCGGCGCACGGTCTGCTCACGCTGCGCGGCGAGCTGCTCCTCGCCGCGTTGCCGGATGCGCTCGACCTCGCGGTCGGCCTGCTCGCGGAGCTCCGCACGGAGCCGGTGGGCGTCCGCCCGTGCGTCGTCCCGGATCCGGGCGGTCTCGTTGCGGGCCTGCGCCAGCGCCGAGTCGAAGCGCTCCTCGGCCTGGCTCAACCTGCGGGCAGCGGCCTCGCTCTCGTCAACCTGCTCCTGGATCACCTCCTGGCGATCCGACATCAGCTTCTTGATGATCGGCCAGACATAGCGGTACAGCACCAACAGGATGATCACGAACGCGAACAGCTCGGCGATGAACGTCGCCATCAGCTCGTACCTCCGGCCGTGGGGGTCGGTTCGAGATCGGCGATGAACCGGTCCACCGTCGAACGCCTGCGCCCGTCGTCGGCAGGCGGCTCGCCGACGATCCGCTCGGCCAGCTGCGTGGACAGCCCGCCGATCTCCGCGCGGAGCTGCCGCACGGTCTCCGCACGCTGCTCGGCCAGCTGCTCGTCACCGCGGCGGCGGATCCGTTCGACCTCGCGGTCGGCCTGCTCCCGGAGCTCCTCGCGGATCCGCTGAGCCTCCGCACGAGCGTCATCGCGGATCTTGGCCGCCTCGCCGCGCGCCTGCGCCAGGGCTGATTCGTAGCGCTCCTGCGCCAGCCTGAGCTTGCGAACCGACTCCTCGCTGTCCTCGATCTGCTTGCGAACCATGTCCTGCCGGTCCTGCAACGCCCGGGTGAGCGGCGGCACGATCCACCGGGAGAACACGAACAGGATGATCAGGAACAGCGCGAGCTCGACGAAGATGGTGGCGTTGGGCAGCAGGAAGTTGTTGGTCTCCTGCGCCAACGGGTCCTGGGCCAACACTGTGTCCATGGCGCTCAGCCCGCGCCGGTGACGAATACGAACAGCGCCATGAACGCCAGGTTGATGAAGTACATGCCCTCGACCAGACCGATGATCAGGAACATCGTGGTGTTGAGCCGGCCGGCCGCCTCGGGCTGACGGGCCACACCCTGGATCATCGACGCGCCGACCAGGCCGTCACCGACGGCCGCGCCGATCGCACCGCCGGCCAGGGCGATGCCGCCACCGACCATCGCCAGGCCGAGCAGCACCGGGTCCGGGCCCTCAGCCGCCTGGGCCAGCACAGAAAACGTACTCATGTCTCTCCTCGTTCCTTCTCATGCCATACGGCGTCTGGGGTGTCACGCGGCGTCGCTGGTGGGACGCGGCGTCCACGCCGGTCGAATAGGGCCCTGGTCCGGTGGACGGAGGGTGCGGAGCGCTTGATCGATGTTGGGGAACCGTCAGACGTGCCGTGTGCGGTTCCGGGTTCCCGTTCGGTGATCACGGCAGCATCGGAGCCGCGGTGACCTGTCAAGATCAGCGTCTCGGTACGGGGCGCCGCGCGGGATGCGGCTCTGTGTTCCCGTTCGGCGATCACGGGGCTGACGGCGTGATCCACACCCGCGATGAACGTCTGCTGCGGTGCCCTAGTGCGCCGATGCGTCTTCCTCACTGCCCACCGCCTCACTGAAGTAGATGAGGGTGAGCAGCGTGAAGATCAACGCTTGGATCAGGCCGATGAACAGGTCGAAGAGTTTCCATGCCGCGTTCGGCGCCCACAGGAGGTAGGCCGGCATCAACGCGATCACCGACACCATGATGCCGCCGGCGAAGATGTTGCCGAACAACCGCAGGGCCAGCGACACCGGGCGGGAGAAGTACTGGGTGATGAACTCGATGGGAGCCAGGAAGGCGTACGGCTTGGTCATGTGCCCGAAGTAGCCCTTGGCGCCCTGCTTGCGGATCCCGGCGACGTTGACCCAGACGATCACGAACAGCGCCATCGCGTAGACGAGATTCACATCCGAGGTGGGCGGCGGGAGGACATGCTCCGACGGCAGCGCGGCCAGCCAGTTGGCGATCAGGATGAACGAGAAGAGCGTGACACACAGCGCGACCACGCCTCGGGGCGCCCGCACTCCCATGCCGTCCCGGACCTGCCCCTGCACCCAGCCGGTGAGGGCCTCGAACGCCAGCTGCAGCTTGGTGGGCCGACCCTTCGTGGCGCCTCTTCCCATGTAGATGCCCAGCCCGCAGACGATCGCGCCCGCGATGACCGTGGCCAGGATCGTGTCCAGGTTGAACGTGAGCCCCAGGACCTCGGCGGTCCAGTGCTCGCCGGGGGTGATCTCTTCTTCAGCGGCGAGCACCAGGACGGCGCTCATGGCGTCGTTGATCATCTCTGTCGGATCTCCTTGATCAGCGGCAGCATCGAGCACACGATGGCGATGAACTGGAACAGGGCTAGACCACCGAACACGGCGAGCCCGGCTGGGCGGAACAGCAGCGCGCAGCCGAGCGCGAGCACGGTGATCACGCCGAGCCGGAACAACACCGACCCGGAGAACCGGGCCTTGGACGGCTGGGTGCTGGCGAACCTCGCCACCGCCTGAACGACGAGGAAGGAGTTGAGCGCGCCGAGCGCGAGACCGACGCAGGCGAAGAGCGCGAACAGCGCGTAACCGGCGGGGATCAGCACCGCCAGGCTGAGTAGTCCGGCAACGGCTCCGGTCCGTACCGACCGCCGCAATGTGGCCCGAGTCACCGGGGGGGTGTAAGGCGTCCCGATCACCACGACGATCTCACCCCCCTCTCGGGGGACTCTGCCCCGCGAGTAACCCCGAAAGGTTCATTGATTCGATCACATGTACCTCTTGAACTGCTTGTAGAAGTAGACGCAGGCGGCCACCACGCCAAGGGCCAGACCCGCGAGGGCGAAGCCGGGGAACGTCCCGAGCGGCCGGTCGACCAACCAACCGAGCCCGAACCCGAGCACCAGGCAACCGGCCAGCGTGACGCCCAGGGAGAGCAGGTCACCCAGCTGGGGGCCGCCGCTGTCCACCCGGGACGACTCAGCTGGTCCGCGTCCGGCGACACCGTGCCCGCACGTCAGCGTTCAAGAGTGACTCCTTGTCGAATCGTCGCCGCCGTGGGGTTGTCACAACACCGGTGGCAGGCCAAGCTCAAGGTGACATCCGGCCCGTTACGGCCCGTCAGCGGCGACGCTACCATAGCGCCGTCGACCTTTGCCTTGCCCCCTGACCTGCGATAAGGCAGGTTGTGAAAAAGTGCACAAGGGGGCCGAGGCCGCTCGTGTCATGAGTGGCGGGCCCGCGCCCGCGGCACCGCCGATGCGAGCACGGCAACAACGAGACCGATACCCATCGCCCACAGCACGACGAACGGGTCATCGATCAGCGCCAGCGCCACTGCACCGAACGCGAGCACCCCGGCCCAGAGATAGATCAGCAGCACTGCCCGCCGATGACTGTGGCCGATCTCCAACAGCCGGTGGTGCAGGTGCATCTTGTCCGGGGAGAACGGGCTCATACCCGCGCGGGTGCGCCGGACCACGGCCATCAGCAGGTCCAGCAGCGGCACGAACACCACCGCGGCCAGCACGATCAGCGGTGCGAACAGCGCGAGGACGTCGCTGCCGTCGGTATCGGCGTCGAACGAGATCCGGCCCGACGCGCTGGTGGTCGCCGCGGCCAGCATCAGGCCGATCAGCATCGATCCCGAGTCGCCCATGAAGATCCGGGCCGGGTTGAAGTTGTGCGGCAGGAAGCCCAGACACGCTCCGGCGAGCACCGCCGCGATCAATGCCGGCGAGTACGCCGACGGGTCGTTGCCGTTCTGGCGCACCAGACCGATCGCGAACACACCCACCGCCGTGGCCGCGATCAGGCCGATTCCGGCGGCAAGACCGTCGAGGCCGTCGACGAAGTTCATCGCGTTGACCAGTGCGACCGTCAACAGCACCGTGAGCAGCACACCCTGCCCCGGACCGAGAAGGAGGAACGAGCCCGTCTCGCCCCGGGTGCTCTCCCCGCCCCACGGCACCCAGAGCACCGCCCACTGCACCCCGGCCAGCACCAACATCCCGGCGGCGGTGGTCTGGCCGGCCAGCTTGGTGAGCGCGTCGAGCTCGTAACGGTCGTCGAGGGCGCCGACGACCGCCAGCAGGACCGCCGCCAGGCTCACCCCGACGACCTCCGGAACCCCGAAGGAGCTGGTGAAGGCGTCGAAAGCCAGCCGCAGCGCGGGTAGCTGGTAGGCCATCGCCACACCGGCCAGCACACCGCCCAGCATCGCCAGCCCACCCCACCGGGGGGTCGGGGTGATGTGGACGTCGCGGCCACGCGGCCACGCGACGGCCCCGTGCCGCACTGCGAGTACCCGAACCGGGCCGACCAGCAGGAACGTCACCACCGCGGCGGTGGCCCCGGCGAGCAGGTACTCCCGGATCGGGAGGACCAGTGACCCGATCGACGTTGCCTGCGCGAGCACGGGCGAGTTCAGTGCTGCATCTTCATTCGGTCCGGCCGCGCCCATAGGCGGGAACGCGGGCGACGAGCGTCGACACCGCAACGGCGACGTCGGCGAGCTCGGCGTCGCCTGCGGGGGTGCCCTGCTCGGCCTTGACGGCGCGGGCGAGCAGCGCCCCGACCTCGGCCATGTCGGACTCGACCATGCCCTGGGTGGTGACACTCGGCGATCCGACGCGGATGCCCGAGGGCTTCATCGGCGGCGCCGGGTCGTACGGGATGGAGTTCTTGTTCAGCGTGATCCGCGCGGCGTCACAGCGCGACTCGGCCTGGGCGCCGGTGACCCCGACCGGCCGCAGGTCGATCAGCGCGAGGTGGGTGTCGGTGCCACCCGAGACCGCACGCATGCCCTCGTCCTCGACGCTCTTGGCCAGCGTCGCGGCGTTGGCCACCACCTGGGCGGCGTAGCGCTGGTAGTCCGAGGTGCCCGCTTCGCGCATCGCGACGGCCTTGGCCGCGACGGCGTGCATCAGCGGGCCACCCTGGGAGAACGGGAACACGGCCTTGTCGATGGCCTTGGCGTGCTCCTCGCGGCACAGGATCATGCCACCGCGGGGGCCGCGCAGCACCTTGTGCGTGGTGGCGGTGACGACGTCGGCGTAGGGCACCGGGGACGGGATCGCCTTGCCGGCGACGAGCCCGATGAAGTGCGCGGCATCGACGACGAGCTTGGCGCCCACCTCGTCGGCGATCTCCCGGAAGGCGTGGAAGTCGATCAGCCGAGGGTAGGCGGTGGCTCCCGCGATGATCATCTTCGGCTGATGCTCGCGGGCCAGGTCACGCACCTGGTCGTAGTCGATGAGCTCGGTGTCCTGGCGCACGGTGTAGGACACGGCGTTGAACCACCTGCCGGAGAAGCTGACCTTGCTGCCGTGCGTGAGGTGCCCGCCCTGCTTGAGGTCCATCGCGAGCACGGTGTCGCCGGGCTGGGTGAACGCCGCGTACGCCGCGAAGTTCGCCGACGCGCCCGAATGCGGCTGCAGGTTGGCGTGGTCGGCGCCGAAGAGCTCCTCCGCGCGCGCGTTGCCGATCGCCTCGGCCCGGTCGACGACCTCGCAGCCGCCGTAGTAGCGCCGCCCCGGGTAGCCCTCGGCGTACTTGTTGGACAGAGTGGACCCGAGGGCGGCGAGCACGGACGGGCTGGTCAGGTTCTCACTCGCGATGAGCTGGAGACCTCCGCGCAGCCGGGCCAGCTCGTCGAGCACCACACCCGCGATCTCCGGGTCCTGCCGGCGCAACGCCTCGAAGTCCGGTCCCCAGAAAATCTGCTCGCCCACATCGCCACGCTACCGGCCCGGCCGAGCGGGCCGGCGCCGGGCCGGTCTCGCCGCACGGGGCGCCACGTTACTTCGATCATGCTCAGGCCCCGATGCGGCGGCCTGTGCGGACAGCTGCACAGAGCAACGCCCCGGCGTCAGGCGATGGCAACCTCGCGACCGAGGACCTCGGCTATCTCGGCAAGGGGGACCGCGCCTTCGCGGAGCACGCGCGGCTCGGCTCCCGTCAGGTCGACCACCGTCGAGGCCACCGGCTCGCCGGACGGGCCGCCGTCGAGGTACACCGCGACGCTGTCGTCGAGCTGGGTCACCGCCTCGTACACGGTGGACGCCGGGAGCGAGCCGGAGATGTTCGCACTCGACACCGCCATCGGGCCGACGTCGCGCAGCAGCTCCAGCGCCACCGGATGCAACGGCATCCGCAGCATCACGGTGCCCTTCGTCGAGCCGAGATCCCAGGCGAGCGACGGGGCATGCGGCAGCACCAGCGACAATGCACCCGGCCAGAACGCCTCGACCAGGGTCCGCGCGGTGGGTGGGACGCCCGACACCAGCCCGTCGATCGTCGACCAGGAGCCGAGCAACACCGGCACCGGCATGTCCGGGCCGCGGTTCTTGGCCGCCAGCAGCGCGCGCACGGCCGCGCTGGAGAACGCGTCGCATCCCAGGCCGTAGACGGTGTCGGTGGGCAGCACGACCAGGCGCCCGCCGCGCACGGCGCGGGCGGCCGCGGCGAGCCCCTTCGGGCGCTCATCCGGGTCGTTGCAGTCGAAGACAGGAGGTGCCACGGCCGGGCAGCCTACTCAGGATCTGCTCGGGGGAGGCGGCGGGCGGTGGCGAACCGGGCCCGCCCGGCCAGATCCTGATGCTCCTCGACGCACGCCAGCACCCGGCGCCGGCGAAGCAGCGCCGGAACCAGCTCGCCGTGGGAGTCGTCGTGCTCGATCGCGAGCCATCCGTCGTATCGCAGCAGGCCGGCCGAGGTGGCGATGACCGCACGGATGATCTCCAGCCCGTCCGGGCCACCGTAGATCGCGCCGGGCGGGTCCCACTCGGAGACCTCGGGCGGCAGCGGGGTGGCGTCGGGCACGTACGGCGGGTTGCACAGCACGAGGTCGACGCGCGACTCGAGCTCCACGAGCAGATCGGAACGACGGACGTCGTCGGCGTGCAGGGTGACCACGCCACCGTGCGAGTCGATGTTACGCCGGGCCCACGACAACGCCGCGGGATCGGACTCGACGGCGTGGACGCGGGCGTCGGGTCGGCTCGCCGCGACGGCAAGGGCGATCGCCGCGCTGCCGGTGCACAGGTCGACGACCAGCGGGGATGCGACGTCACGGATCGCCTTCAGGCCCCACTCGAGCACCAGCTCGGTCTCGGGCCGCGGGGTGAAGACGCCGGGACCGACAGCGACGGCCACCGGCCCGAGAACCGCGCTGCCCAGCAGATGTTGCAACGGCTCGCGGGCCGCGCGGCGTACCACGAGACCGCGGTAGGCCTCGACCACCGGCAGATCGACCAGCGGCGCCATCAGCAACCGTCCACGCTCGACGCCGACGACGTGCGCGGCCAGGATCTCCGCGTCCACCCGAGGGGACTCGACACCCGCGGCGATCAGCATCCGCTCGGCCTCGGCGATGGCCAGACGCAACGGCTGCCGGCTCACGGCCGACCCCCGGGATCGGGGGGCCGGCCGGACGGCGCCACGGTGGGCTTCCTGACGTCGGTCCTCAGCAGGGTGGCCCTGGTGACGTCCCGGGACGTCACCATGCGCCTACGGACTCTCATGCGCCTACGGACTCTGTGCGTTCGGCGGTCACCAGCGCTGCCAGGACGTCGTCCAGGTCGCCGTCCAGCACCGCCGAGAGGTTGTAGGCCTTGTAGCCGACGCGGTGGTCGGAGATCCGGTTCTCCGGGTAGTTGTAGGTGCGGATCCGCTCGGAGCGGTCCACCGTGCGCACCTGGGAACGTCGGTCGGCCGACGCGAGCGCCTCGGCCTCGACTTCGGCCAGGGCCTGCAGCCGGGAACGGAGCACCTCCATGGCACGGGCCCGGTTCTGCAGCTGGGACCGCTCGTTCTGACACGACACGACGACCCCGGTGGGCAGGTGCGTGATCCGCACAGCGGAGTCGGTGGTGTTGACGCTCTGGCCCCCGTGGCCCGAGGAGCGGAAGACGTCGATCCGCAGGTCGTTGTCGTCGATCTCGACGGCGGCGTCCTCCCCGGTGTCGGGATAGACGAGCACCCCGGCCGCGGAGGTGTGCACCCGACCCTGGGACTCGGTGACCGGCACCCGCTGCACACGGTGCACACCGCCCTCGAACTTCAACGCCGCCCACACCCCGTCGCGATCGGATGCCCGCGAGCGCAGCGAGACGGTGACGTCCTTGTAGCCGCCGAGGTCGGACTCCACCGCGTCGAGGACCTCGGTCTTCCAGCCGCGGCGCTCGGCGTAGCGCAGGTACATCCGCAGGAGATCACCGGCGAACAGCGCCGACTCCTCGCCACCCTCCCCCGACTTCACCTCGAGCACCACGTCGTCGCCGTCGTGCGGGTCGCGCGGGACGAGCAGCTCGGCGAGCATGGTCTCCAGCCCGGCGATGCGGGCGCCGAGCTCCACGGCCTCGGTGGCGAATGCGGGATCCTCCGCGGCGAGCTCACGGGCGGCCTGGGCGTCGGCGCGGGCGGCATCGAGCTCCCGCGCGGCGGCCACGACGGGCCCGAGCTCGGCATAGCGGCGTCCGAGCTTGCGGGCCGCGCCGGCGTCGGCGTGCACCGCCGGGTCTGCGAGCCTCCGCTCCAGTTCGGCGTGCTCGGCCATCATCGCATCGACCGCCGGCACACTCATCGCACTCCTTCGCTCTCGCGTGACCGCTCTCGTCGTGACCGCTCTCGTCGTGACCCGACCCGGACATGCGAATGGTGCCCTACCGCCCCACCGGCATGCGTCGACCCTGCCGCTGAACGGCCCCGTCGACGCGATGCATCCGGCGCTCAGCCGCCACAGGCGCTCACCGCCACAGGCGCTCAGCCGCCACAGGCGCTCAGCGCCACACGTCGACCTGCCGCTGAGCGCCCGCGTCGACGCGACGATGAGCGATGGGCCCCGTCGGCGGTACCACTTGACTACTTGGCGCGGGCCGGACGCTTGCCATAGCGAGCCTCGAACCGGGCCACCCGGCCGCCGGAGTCAAGGATCTTCTGCTTGCCGGTGTAGAAGGGGTGGCAGGCCGAGCAGACCTCCACGTTGATCGAGCCACTTGTCTTGGTGCTGCGGGTGGTGAACTCGTTGCCGCAGCCGCAGTGGACGGTGGTCTCGACGTAGTCGGGGTGGATGCCGTTGCGCACAGGGGTTCCTCTCGATGTGGTACCGGGTCCTTCGCTCCCCGTCCTGGGGGGGCGACGCGGGCTTGCCCCCGACTGAAGGTGAACCGGCACCGGAGCGTGACGGACCATTCAACCACCAGGCCCGCGCCGATGTTCCCGGGCCCGGAGCGCCCGTGCTCCTCCTGGAGCGCGCCCGTGCTCCCGAGCCCGAGCACGCCCCGCCGAACGAACGGCACTTTCGTCCGTACCTACGGGACGAGAGTGCCGTTCGTTCGAGGTTCGGACCTCAGTCGTCGCTGCCGGGCGTGCTCTTGGCGACCTGCATCAGGAACTCGATGTTCGTGCGGGACTTGCGGAGCTGGGTGAGCAGCAGATCGATCGCCTGCTGGTCGTCCAGCGCGGACAGCACCCGGCGCAGCTTGACGGTGACGGCCAGCTCGTCGGGCGATAGCAGCAGCTCCTCCTTGCGGGTGCCGGAGGCGTCGACATCGATCGCGGGGAAGACCCGCTTGTCGGCGATCCGCCGGTCAAGCTTGAGCTCGGCGTTGCCGGTGCCCTTGAACTCCTCGAAGATCACTGTGTCCATCGTCGACCCGGTCTCGACCAGCGCCGTGGCGAAGATCGTAAGCGAGCCGCCGTCCTCGATGTTGCGCGCCGCGCCCAGGAACCGCTTGGGCGGGTAGAGCGCCGTGGAGTCGACACCACCGGAGAGGATCCGGCCCGACGCGGGCGCGGCGAGGTTGTACGCCCGTCCCAGGCGGGTGATCGAGTCGAGCAGCACGACGACGTCGTGACCCATCTCGACCAGCCGCTTGGCCCGCTCGATGGCCAGCTCCGCGACGGTGGTGTGATCGCCCGGTGGACGGTCGAACGTGGACGCGATGACCTCGCCCTTCACCGACCGCTGCATGTCGGTGACCTCCTTCGGCCGCTCGTCCACGAGGACGACCATGAGGTGGCACTCCGGGTTGTTCGTCGCGATCGCGTTGGCGATCGACTGCAGGATCATGGTCTTGCCGGCCTTGGGCGGGCTGACGATCAGCGCGCGCTGACCCTTGCCGATCGGCATCACCAGGTCGATGACCCGGGGGGTGAGCTTGGACGACTCCGTCTCCAGGCGCAGCCGCTCGTTCGGGTAGAGCGGGGTGAGCTTGGTGAACTCCGGGCGGTTGCGGGACGCCTCCGGTTCCTGCCCGTTGATCGAGTCGACCCGCACCAGCGGGTTGAACTTCTGCCGCGACTGCTCACCCTCGCGCTGCTCCCGCACGGCACCGGTGATGGCGTCGCCGCGGCGCAGACCGTACCTGCGGACCAGCGACAGCGACACGTACACGTCGGTGGGCCCGGAGAGGTAACCGGTGGTACGGACGAACGCGTAGTTGTCCAGCACATCGATGATGCCGGCGACGGGCAGCACCACGTCACCCTCGCGTACCTCGGTGTCCATGTTGTTCTGGCCGCCCTGCGCGGCGCCGCCGGCGACCGGGCGTTCGCGGTCGCGGCCCCGGCGGCGGTCGCGGAACCGGCGGCCCCGGCGGCCCCGGCCGTCACCGTCGTCGTCGGAGTCGTCGTCGACGCGGTCACCCCGCAGGGCAGGGCCCCGGTCGGTGCGGTTGTCGTTGCGGTTGTCGTTGCGGTTGTCCGGACGTTCGCCCCGGCTGCGGTCGTTGCCGCGGCCGTCGCGGTCCTCGCCCCGGCCGCGACGGCCGTCGCCACGCTGGCCGCGTTCGTCGGTCTCGGCGGGTGTCCCGTCGGACGGGGCCAGGTCACCCTGGTCCCCACGACCCCGGCCCCGACCCTGCCGGTTGCGGCGACTGCCACCGTCGCCGGCGGTCTCGGTCTCGGCCTGCTGCGCGGCATCGGTCGCCGGAGCGCTGTCGACCGTCACGTTCCCGGCCGCTGATGCGGTGCGGGTATCCGGGAGGCTGTCGGCATCGGGGGCGCCGCCAACCGCGGGCTCAGCCCGCGGTGCGCCCGCAGCCGCGGTGACCTGTGCGGACTCAGCGGACGGTGCACCCTCAGCCCGTTCAGTCTCAGCGGACGGTGCACCCTCAGCCCGTCCAGGCTCAGCGGACGGCGCACCCTCAGCCCGTTCAGTCTCAGCGGACGGCGCACCCTCAGCCCGTCCAGTCTCAGCGGACGGTGCACCCTCAGCCCGTTCAGGCTCAGCGGACGGTGCACCCTCAGCCCGTTCAGGCTCGGCGAGCCGCGCGCGCTCGGTCGCGGCGACCGGTGCCGGCTCGGCCGGCGGTGCGCCCGCAGCCGCGGCGACCGGTGCGGGCT
>JBOHEP010000008.1:0-1213 GCA_050701075.1 Pseudonocardia sp. | reverse complement strand
GGGGAGTCATGTAACGTATAAAGGGATGCCAGGGGGTGCAATGTGGCAAGTGTGGTGCAAGTTTTGGCAACACACCAGCTGCTGCCACCCTGTTTTTGGGTGCTGTTTCCTGCACTCACCAAGGTGGGGTGATGACCTAGGTCAAACTCCACCTGGCAGGCTTCAAATTGAGCCCAGTCTTGACAGGCAGCCGTGGCATATATAGGGGGATGTCAGCAGGCCAGTGGGGTGCAGCTGTGCAGGCTGGGGTGTGTGGCCCAGCTTGTTGACTGCAGCCCAGGCGCGCCCCCGAAAACAGCCTGCACCCACAAGCTTGGCACAGCTGCACCAGGTGTGCACAGGGGCACTGCTGCCCATTTGCCGTGCCAACTGTGCATACTTGCACTCCCCACCAAGTTTCAGGGGGTTTGGGGGTGCCTGACTTCACCCCACCTGGGTGCGCGCGAACGGGTCGTGGGCGCGCGCAGTGCCCACACCCTCCCCCACTGCCCAGCAGGTGTTAGCAGGGTTTAGGGCTAGGTGTTTAGGGTGCTTGAGCAGCTGCTGTGCAGCCCTGTGCCCAGCTGCGGGCCATCCCCACCCAGCAACACTACCGAGCACGCCTTGCCAGCTTGGTGGTGCAGGCCCAGCCCCATGCCAGGCTTGCAGCTGCTCAAGGCGTGCGCCGGGCGCGTGGGCGCCGTCGCACCAAGGTGGATGGCTGCCTGAACCCCAGTCATTGGCTGCAAAACCCGGCATGCACGTGTGTTTGACACCCTTCCATCATCCCAGGGCCTCACTCACATTGGCTGGCCTGCCACTGGGCCATGTCAGGTGTTGTGGTGGTTTGTCGCGCCGAGCGCCTCTCAGGCAGAATGCAGAGCAGTTGTGCAAGGGGGCTGCTGTGGGTGCCACAGCCAGGCCTGTGGCACAGGACAGACATGTAATATGTAGAGGAGTGTGAGGGTGCAATGTGGCAGGTGTGGTGCAACTTTTGGCAACACACCAGCTGCTGACCGCACTTGTCGCGCCGCTCGCCTCACAGGCAAAGTGTGCAAACACCCTGCCCCTGCCCTAACCCCTGTGCACAGAGGCACCCCTGGCCTAGGGGAGTCATGTAACGTATAAAGGGATGCCAGGGGGTGCAATGTGGCAAGTGTGGTGCAAGTTTTGGCAACACACCAGCTGCTGCCACCCTGTTTTTGGGTGCTGTTTCCTGCACTCACCAAGGTGG
>JBOHEP010000007.1:0-2751 GCA_050701075.1 Pseudonocardia sp. | reverse complement strand
GGCCTGGGCTGACCCCGGCCAGGTGAGCGAGGGCCCGCATGGTCATCGGCTCGTCGGAGCGTAGACAGGCTGCGAGTATCTTGCCGCGCACTCCGGGCACGAGGGCTTCCACAGGGTGCACAGAGTCCCTGGCCTACCTCCGGAGGCGCAGCATGTAGGACATATATCCTGTTTTCTGCGGCTATGATCGCATGTGTGCGGCGCCGAGGCCGTCTTCCGTCGGGCTGACCTGGTTCGCTCGCTGGTAGGATGCGCGGCGCTGTTAGCAGCCTCTCGGCTCTGGCGCACTCCATGAGATCAGGTTGTCGCCCGTTGAGGCGGCCACGACCCGGTCGATCCAGGCGTCGAGCTGGTCGAGATCGCGACAGCCGGTGATCCGATCCCTGACCTCGTCGGACGTCTCGATTCCGCGCGTCTCGAGCACGGTGAGCAGCGCCCGTGACTGACCGTCGGCCCAGCCGAGGAAGTACTCCCGACGTGCCGGTGGGTAGAGACGCGGGCATGGTCTCGTGAGCCACAGCTCCTTCACCGCGGGGCGTGCCGTCGGTGGCAGGGCGTCCATCACGAGCTGGTGGCAGGCCTCGCGGTTGGGCTGGGGGTCGGGCACACGTTCGTCGATGAGGGAGTCGAACACGGCGTGCAGCACGAAGACGACATCTGCGGTCCGGTCGACGGCGCGGGTCACGCACCAGAGGACGGCCAGCTCCGGTTGCGGGTAGGTATCGAGTGGCGACGTCACCTCGGGCAGCTGGTCGGGGCCGAGAACGAAGAGCCGGACGGTGGCGTCGGGGCCGACCTCGATCGGCTCGGCGCACCAGGTGGCGACGGCTCGATCCAGGCAGATCACGAGCAGCAATGTGGGGCAGCCCAGCCGTGCGCTGGTGGTCGCGACACGAGCGGGCCAGCTCTCTCGGCGGGCCTCGTCGCGCTCGAGCTGGACCTCGACCGCGACGGCGAGCACCGGGCGGCCCCGGCCGACCAGGACGACGAGGTCAGGGTGGTAGGCGGCCAGGAGGGGATCGGTGCGCTCCTCGGTGTCGAGCCGGACCTCCTCATGCTCGGGCAGGTCGACACTGAACACATCGGCGATGATCTCGTGGGCCAGCCACGGTCGGGCGAGGAACATCCCGGTCAGCGTCTCGTGTACGTCGAGCGACATGCCGCACACGGTATCCGCGAGCACCGACAGTTCCGGACCCGTCACGCCGCCCCGGATCGCCACGCACTTGCGGCTGTGGCGGGCGAGGATCCCGGTCGACCCGGGGGATGCAGAAGCCAAGACGTTCGGCTGGCGGCCGGACTGCGCGTGCGTCTGACACTGGTCGTTGTCGATCCGACCGAGCCACCACGACGCCGCCGCTGGACTGGCTGGGTAGCGTGACCACCGGCGAGGGCAACCTCAGTGAGCGGACGAAAGACGATGTCCGCGCTGGGACGGGCCGCAGCGCTGAGTGAAATTCTTGTCGATGCTGGGTGCCGCGACCTTATCGTGCTGTTCGCACGAGAAAGTCGATCACGCGATGGCGGCGATGTTGCCGTCGTCGAAGTAGATCGCCTGGTGCAGGCGCCCGTCGAGCGCGGCGGCGAACCGGGCGAGTACGTTGTGGGCGATGGCTTCACTCGAAGTGGCACTCGGCCGACGAGGCTGACAACGGGAGTCGTCGGGGCGGAACAGGGCTTGGATGTTGCCGCCGAAATCGTGGGTCGTGCCTGAGTACCAGGCGTCGATGATCGTGGCTTTCTTGCTCAGCCTCTTGACCCGTAGCCGGTCGGTGTCGACGTCTGGGAGATCCCCAATGCCCTTCCCGATCAGCGGGATGTCGCGGCTTTCCCGGAACCACACCAGCGTGAACACGGCCTGATCGGTGCAGCTCAGCGCTCTGCTGCCGGTGCGGGTACCACGGGCGACCCGCTCTTGGGCGAGTAGCTCGCCAAGGAACGCCAGCAGCTCGGTGGGCACGTCGAGCATGGCAGGATAGGCGATCACGTGGAGTCCTCCGCGAGAAGATGATCTGTGGGAAGACCTCTTCCGGCGGGCGCTCCACACCCGGTGCGGGACCTCGCGGTCCTCGGCGTGTCGCAACCTACCCGCCGCCTGACTCACACCGGCCACAACTGGTTGATCACGTCATCGCCAGCTGGCCCGATCTTGCCGAGAAATCCTCGCTGAAGCGTGCTCGGTCCTGATTGACAGGAGGGCTGGTCGCGGAACTCGCGGACCGCTTCGGCGATGGCATCCACTCCAGCATGTCCACCATCAGCCCGACCTGCTCTTCCCGCACCTTTTCGGGGACCGCGGATCGCAACTCGTCTTCGAGTACGTGGTACACGGGGAGGCCCAACTGGACCCCGGTCAACGGTTCTGCCCAGTTCGGGTCACCGAGCACCACCGTTTCGGTGGCGATCCCGGCGCTCTCGGCGTCCGGCGCGCCGATCAGCACCAGCAGCGAGTCTTTGCCGTGCTCGTCGGCCAGAGGCTTGATCGTCTCCTGGGTGGGCAGGTCCATGGCTCCGGCCGCCGTTCAAACCGAGCATTCGGTGGCGACGTAGACCGCAAGACCTCGGCGCCGCGGCGACCTGGCCGAGAAGGATTCGAAGCGAATCGATTGGAGATCAACACGGCTGGCTGGAAGGTGCGGCCTCCCACAGAGCGGACACCGGCATTGCCCGCATTCGATCCCCGAACGGCAGTGTGTGACCGCCCGTGTACAGGACGACGCCGAGGACGAAGTCCACGCCGAGCCGGTCGGC
>JBOHEP010000006.1:0-10001 GCA_050701075.1 Pseudonocardia sp. | reverse complement strand
GGTCACCCACTGTTGGAGCAGTCCCGCCCCAACTGCGCCCGCAGCGCCGCGACCAGGCCCTCCAGCTCGGCGACCCGGATCGAGAACACCGCGTTCCGCGCGGCCAGGACAGCGATCTCGGCGACCAGAGCGGCGATCTCGGCGTCCTTGACGGCCAGCGACGAGGAGACATCCCCACCCGCCGCTCCCGGACCGCCCTCCATGACCGCGACCCTAGTGGATCACCCGCGCTACCCCGTGACGACACGCCCAACCACCTGGGCTGAACAGCTACCGGCGAGCAGCTGTCGCTTGCCTGCGTCCGCGGCGGCTTCGCCGCCGGCGCGCTCGACGTGTTCGTCGCGGATGTCGCTCCAGGCCCCGGGGCTGTTCATCGTTGTTCATCCTTCCGGGTGCGTTCCTTCAGGAGCTCACTCAGGAGATCAACAGCTCCGCCGCCGCGGCCTGGTTCTTGAGCAGCCTCTCCAGGCGCCGCGCGACGTCGCCCACCAGCGTGTCACCACCGGTGTCGACGATCTGCTTCGCCAAGTCGGCCTGCAACTCCTTCTCCCGCTGCGGGGCGGTGCGCCGCAGCTTCTCCTCGCGGAGCAGGCGCCGCACCCACTGCGGCAGCTCGCTGTGGCGCAAGGTGTCCATCGCTGCCTCGCGGCCCATCACCGCGGCCGCCACAGCGGCGAAGAGCGCCATAACGGAGGCGACGGTGGCCCCGATTGGACCGGTGACGAGCATCGACGCCACCACGATGCCCGCGATCCAGGTGACGACGCCCGCCACCACGGCCGCTGCCCCGCCCGCCGTACCGGTGAGCTGCCCGCTGACCGGCACCGCAGGCTCCACGCCGTCCCCGTCCATCGACACACCGTCCAGCGACAGGGCCGAGCGGGAGAGCCACCAACGGTCGCAGATCGGGTCGGTGAGCTGGCGCAGCTCCAGGCACAGGGCGAGCTGCCAGCTCGCCACGGCCGCGCGGATCCCCGGGTGATCGTCGGACAGGTTCGCCTTCACCGACTGTCCGATCTCGTTCTCGAGCGCCGCCAGCGTGGTGATCTCGCCTCGCTTGAAGCGCGCCATGGCAGGCAGCACGAACTTCGCGAAGAACCCGTCGGCGACGACATGTCCGATCTCGTCGCCCAGGACGGGCAGACTGGTGCGCACCATGGTTTCAACCTGCCCCGATTCCAGCAGCTCGGCGACGTCGACGCGAAACCCGCTGGCCCGGAACCCGATACGGCCCGCCAACGCCAGCCCGCGGGCGATGGCCAGCTCGGGTTCGGTGCCGATCACGACCCGGTCCGCGCCGAACAGCTCGCGGGCGATGTCGCGGGCGAACGGCATCCGGGAGGCTCCGCCGGTCATCAGCACCAGCGAGGGCTGTCCATCGATGACGGCGGCCGCCGCGGTCATGTCCTGCCGTAGCTGCTCGGGCCAGGTGTTGTCGTCGATGAGGGCCTGCGCCAGCACATCGGCCATGACCTCGCGGGTGATGGTGACGTCGAAGATCACCTGACCGTCGCCCGCGACGGGTCGGTAGAATCCGCTGCCGAAGATGTGCTCGTCCGTTTCGGGGGCGGCCTCGTTGCGGAAGTAGTCCTCCTTGGCCCAGCGGCAAACCAGCTCCAGCCGCGCCCACTCAGTCTCCGGGCTGCTGTTGAGCCAGTTCATCAGCTCGCCCGCGCGGGGATGGCAGCGTAGCAGCCACTGCATGACGGCCCTGTCGATCAGGCCCGCCCCGAGCCTGCTGCCCACGTCCGCCGGTTTGGCCATTAGTCCAGTGACGATCGTGAAATCGGCGGTGGACGACCCAAGGTCGACGACGAGCACCGACC
This sequence comes from Pseudonocardia sp., assembly GCA_050701075.1. GTDB lineage: Bacteria > Actinomycetota > Actinomycetes > Mycobacteriales > Pseudonocardiaceae > Pseudonocardia. The sequence continues at coordinate 8,175 of JBOHEP010000006.1, read as the reverse complement.
AGAAAAGGGCGACGGTGTCGATGCTGAACTCGCCGGAGTCGCGGGCGTAGAGCATGGCCGCGCGCGACTCCCGCACCACCTCGACGTCCTCGAGGCCCGCCTGCAGCAGCAGCTTGCGGTAGTTGGCCAGTATGATGTCGCCCCAGCCCGACGGCACACCGAAGACCCACCAGATCGGTCGGTCGCCGTGCAGGGCGCCCTCGGTCCGCAGCTCCTCGCGGACGGCGCCTACGAACAGCCGGATCGCCCTGCTCACCGCCTCCAGGTTCAGCTGGGAGCTCTTGAACCCGATGGCCCGGCTGACCGCGTGCGGGGTGTCCACGGCGGGGTAGCCGATTCGCACGCCGTCCGGGCATTCGGCGATCGCGGTGACCATCATCGGCCTGCCGCGCGCCGAAGGCAGCTCAAGGCGGCTGACATCCATGCTGTTGGGGTCGCGCACTGTGGCCAGCGCGGTCTCGGCGTGGCCGAGATCGAAGCCGACGATCTGGGGTCTGGGCTCGGTCATGTCGCCGCTTCTCGGTCCGGGGCGGTGCGGGGGCCGTCCGCTGCGACGTCGACGCCTTTCGGACGCCGCGCCTCACCGCGCTTCCAGAGCTTCCCGCGGACGAGTACGGCGGGCGTTACGGTGACGTAGTGGTCCCCGTCGCCCGGGTGCAGGTCGAAGTCCTCCGCCGTGGCCGTGTCGTCGGCGACCCGCATCTCGACGCCGTGATGCAGGCGCAGCGTCTGTTCCAGCTGCCGCAGCTGCGCCAGCGCCGCGTCCCCGTTGTCGGTCGCCAGCGCGCTCAGCAGCGGCCACAGCTGGGCCAGCAGCTCCTGGTCGTCGGCCCACGGCAGCGTCTCCCGGACGGGCTCCGGCGCAACCGCGTCGTCCAGCAGGGCGTCCACCGCTTCCGCCGTGTACAGTAGCTGCTGGAAGAGGGCTCTGCCGTCCAGATGTACTCGGGCTGGCTCTGGCGGCGGTTCCACCGTTAGCACCCAGCGGCTGAGCTTCCTTAGCCCGGACTCGTTCGACGGTGGCGGCGGCGCGGGCCGCACCGCCCGCAGGACACCCGCAAAGCTGCGCTCCAACACGCGAAGCGCGACGGTATGCCGGCCCGAGGGATCGATCCGGGCGACGGCACGCCGAATGTGCTCGAGCCAGTCATCGACCATCCGCTTGGCCATGTCGAGGTCTATCTCGGCCACGACGGCAGTGCGTTGCGCAAGGGCATCCCGGAGCAGCCTGGCGAACGTCAACCCACCCATCACACTCCTTCCGTCCGGTCCCGGATGGACCACAGCCGTGCCGTGCTGTCATGTCGTCCGACGGCGAACACCCGGCGGTCGGAAGTTAACGCATCGTGCCGACCCGGCCAGCGTTGCGTCTCACGGTGGTGTACCACATCACCCCCGTGGTGAAGGATCCCCGGACCAGGTCGTCAGCAGGCCCGTCGCGTCGGCCACCGCACAGGTGATCGCGTCGACTATCTCGATCGGGGCCGCGGTCGAGGTGCGGCGGGGTGCCGTCCAGTAGCAGCGACAGCGGACCTGTCGGGGGGTTCGCCACCCGTAGGAGCCGCCGCGGGGACCGTCGGGAAGCGGCGTCACCGTGACGAGGCCGTCCCGTGGGCCGCGGCGGCCACCCGACCGTCGGTATTGAGGGCGAGCGCGGTGGTCCGGGACCGAGGCGGATGTCGGTGCGCGTCAGCTGGTCGAGGTCGATCACGCGCAGGATGCCGTCCAGCCCGTCGGTGAGCTGGTCGAGCACGCCGCCGTGCCACCTGGTCGTAGCCCAAGCTGCTCGACGACGTGCTCGACGACCGCGACGACGGGCTGTTCTGGCTGGCCGGAGGGGTCGGACGGCGACCGGGCGAGCCCATGGCGGTAGCGACGGCTGGGCCGACAGCGTCGCCGACACGTGGACGACCGCGCGATCGTGCGCGGGCGACCGGGCTGGTCGGTGCCCGACACCTTCGCCACTGCGCTGGCCCATCGCCGTTCGGGGCGGCCCGTCGAGGCCGCACTGGCCCCCGGGCAGGCGGCCGACCGGTGGTCTGCGCACGCGCCGGGGCGGCGCAGCGCGTGGGGATGCGCGAGTGGTGCCCTCAGCCTGGACCGGACAACTTTGTCGATCGGGCAGCCGCAGGGGAAACATCCTGCTGTGGCGAAGCGGCGCGGACCCGCAACCCGGCGTCGCGGCGACGCGCATCAATGTGGGGCCCGACGTCGCCGGTCCGGAGCCCCTGCGCCTCACCTCCGTACAGCATCGCGGGTGGACCGGAACGGTTCTTGTAGTCGGTGCCCTTATGGCCGCCGCGCTGCTCACCGTGGCTGGCGGTTGGTTGGCCTGCACCTCGTGATCGGCCGATGGCGGCGGCGCCGTCCCGCTCGGACCGGCGTCCTGCGCGCTCGTTCGCTCTTTGGCGCGGAGTGGTCCGGTCCGCTGCCGGTCAGCCGGTTCTCGACCCTGTTCACCGGCAGGAGGGTTGACGGCCTGCCTGGGAGCGTCGCGGCGCTACCACAGCGTGCGGCGGACCGACCTCGACCGCTGGGAGCCGGCGCCCTCTTCGTCCGCGACGACGGCCCCGCCGAGCGCACCTGACCCGCGGTACCTGCCCGCGTCACCCGACATCGATCTTGTAGTAGCGTCCGCCGCCACGAGCGAGAGGCGTTCCGAGTAAATGGCAAACGGCCCGACCGACGATTTCGGCGACTACTGGGACTGTGACGACGACGAGCTGTACGAGCTGCTCGGCGCAGCCCTGCTCGGTACCGGAGCGGTCGGCATATCCCCCGAGGAACAGGATCGGAACCGCCGTTTCGGCAAGCGGTGGTTCGATCGGCAGTACCACGAGCTGCAACAGCGGGTCTGCACCCAGAAGACCGTCCGTGACCTCATCGGCCAGCCAACGTCGGATCGCCTGGTCGACGCGGGAACCGTCGCTGGCCTGCTCGCCCAGCAGGACGACTACGGAGCGAATTCGGTCCTGATCGCGGTGCTGATCACCCGGATCGGACTGAGCGCGTTCTGCGCCAACGTCAAGCCCGCGCAATGACCGACGACTCCGAGGCCGAGGCAGCCTATCACGCGCTGGAGCCGCTCTCCCGCGAGCCGCACAGCCACTACCTGCGCCGGCGGCTGGTGGCCATCGGCGCGCTCGGGAAGGGCGAGACCGCCCGCCCGCGCTACCCGGCGATGTTCGACCAGCCGCTGCGCAAAGGCCTGTCCGACGTCCGGGACGAGGTGGTGGATGCTCTCGTCGACCTCGGCAGGAGTCATGCCGAGCTCAGCACCGTGACGGTCGGGTTGACCGCGGACGACGAGTCCCTCGCGCGCTATGAGCGCAAGAACGACGAGACGGGGTTGGTGCTGATCTCGGACTCGCTGGTCGCCCTCTGCAGCGCCTTCTGCGAGTACGAGGGGCGGGCGCTGGGCCGCGTCATGGTGGGTGGGTGGATCCGGACGCTCGGGCGGATACTGAAGACCCGGTGGGTACCGTTGGGAGAGGACTACCGATTGCTGGCCGGCATCCTGCGCTACCACAACGTCACCAGGCGTGCCTACGGCATCCCTGCCGTCCTGAACTTCACCCCTCGCTCCGTCGATGAGCAGGGGCGGAACCTGGATTTCGTACTGCAGGAGCTCATGCTCGATTTCGGGCTGCGCTTCAGCATCGGACACGAAGTCGCACACCACGTTCTCGGCCACGGCACACCCGCGGACCCACCGTTCGAACAGCGGGAGCTGGACGCCGACACGTTGGCGCTGTTCGTCGCGGCCGAGGCCTTCAACCGGCAGACCGTGGACATGGACCATTTGGCGCAGCGATGGCGGCACGAGGCGGCCGAGTTTCACGGCCTGATCGGTGCGCTGATCACGATGCTGGCGCTGGACACCACGGAGAGGGCACTCTTCGTACGGCGCGGTCGGACGCATCCGTCGGCGAGCGCCCGCCTCGACCGGCTGGTCGCGGAGTTCCTGAGCCCGCAACGGGAGGAACGGCTCGAGCGCATCCTCGGGCGCCGCGATCCGCGCGTGACCATGCGCTTCGAGAAGGACCGCGGCAGCCTGGTCACCTACCTGCGCAACGCTGCTCTCGCCACTACGGCCGCCACCTCCTTCGACGACGGTGCCAGGGCTTTCGACTGGACGGCCTTCGCGGCGTCCCGCTCCGTCGAGCAGCCCCGGGCGGGTCACCTAAACCGCATCGCAGAGCTGGACCGCCTTATGTGTAGCCCCGAGGCCACGCTGGGGCACGAGGCTGCGGCCGGGCTCGACCCCGAGGGCGTCCGTCTCGTGCTGGCCGGCGACACCGCCGGAGCCCTTCTTAAGTGGGACGTGGCGCCCGCCACGGTCCGGCAGATCCACGACGAGTCCCGAAGCCTGGCCTTCCAGACGCTCGTGGAGGCCATCGGCGCGCCGCTCCCGGCAGGAGCCGACCGCGTCCGCCTCGGTGTGGCCGCCGCCACCTTGGTCGGACGGAAGATCGCCGCACCCGACGTGCGCCGAGCGGGCGAGACGGCATCTCAGTCAACGCCCTGACGGTGCCGCCTGCGCCCGGTGGAGCATCCGGTCGATCCGCCTGACAGCCAATAGGCCCTGGTGGTGACGGTCAGGATCGGGTTGGCGACACCCTTCTGCGGCTACGCCGCCGCCTCGTGCGACCAGAGGTCCTCGAGAGAAGCCGCAGGACGGGTTTACGTCGTGTGTGGTCTACGCGCGTGTTCGAAGGGAGTTGAACCCCCATCGCGCTGACGAACACATTCTCGCCGTAGTTCGCAGTAGGTTGAGTAAAGCGCCTGCTTAGAGACTTGATCTTTTGTCCGAGGACCGATGACAACCCACACACGGTGACCGCAGCAGGTGCACATCATCCGGCGCATCCGCACCGTGCCCGTGCCCCTGCCCTGGGTTTCGGCCACCACGGTGCCAGCAGCCGCCTCAACACCCGCACGACCCATCAGTCCTCTGGGTGCCGTGCGCACAGACAACGCCTTGATGCCGGTGGCGTCGGGGTCATCGACTCGCCTCCTCATGCTCAGACTCGGTAACGGCGGTCAGGACGAGGTCCGGGGGGTGTCGCAGGTAGAAACTCAGCGCCGCGTGCACCGAACACGGCGACCGACGCCACGGCCACCGGATGCGCGGCGGTCGACACGAGGAGCACCGGCCGTGCGCGTCCACGGGATGCTGTGCGTGTAGGTGGAGCAGGGCGCCGATGGTGCGGATGAGGTGTTCGGCGGTGTCCCGGTCGGCGACGACCTCACCGGCCAGGACCGTGTCCAGTAGCTCCGACAACTCCCGGTCGAACAACCGATACAGCGTCGCGTGCACGGAACGGCTCATCACCGCGGTATCCCTGGCGCCGGTCGCATCGAGGCCGAACCACGCGACGCCTGCCACCGCGGCAGTTGGCACACCGCGAGGTGTGCCAGGAGGTTCCCGTGCCGCTGTGCTGTCATGGGCTTCGACGCTAGGACGACGACCGACCACGTCGGAAAGAAGTTGCACGATGTTGCTTGACGCGCTTCGTCAGTCGGGTCACGTACCGACCGCTGAGCCGCTGATCGATAGATGAAACCCCATGTACGACAGGTACTTGACGTGTTGCTCGTCACGGTCGATGCTACAGACATGTTAAGGCAATGTTGGGCAACTCTTCCAGACAGGAGAACGACAATGCAGTTAAGGTTTCTGGGCAAGGACTCTACGCCGACTAACTCGCCGACCCTGTACGCCACCGATCAGGACTCCTACGTGGTGCAAGGATGGATTGTCACTGACGCTGCCGTCCTCGCCCGTCACGCTGTCCCCGACGATGAAACTCTCGTGGAGGTTCCGCCATCGCTGTTGGATCATCTCGCATCAGACGGGTTAGCTGGTTCGGTCGCCCGCCTGGTATCGGCTATCGTTGAAGTACTCCCCAACGGTCATTTCATCATTGGGGGCACGCGTGTCACTGACACTGAAACCCTGGGACAGATGAGCATCCCTGACTATGAGACATGCGTGCATGTCCCGAAGTCCGCTATTGTCACACTGCTAGTAGGAGCGTAGGTTTTGGAGCCGATCTCGGAGGAAAAGCGCGACCATTTCCTCACGACGTTTCGGCGTGAAGCGGTGCATTTTGAGATGCGCGACGTGTACGCCACGAACATCGAGAAAGACAGATTCGCCACGTGGCTTCGAGGCGAGCTGCTAGACCCAGACAGCGAAGCCGCATGGTGGCGACCGTGGTTTGCGCTGATGAAACGCAACAACCAGGCCGGTAAAAAGCTGCGGAGGCTCCGCATCGTTTCCGAACCAGTCACCGATTACATCCGCTTCGAGTGGCTGGATGCGGCGCAACTGGTCCGTGCCGGAGAGGAGGTGCGGTGGCTCCCCCGTCGTAACGCCTCCACGCTGTTGCTACCAGGCAACGATTTTTGGATGTTCGACCGTGAAACGGTCGCGTTCACGAATTTCTCCGGCGACGGGCATGTCCTTGACCATGAAGTCACCACCGACGCTGACATAGTTGCGGCCTGTAGCGTAACGTTCCAGGAGGCTTGGGACCTCGCTATCCCGCACGACGAGTACACACCGTCGTAAACGTTGTCCACCACGCCCGTCAAGCAGGCTCGCCAAGCCCTCGGAGCACGCCTGCGAGAAATCCGGACCGAGGCGAACCTGACCGGGCGGGCACTAGCCGAGCTATGTCACTGGCACTTCACCAAGATCAGCAAAATCGAGCACGGCACCCAGCCGCCCAGCGAAAGCGATATCACAACGTGGTGCCGCGCCTGCGACGCTGACGACCACATTCCCGACCTCATCGCCACCGTGCGCGCCATCGAGTCCATGTATATCGAATGGCAACGCCACATGCGCGCCGGACTGAAACGTTCACAAACTCAGTCGGTGCCCCTGTATGAACGCACCAAACTCTTTCGAATTTATGAGAACACAGTCTTGCCAGGACTGTTCCACACGGCCGAATACGCTGCCGCGATCCTCCGATTCTGGAATAAGTTTCTCGATATTCCCAACGATGTCGACGACGCCATTGCCGCCCGTCTGGAGCGCCAACAGATCCTCTATACCGGGCACCGACGTTTTTCGTTCGTACTGGAAGAGCAAACCCTCCGCACACGCGTCGGCGACGCCGACGTGATGGCCGGGCAACTCGACCGCTTACTCGCCGTCATGTCTCTCTCACGGGTAAGCCTTGGCATCATCCAAGCAGCAGGAGAACGCTACTGCCTCACCCAGGGAAGCTTCTGGATTTTCGACGAACAACGAGTACAAGTCGAAAGCGTCTCCGCTGGACTCGATATTACTCAGCCCCGCGAGATCGCCGTACACGCCAAAGCGTTCGCGCTGCTGCAAAAATCCGCGCTCCACGGACACGCCGCCCGAGAACTCATCCACCAAGCGCTCACCGCGCTCCGACAGACACAACCCGACAGCGCAGAACGCGACGGCTAGAGCACTAGGGCTCCTTGGCCCCTGAGACTTTGACACTTGAGCAGAGTCTTCGGGATGCCTACTATTGTGGTTGCCCGCTCCATATTTCGCAGACAGTAGGTCTGACCAGCCACTTCGGGTGGCACGGCCGGTCGTCAAGAACGATCGGACTTCGGAGCAGCGGATGGCGGCGGTCTGTCGATCTGACCGCGAGTCCCTGCGTGAGCTTGGGCAAAATCAAGTCGATCAACGAAATGCCCAGCTCAACCACCACCTCGGCGGTCCGAGGCGGAGCCTCACTGGTCATCGACCTCGTCGACCGGTGGTGGCTGTACCCTGAACCAGGGTGCCGGGGTCAACATGCAACGCCGCGGCCAACTTGAGAATGTTATGCAGCGACACATTGCGTCGGCCGCGCTCGACTTGACCCACGAAACTCCAATGCAGGCCGCACCGCTCCGCGAGCTTCGTAGCTGTTCAGCCCAGGTGGTTGGGCGTGTCGTCACGGGGTAGCGCGGGTGATCCTCTAGGGTCGCGGTCATGGAGGGCGGTCCGGGAGCGGCGGGTGGGGATGTCTCCTCGTCGCTGGCCGTCGAGGACGCCGAGATCGCCGCTTTGGTCGCCGAGATCGCTGTCCTGGCCGCGCGGAACGCGGTGTTCTCGATCCGGGTCGCCGAGCTGGAGGGCCTGGTCGCGGCGCTGCGGGCGCAGTTGGGGCGGGACTGCTCCAACAGTGGGTGACC
>JBOHEP010000005.1:0-1115 GCA_050701075.1 Pseudonocardia sp. | reverse complement strand
GTCTTGGTCTCCTCCGAGACCCGCAGGACACAGAGGTCGTAGTGGCAGTTATGGGCGTCGAGGTACCGGCGTAAGGCCAGTCCGTAAAGTTGGTGGATGGTGGCGTCGACCACAATGAACCGGCGAGGACGTTCCGTCCGGTTGGTGGTGCCCGCCTCGATCAGCGTCCGGTTCTCCGGATCAAGCAAGCCATTCACCATACGTACGTCGTAAGCGACGGCCTGGGATGCCCGAACACTCCAGTGGTAGGGCGGGAAGCCCGTCTCGAGCAGGCCAGATTCCGGTGTGCCGAACGCGGTGCCGCGATCGGTCAGTTGCGCGTACATGGATCCCCCGTGATGTGTCATTGCGACGTGTCTCGTGGACTAAGAGCATCACCGGGTAACGCTGATACACCCGGGGTCTCAACCGGATGCACATCGCCGGGCAACCGATCGGACAGATCACCGCAAGTACGGCGGACGGTGGCGGGCAGGACAAGCGGCACCTCGCTATCGACCCGATCAGGAAAACTGATCAGACGCCGCTCGACGCACGTGAGCTGCGGCGATGTCGACTCGAACGAGTGACGCCATGACTGACTGGTGATATTAAGCACACAGCCGGTCCACCCGTGAGGGTGATATTGTGTGATATTCGAGTGATGATGTTTACTGAACGTGATCAGGCGCGACTACCTGGTGGCGACATCCTGCTATCTGCCGCGTGTGGCACTGCCTGACGGGGTCACGCGCGGCCCCACGAGAAGTCGAGCCGGACGGGTCCGTTCGAGCCGAGTGATGTGTTCTCGGTCATAATCCGAGGATGTCGAGTCGTCGTCGGCCACCTCGGCAGGTTTCCATCAGCCCAGTCGACGCAGTCGTTATGGCGCGGTCCGCGCGTAGATGGTGCCGCCGGGTGCGAACCAGCCGGCTTTCTTGCGGACGCCCGGCTCCGGATCCTGGTCACGCACCGTCATCAGCGCCTCGGCGGCTTCGGGTGCGGTGTGTACGGCCTTGCCGACCAGCTCGGCCGCCATCGCGCGCACGTGCTTGTCCGGGTCGGACGTCAGGAGACGGATGGCGACCGGCAGAACGTCTCGGTCGTCAGGGCGACACGCATCCTTCTTGCACCGG
>JBOHEP010000004.1:0-3442 GCA_050701075.1 Pseudonocardia sp. | reverse complement strand
GTCACCCCCTCAACCCGGTCCGACTCGACCTCACGATGCGGTTGGCCGCCGATCTCGGGGTGCTCGAGGGCGTTGACCTGCTGATACCGGTGCAGGCGCCAGACGAAGAGGTGCAACGGGTGCATGTGCCGCCGTATCTCAGAGCGGTGAAGTCCGCGCCGGGGGCTCCGTTCGGGGTGGGCCACGGGCTGGGCACCGAGGACAACCCGATCTTCCGCGGGATGCACGAGGCCGGCGCGCTCGTGTGCGGGGGATCGCTCCTGGCGGCCCGCGAGATCGCCGAGGGTCGTGCCGACCGGGCGGTCAACATCGCCGGCGGGCTGCACCACGCCATGGCCGACCGGGCCGCCGGGTTCTGCGTCTACAACGACTGCGCGGTCGCCGTCTCCTGGCTGCTCGACCACGGCTTCGATCGCATCGCCTACATCGACGTCGACGTCCACCACGGCGACGGCGTGCAGGCTGCATTCTACGACGACCCGCGGGTACTCACGATCTCGATCCACCAGCACCCCATGACGCTCTGGCCGGGCACCGGGTGGCCGGGGGAGCACGGCGAGGGATCGGGTGTGGGCTATGCCGTCAACGTCGCGCTGCCACCGGGTACCGATGATTCCGGTTGGCTGCGCGCGTTCCATGGGGTGGTGCCAACGCTGCTGGCGACGTTCCGGCCGCAGATCCTCGTCACCCAGTGCGGCGTCGACACCCACTACGAGGATCCGCTGGCCAACCTCGGGCTCTCCGTCGACGGTCACCGCGCCATCTACCAGGCCTTGCGTGAGCTCGCCGAGCACACCGCCGGCGGCAAGTGGCTCGCAATGGGCGGCGGCGGGTACGGCCTGTTCCGGGTCGTGCCGAGATCCTGGACCCATCTGCTCGCCACACTCCTCGACCGGGACATGGAGCCGAGCCGCCCGTTACCCGCGAGTTGGATCGCGCACACCGCCGGGCTCACCGGCCAGCAGTTGCCCACGTCCATGACCGACGGCCGTGACGGCGGCCACCAGCCATGCACGGAGGGTTCCGACCGGGTGGACGCCGCCGTGCTCGAGTCGCGCCGCGCCGTCTTCCCGCTGCATGGCCTCGATCCCGACGATCCGCGGGACTGAGCGGAGTACCTGTGGAGCGCACAACGGCCCTGACCGGTACCGCCACCGGAAGCCCCGCCCCGGACATGGACCGCCCCGGGCGGATGATCGGAGCTACCCGCAGCAGCAGCGGGAGGCCGACGTGGCCGCCTCCGACGGGGGGCATCGTGCATCTGCGCCCGATCCTGCCCGGTGACGCCGCGGCCCTCGTCCAGTTCCCTGAGCGGCTCTCCGAGCGCACGCGCTACCTGCGCTTCTTCGGCTCGTACCCGCACATCCCCCGCGCGATCTCCAGCGGTTCACCACCGTGCGCGGGTGGCGTTCGTCTGCCTGCTGGATGACGACATCATCGCCGTGAGCCGGTACGAGGGCCGCCGGGCGCCGGTGCCCCGGGTGTCCAGGGTGTCCCGGGCACGGGCGGCACCCGGGCAGCGAGTCGACGGAGGTCGCCTCCGCTGACCCCACCCGCGAGTTCGCCGATCCGACACGGCGAGTTCCTCATTCCGACACAGCGAGTTCGCCGATCGGGCACGGCGAGTTCCTCGATTCGGCACAGCGACTGGACCGAGGCAGTACGCCACATCCACTGCTCGGGCGCCCGTCGTGACCTGGAACCGGAACTGGTCCAGATGACCGAATGCCTTCCGACAGGTGCCCGGACCGCTGCCGATCACACCCGCCGTGGGCGCCACTCCCGGATCGGGCGACCATCGTCAGGATGCATGGCTGCGTCGTGCTGCATCCGTGATCTCACCGTGCCCGATCAACAGCTCGCCGTGCCCGATCAAACAGCTCGCCGTGCCCGATCAAACAACTCGCCGTGCCGGATCAAACAACTCGCCGTGCCGGAACGGACAACTCGCCGTGCCGGAAGGTGTGCGGCTCGATCTACAGCAACTTCCTGCCGTTCGTCCCATTCCGATCCCGGGACGGGTGCCGTCGGGAGCGGGACCCTGCACTGCGCCCGGCGATTCGGCGGCGCAGACTGCCCGGCGTGAGCACGGAGGAGAAACGATGAGGCTGGCGACGATCCGCACCGCGACCGGGACGCGGGCGGTGAGGGTGGATGCCGCCGCGGCGGTCGAGACAGGCGACGCGGACGTGCGGGCGCTGCTGGAGCGGCCCGGTTGGGCCGAGCAGGCCGCCGCCGCGGCCGGGCCGGTGCACCCGGTCGACGGCTTGGACTACGCCCCACTGGTCCCCGCTCCGGAGAAGATCATCTGTGTCGGGTTGAACTATCGTGATCACATCGCCGAGTCGGGGAAGATCCTGTCGGCGTACCCGACGGTGTTCGCCAAGTTCGCCCCCGCGCTCGTCGGCGCCCGCGATGACATCATGCTGCCCGCGGTCTCGGAGCAGGTCGATTACGAAGCTGAGCTGGCCGTGGTGATCGGCCGCCCGATCCGGCATGCAGATCCCGCAGGGGCCGCTGCCGCGATCGCCGGGTACACCGTACTCAACGACGTCAGCGTCCGGGACTGGCAGAACCGCACCGGCCAGTACCTGCAGGGCAAGACGTTCGAGCGGTCGACACCGCTGGGCCCGTGGCTGGTCACCCCCGACGAGTTGCCCGGCGGCGGCTGGGAGATCAGCAGCACCCTCGACGGCGAGACGATGCAGCGTTCCAGCACCGCCGAGCTCGTGTTCGGGCCGGTGGACCTGGTGATCTACCTGTCCACGATCCTCACCCTCAATCCGGGGGACGTGATCGCCACCGGAACGCCGGGCGGGGTGGGCAGCGCGCGCCGTCCGCAGCGTTTCCTCACCGACGGTGCCACGTTGGTCACGGCGATCGCCGGGATCGGCGAGTGCCGCAACACCTGCCGTGCCGAGGTGCTGGCCGGGGCGACCCGATGACCCGCACGCCGGCCCACACGCTGGCCTGGGCCGAAGACGGGGCCGCACACCTGCGCGGGCTGATGACCCGGATGGGCGACGACGCCTTCAGGGCGCCGTCCGGGCTGCCCGGTTGGAGCCGCGCCCACGTGCTCACCCACATCGCTCGCAATGCCGAGGGCATGATCAACCTGCTCGTCTGGGCCCGCACCGGCGTCCCCACTCCGGCCTATGTGAGCGTCGAGGCGCGCAATGCCGACATCGAGGCCGGGGCGGGGCGGTCGCCGGCGGCGATCTGTGAAGACGTGATCGCCACCTCCGACCGGCTCGCCCAGCAGGTACGCGCGATGCCCGAGAAGGCCTGGTCAGCGACGATACGTGACGTGCAGGATAAGGAGATCCCGGCCACCGACATCACGTGGCTCCGGGCGCGGGAGATGTGGATCCACGCGGTCGACCTCGACGTCGGCGCGTCGTTCACCGACCTGCCTGCGCCGATGGTCACCGAGCTGATCGAC
>JBOHEP010000003.1:0-5312 GCA_050701075.1 Pseudonocardia sp. | reverse complement strand
ACAAGGTGGCCGAGGTGGTGCGTGACCTCTGGCGCCGGGAGAAGGACCGCGGTCTGTCCGCGGGCGAGAAGCGCATGCTGGCCAAGGCCCGGCAGATCCTCGTCAGTGAGCTCGCGCTCGCTGAGGGCACCGATGAGGAGCGAGCCGAGATCCTGCTCGACGAGGTGCTCGCCACCGCGTCCTGAACGCGGTCACCGCAGCCGGGACCGTCCGGATGGATGTCCTTGCGGTGGTTGCAGCCCAAGAGCAGGACTTCGTGTTGCTTGCGGGGGTGCCGATCGTCTGCCGGTCGGTTCGCCTGCTGTTGGCGGTCGACGTCGTGCGCCACGTGATGGTGCTCATTCCTGACGAGCACCGCGAGCGGGCTGTGCGCACCTGTGCCGGGTTGCCGGTCACGGTGCGCACCGGCGCGGGAGATCTGGCGCCCTCGACCGGGATCGTCCTGATGCACGAGGCCACCCGCGCACTCGCGCCCTCGGCGTTGGCCGTCGCCGTGCTCGATGCGGTCCGTGCAGGTCACCGCGCCGCGGTGCCCGTGCTTCCGCTGGCCGACACGGTCAAGCGCGTCGACGCCTCCGGTCGGGTGCGCGCCGCGTCGGATCGGTCGGCGCTGCGCGTCGTCCAGTCCCCGGTGGCCTTTCGAGCCGATCTGATGCGAGGCGGCGAGTTGATGGGCGGCGGCGGTAACGCGACCGCGCTCGACCTCGTTCGTGCTTGCGCGCTGGCCGACGATCCGGTGCACCCCGTGCCCGGCGACCCGATGGCGTTTCCGGTGCGCACGCCCTGGGAAGTCGAGCTGGCCGAGATGTTCATGGCGCGGGCGCTGTGATCGTGCGGACGTTGTGATCGTGCGGACGTTGTGATTGCGCGGACGTTGTGATTGCGCGGGCGCTGTGAGAATCGGCGTCGGTACTGATGTGCATCCGGTCCAGGCGGGGCGGGAGTGCTGGGTGGCGGGGTTGTTGTGGGCGGGTGCGGACGGCTGCGCCGGGCATTCCGACGGTGACGTGGCCGCGCACGCCCTGTGCGATGCGCTGCTCTCCGCGGCGGGCCTCGGTGATCTGGGGTCGGTGTTCGGCACCCGCCGGCCGGAGTGGGCAGGCGCGAGCGGAGTGGCGCTGCTCGCCGAGGTGCGCCGGTTGCTGGCTGCCGAGGGCTGGGTGGTCGGCAACGCGGCGGTGCAGGTGATCGGCGACTCCCCCCGGATCGGCGCTCGGCGCTCCGAGGCCCAGCAGGTGCTCTCCGACGCGGTGGGCGGGCCGGTCGCGGTCTCCGGCACCACCACCGACGGCCTGGGCCTCACCGGCCGCGGTGAGGGACTGGCCGCGATCGCCACGGTCCTGATCGTGCGGGCCGACTGACTGTCGACGTTTGGCCGGACGGCACAGGCGTCGTGTGGTCCGCACAGGCGTCGGGACGGCGGTGCGGACCACCCAACGGCGGTGCGGTCAGAGTGCCGGCGGCGGCGGGCCACCCCAGCGGCGGCGGCGGGCCACCCAACGGCGGTGCGGGCCACGCAGCGGCGGCGGCGGGCCACGCAACGGCGGTGCGGGCCACGCAACGGCGGTGCGGTCAGAGTGCCGGCGGCGGCGGGTGCGCCGAGTCGACGTCGATCTACTTCTGGTACATGGCGGTCGTGCGGGACTGGATCTCGGCGGCGTCGAGGTGCTCGGTGTGCTGGGCGATCATCCACAGATGTCCGAACGGGTCGGCCAGGCGGCCCCCGCGTTCGCCGTAGGGCTGGTCGTCGACCTCGAAGATCACTTTTGCGCCGGCCGCGACCATCCGCCGAGCCGTCTCATCGGCGTCAGCCACGTACAGGGCCATGATCACCGGAACGCCGCCGGTAACCGGCGCAAGATCGTAGCCGTCGGCGTCCTTCACCGCGAACCGGACCGGTCCGGCGGCGACCATCGCGTGCACGACCCGGCCGTCGGGGTCGGTGTAGCGCTCGAGGGTCTCGGCGTCGAACGCGCTGGCGTAGAACGCGAGTGCGACGTCAGCGCCATCGATGACCAGGCGCGGGTACATGCTGAGAATTTCCGTCATGGCTGCAACCTCGCGGAGTTCGGCGACCGTTGTCTTGGACAAAGCGGAGTGGATCGAAACGGAACTGTGCGGGCGGTCATACCCGTTGGCGGCGGATCCGTACCCTGGTGGGGTGAGCATGCGCCTGTACGACACCGCGACCAGGAGCCAGCGGGAGTTCGTCCCGCTCCGGACCGGGGCTGTGTCGATGTATGTCTGTGGCGCCACCGTGCAGGGCCTGCCGCACATCGGCCACGTCCGCTCCGGGCTCAACTACGATGTACTGCGCCGCTGGTTCACCCACCAGGGCTACGACGTCACGCTCGTGCGCAACGTCACCGACATCGAGGACAAGATCCTGGTCAAGGCCGCCGAGGCGGGTCGACCGTGGTGGGAGTGGGCGGCCACCCACGAGCGGGCGTTCACCGCCGCCTACGACGCGCTGGGCTGCCTGCCACCGTCGATCTCGCCGCGGGCCACCGGCCACGTCCCGCAGATGACCGAGCTGATTCAGCGGCTGATCGACGCGGGTCACGCCTACGCCGCCGGCGGCGACGTCTACTTCGACGTGCGGTCCCATCCGTCCTACGGCGAGCTGTCCGGACAGAAGATCGACGAGGTGGTCCAGGGCGAGTTCGACGTCCACCGCAAGCGCGACCCGCGCGACTTCACGCTGTGGAAGGCGGCCAAGCCCGGCGAGCCGTCGTGGTCCACGCCGTGGGGATGCGGGCGTCCGGGCTGGCACCTTGAATGCTCCGCCATGGCGTCGGCCTACCTCGGCCGTGAGTTCGACATCCACGGCGGCGGCATCGACCTGATCTTTCCGCACCATGAGAACGAGCAGGCCCAGTCCCACGCGGCCGGCGACCGGTTCGCCCGGTACTGGATGCACAACGCCTGGGTCACCATGGGCGGGGAGAAGATGTCGAAGTCGCTGGGCAACACGCTGACCATCGACGCGTTGCTCGGCCGGATGCGCGGTCCTGAGCTGCGCTACTACCTCGTGGGCCCGCACTACCGGTCGATGATCGAGTTTTCGGATTCGGCGCTGCAGGAGTCGGTGGCCGCGTACCGGCGGGTCGAGTCGTTCGTGCACCGGGTACGTGAGCGGATCGGCATCCCCGAGCCGGGCATGCTCTGCGCGGAGTTCGCTGCCGCGTTGAACGACGATCTGGGCACGCCGGGTGCGCTGGCCGCGATTCACACTGCCGTCCGGGAGGGCAACACCGCACTCGACGCCGGCGACCGAACGGCAGCGGCCGGTGCCGCGTCGTCGGTGCGTGCCATGACGGCGGTGCTCGGACTCGATCCGCTGGACCCGCGCTGGGCCACCGATGACCGGGCCGGCTACGACTCAGCCGCCACGGCGCTCGCCGCGCTCGTCGAGGACCTTCTGGTGCAACGCCAGGAGGCCCGCGCCGGGCGCGACTTCGCCACCGCTGATCGGGTGCGCGATCGGCTCACCGCCGCCGGGGTCCGGGTCGAGGACTCTCCCGAAGGCCCCACCTGGTCTCTGAAAGGTTCCTGATGGCCGGCAACTCCCAGCGTCGCGGTGCGATGCGCAAGGACGGCACCAAGAAGGGCATGGTCGTCGGCTCCGGGGGCCAGCGCCGTCGCGCGCTCCAGGGCAAGGGCCCGACGCCGGCGGCCGAGCAGCGGCCCGGGCATCCGGCGGCACGGAAGGCCGCACGGGCTGCGAAGGCCGGGCGCAACGGGGCCAAGCCCGGCGGCGACAACCGTTCCAAGATCGCCGGCAACCGCCGGCGCCCGGGCGACGGCGAGACCCCGGAGACCGTGCTCGGCCGCAATCCCGTGGTGGAGTGCCTACGTGCGAGGGTGCCCGCCACGGCCCTGCATGTGGCGATCGGCGCCACGTCCGACGAGCGGGTGACCGAGGCCGTGCACCTGGCCGCCGACGCCGGCATCTCGATCCTCGAGCTCGCCCGCGGCGACCTGGACCGCATGGCCGGCGGTGCGTTGCACCAGGGTCTCGCCCTGGTCGTACCGCCCTACGCCTACGCGCACCCCGACGAGCTGCTGGAGGTGGCCGCACACAGCGGCGAGCCCGGCCTCATCGTGGCGCTCGACGGGGTCACCGACCCGCGCAACCTGGGCGCGGTCGTCCGTTCGGTCGGGGCGTTCGGAGCGCACGGCGTCGTCGTCCCGCAGCGGCGCGCCGCCGGGATGACGGCGGTGGCCTGGCGGACCTCGGCCGGCACGGCGGCACGGGTGCCGGTGGCGCGTGCGACGAACCTCACCCGCACCCTGCGCGAGTACGCCACCGCCGGCTACATGATCGCCGGGCTCGACGCGGAGGGCTCGGTGTCACTCGACGACTTCGAGCTCGCCGCGGAGCCGTTGGTGCTGGTCATCGGCTCGGAGGGCAAGGGCTTGTCCCGTCTTGTCAAACAGACCTGCGACGTGACGGTGTCCATCCCGATGGCCGGGCCGGTGGAGTCGTTGAACGCCTCGGTGGCCGCGGGGGTGGTCCTCGCCGAGGTAGCCCGCCGTCGGCGGCTGCGCTGACCCGCCCCCGCCCCAGGTGCTCCGCGCGCCCCCGCCCCCGCCCGGCTCCCGCGCCCCCGCCCTGCGCAACGAACGGCACTTTGGTGCACACCTAACGCAGGAAAGTGCCGTTCGCTCGCATCGTCAGGCGCGTGCGGCGGCCGGGGTGCGCCTGCGCACGCGAGCGGTCAGGCGGCAGCCCACGTACAGGAGCAAAGCGATCGTGGCGACGTAGCCGGAGACCGGTAGGCCCGGGGCCAGCGACAGCACCGTGCCACCCAGCAGCGCGATCTCGGCGAACAGCACCGCGAGAACGGTGGCCGTCAGCGGGTTCGCCGTGACCCGGGCGGCCGCCGCGCCCGGCGCGATCATCACCGACAGCACGAGGATCGCCCCGACGATCGGCACCGCGAGTGCGGTGGTGAGCCCGATCATCACCGCGAACACCAGCGACAGGAACCGAACCGGGACGCCGCGGGCCAGCGCCACGTCCGGATCGGTGCTCGCGAACAGCAGTGGCCGGTAGAGGATCACAAGGACCCCGATCACCAGCGCCGCGACGACGCCGAGCACCACCAGGTTGGTGGAGTCCACCGACACGATCGAGCCGGTGAGCAGCCCGAACTTGTTCGATGCCCGGCCGCTGTAGAGGGCCAGCAACAACACCCCGAGACCGAGCCCGAACGCGAGCACCACCCCGATCACGGAGTCGCGCTCGCGTTGGCGCAGCCCGAGCAGCCCGAAGATGAGCCCGGCGACGACGGCGCCCACCACCGCGC
>JBOHEP010000002.1:0-2312 GCA_050701075.1 Pseudonocardia sp. | reverse complement strand
GAGATCACCGCCCATGACCCGCACACAAGATCACCACCAGCGGGCCACGTCCAACACCCACGCCCTCGCGGCGTGTCGCGGGCAAGCCGAGCGCCCACCCGGCTACGGGATCACCGAATGCTTACCTGCGTTCAGCGCGGCAGTACGCGCCTCGACGAACCGACCGAGGAGGGCGTGGCCGCGCGCTTCGACCGCGTCGAGGAGGGCCGACAGCACGGGCGTCGCCCTGCGCTCGGCGACCATCCTGCCCGCCCGGGCCAGCGATACCGCTTGCAGCGCGTGCTTGTGGCGGGTGTTCTCGTCGGGCGACGAGTTGCCCATCTGCACCGTGAGGCGACTCATGTGGGACAGCAGGTTGGCCGCGTAGAGACTGTCGCCAGCATTGACTGCGAGATTCAGCGCGTGAACGTAGTACCGCTGCGCAAGCGGGTAGAGCCCAACGTCCGCAGACGCCGACCCGGCGAGCCAGGCAGTATGGGCAACGGCGCTGACGAGCGCTCGGCCGACGTCGTCGGTGTACGTTCCGGCGGAAATCGTGCTGGTCCCGATGTTGAGAAGGTGTATCGCCTGCTCGCGAATTCGGCTGGAACCGTACTTGTGATCCAATTTGCGAAGATGCGACGAACTCTCACGCAAGACCTGAACATCTTCCATGCCCATCCGCCGACCAGCGGCTCTCGTCACCGCCGCAGCAGGCGCGGTGGTGAGCGCGAACAGTGCCGGTTCGGCGAACGACGCCGCCGCGAACGTGGCACCAGTAAGAAACTGTCGCCTGTCCATATCCCATCCTGACAACTGCGCAAGTGTCAGAACCGTGGCGTCCAGCGCGCTTGAGCAGTCCGGTCCAGGATAGGGATCGACCGACGTGGGTGCCGTCGGCCGCCTCGTCGTCGTGGTCACGTCCGCGAGGTCGTCGTCGGCGCGGGTGACGGCCTGGCTGGCAGTTGCCCGCCGCTCCTCCCGAGCCCGGGCCGCCCGGTCACGCAACGTGATCAGCGCCCCGCCCGCATCGAGAGCGCCGTCGATCGCCGCAACCAGATGCCGGGACGGAACACCGCATTTCCTGGGACGCTCGGACAGCGAGACGTACTGCCGGGCGTAGCCGGTGCGTTCGGCCAGCTGGCTATGGCTCAGCCCAGCGGCACCGCGGCGACGTCGGATCTCCTGCGACAGCTCGGCCAGGACCGGATCGACCCGAGCACCGTCCTCAGCGGTCGAAGCCGGCGAGGCGTCGGAGTCTGCCATCCCAGGCTCCTTTCCCACGCTCGCGCATGCTGCCCCAGGGGGCAAATGTCGTCGCGGGGGGTCTGTGACGACGGCCACGACAAACTGCCCGGAGACGGCCACGTAGCTGCCCGCTGGCGGACATGAGAACTGCCTGCTGGCGGTCATGGGATCTGCCCAACACGAAGTCCGTTGCCTGGCCGCGTCCCGCGGTTGGGGTCCCTTCTCGGGTGCGCTGGCGGTGCTGAAGCGCCGTCCACCCGAGAAGGGACACCGTGAGGTGTGCAGGGGAGATCATGGAAATGTTGGAAGCGTTCGACCTGACCGGGTCGTTGCGTGATGCCGGGGAGCTGGCGGGGTGCTCGCATCACACCGTCGCCCGCTACCTCGCTGTGCGGGAGGCCGGCGGGCTGGTGGATGTCCCGGTGGGGCGTCCGCAGTTGATCGACGAGTTCTTGGTCAAGGTCGAGGAGTGGATGGAGCACTCGAAGGGCAAGATCGGCGCGGACAAGGCCCACGACAAGCTGCTCGCGCTGGGCTATCTGGGGTCGGAGCGGACCACCCGGCGTGCGGTGTCGCGGGTTCGGAAGGCGTACCGGGCGGGGCGGGTGCGGGTGCATCGGCCGTGGGTGACCGAGCCGGGGATGTGGTTGCAGTATGACTTCGGCGATGGTCCGGTCATCGACGGGGCCAGGACGACGCTGTTCTGCGCGTGGTTGGCGTGGTCCCGGTTCCGGGTGGTGCTCGCGTTGTTGGACAAGACCGCGCCGAGTGTGTTCGCCGCGCTGGATGTGACGCTGCGCCGTCTGGGTGGCGCCCCGACGTACGTGCTCACCGAAAATGTTCCGCGGAACATTTTTCGGTGTTCTGTGGCCGACTCCGTTATGTGGCCGAGGGCCGAGCTTGCCGGTCGCGGCCGTGGTTGACGGTCCGGCCGGCTCGTTGTCGGCCACATAACGAATCAGAGCGACGCGAGCCAGTTGAGCAGCGACTCGTCGGACCGCCAGACGGGGCGAGGGCGGGGTCCCGCCGAAGCACCGGGCGGCTCGGTGTTGCGGAGTGCCTCGATCTTCGCTCTGGTGTTGATC
>JBOHEP010000001.1:0-21773 GCA_050701075.1 Pseudonocardia sp. | reverse complement strand
CACCAAGATCGCCGCAACCATCCGGAAGATCAAAACCGACCCACACCTACTGCTGACCATCCTCGGGCTGCGCCTCACAACCGAAAACAGCTCATGACCAGCAAGAACGACTTTGCGGGTCACCCTGGTGAAGACGCAGGAATGACGCGCCGCCCGGTAGGGACCGATAAAGGCCCAGCACAACTGGGGCCCCTACCGAATCACCTCAGGGGAACAGACTGATCTGACCGGTGATGCCGGTGTTGCCGGTGATTCCATCGATCTCGGGGCCTTGTTTGTTGATCAACTGTAGGGTGAGCTCGTGCAGCGTGCCGATCTCGACGAGAACGGGTGCCTCGTAGGCGGTCTGTTCGGTCATGCGGAATCATCCTTCCGATTTCGGGATACCGTTACGCTAGCCCGACAGCGGGTGGCGGTCAGCGGAGGAGAACGACCTAAGGGGGCGACGTGGGGACTTCGGCTGGTGCCGGTGACAGCGGTCCACCGCGTCATGGCGCCTACGGGCTGCGCCTGACCGGCCTGGTGGCCGCGTCGCGGTTCCTGATCGAGGTGCCGGACACGTGGCCGCACCTGACGATCGAACATGTCCTTGGTCGAGCCATCGCGATTGAGCAAGGCAGCTTGGGGGATCACCGAGCCGAGTTCCGAGTTCTCGATCAGACCGATCAACCGGGTTGCGCGCGTATCGACAGGAAGCCGCTCACCGCCCGTTTCACCAGCCCTGGTGGGTTCGGCGACGCCGAGATGATCCATCCCAACCTGGGCCTGCTCGCGGCGATAGCGAACCGTTGGCTGGGCCGGCAAGCGATTCACGCCGGCGCGTTCCTCACCGGCGGCGGCGCGTGGGCGGTGATGGGGGCCAAAGAGGCGGGCAAGAGCTCGACGCTGGGCCACCTCGCTACCAAGGGTCTCGGTATCGTCACCGATGACGTCCTGATCGTCGAGGACGGGAGCGCCCTCGCCGGCCCGAGATGCGTCGATCTCCGGGCGGGCGCTGCGGACTGGCTCGGGCACGGTGAGTGCTACGACATCAACGGACGTCGACGCTGGCGAGTTCACGTCCCGGCCGTCCCAGCGGCCGTACCGCTTCAGGGATGGATCCTGCCGGCCTGGGGCGATCGCGTGGAGCTCGAACCGGTCCTTCTGGTACGCCGACTCCCGATTCTCTACGCCAATCTGGCTCTCACCAAGATTCCGCACCATCCCGAGCAGCTGCTCCGGCTGGCGTCGCTTCCATTCCTGATCTTTCGGCGACCGCGCCGGTGGCAGGCGATGGACGAGGCCGCCACGATCCTGCTGGACCGACTCGACAGCTGATCAGGAGGCCGTTGCGGCGTCCGGCCCTGATCGACTGGCCAACCAGGCGGATCGCAGAAGTGAGGACGTCCGGCCGTCCGGCGGGCGATCCGCGGCGGTCCACATCTGGCGCAGGAAGTCGACGTCGACGATATCCGGGTCGACTCCCGCGCCGTCCCAGCGCCCGGCGAACTCCGTCGAGTAGCGGTTCCAGAAGACACCGGTCAGGACAGCTTTCGACGGACGTGCAGTGAGCCGCTCGGGGAGGAGGTCGCCGACGACATGCTCCATGGCCGCGGAACGGTCCGTGAAGCCCGTCCGGCCACCCTCACGAGCCATTGCCGCAAGCACCATCTCGTCCGCGAGGGGATGGCTCACCGCGACTCCGTGCACGTCGGCTACGCATTGGAGGCTTGTCTCGACGACTCGACGGTAGCGGCGGCGCCACCAGCCGATGTCCGTCGAGGCGTCCCAGCGCACCGGTTCCGCGGCGATGTCACGAATGATTGCCGTAGCCAACTGGCGTCTTGCCCCTGGGCGCAACCATGGAAGAGGCGCCACATCGCCCAGCCGCCGGCGCAGGGCGGCACGGCGCATCGGCGCCGGACCATAAGCCACGGCGAGCCGTGGAAGGTCTCGGCATGCCAATGGAATTTGCCTAGCGAGAACCTGGTTGACGCGTCGCCACAACATGGGCGTTTCGAGCATCTCGTCGCCGCCGAACCCGGTGAGCAGCGTCCCTCCTGGAGCCTGCTCCACGATGGGCAGATGGAAATGCGCGTTCGACGGCCACAGCAGGCCATGGCGCTCCATCACCGCGCGCGAGTACGGGCCGATGTTGTCCAGCTCGTCGTCGAACACCAGATGGATCCAGTCTGCGATGCCGAGGTGCCCGATGACGAGCTCCTGCCACGAGTCCTCATCAGCACTCGCACAGGACCGGAAGCGCACTGAGACCGGAACGGGTAGCGGCAGCCCTTCTCGACGGGCGACATGTGTTGCGAGGGCGAGGACGGCAGATGAGTCCCGTCCTCCCGAGAAGCTGACGATGCACGGCGGGCGTTGCAACACGCGCAGCATGACGTCCTCCAACGCTGCACGCGTCGTGAGGCCCGCCGGCGCGGTCGGCAACGGCGCTACTGTCGCGTCAATGCCCCGCACCGTGCCGCTTGCCAGCTCGAGCGGTGTCATGCGGTACCAGACGTCCTGCGTCGTCGCTGTCACCGTGTTGCACCTTTCCACTCCAGCACCAGCTTAACGCTGCTTCACGGGCGGGCTCCCAGAGCTGCCGCTGGCCCATCACCGGTGTGCTACCAGGGACCGCACTGTGATGATGTCCGACATGGGGCAGCACCAGGTGACCGACCCACGTAGCTTTCGTGTGCTCTTCGTCTGCACCGGCAACATCTGCCGCTCCCCGTTCGCCGAGATCCTGACGCGGCACCTGCTCATCGGCAGAATCGGCGGACAAGGAGCGGCACCGTTCGATGTATCGAGCGCCGGGATTCAGGCAGTCATAGGTTCGAAGATGCATCCTGACAGTCGTGAGCAGCTCAGGCCGTGGAGATTGGACGGAGCGGCTGCCGATCGATTCGTCGCCCGTCAACTCCACCCCACGATGGTCGAAAAGGCCGATCTGGTGCTCGGGGCGACGCCGCGGCACCGGTCCGTGATCATCACGCAGACACCCGGGGCCCTGGCCACGACGTTCAGCATTCGTGAGTTCGCTCGACTCGCCGGCACCGTCGATCTCTCGGCGTTGCCGATCGAACCGGTGGTCCGAGCGGGCATGCTCGTCGACCTCACCCGCCGGAACCGGGCCATGTCGCATCGTCCCGGCCGGAATGACGACGACATCCCCGACCCCATGGGACATCCGCCGCGGGCCCACCGGGACGCGGCGCTACTCATCGGCACTGCCGTGCAGGTGATCGTCGACGTGCTCGCACCCTCGGGCCATCGTTGCGGCCGACCGCCGGTCACCCCACGACCGTGAACGACGTTTTTCGAGCGACATCACCGCCAGCACCAGCTCGACGGCGTCGTCGAGCTCGACCTGCGAGGTGTCGAGGACGAGGTCGGCGTCGACGGGCTCCTCATATGGATCTGAGATCCCGGTGAACCGGGGGATCTCGCCGCGGCGGGCCTTCGCGTAGAGGCCCTTGCGGTCGCGCGACTCGCACTCCGCGAGTGGGGTGCTGAGATGGACGAGCACAAACCGTCCGTGCTCCTCCACCATGGCGCGGACCTCCGCACGCACATCCGCGTACGGAGCGATCTGGGCGCACAGCACGACACCGCCATGGCGGGTGATCTCTGCGGCGACGAAGCCGGTACGGCGCACATTGAGGTCGCGGTGCTCCCGGGTGAACGTGAGCTCCGCGGACAGCATCCGGCGGACGACGTCGCCATCGAGCAGCGTGACGGTGCGGTCGGTCCGATGGAGCAGCGCAGTGTGCACGGCCTTGGCCAGAGTCGACTTGCCGGAGCCGGACAGACCCGTGAACAGCACCGAGACGCCACAGTGAGAGGTCCGATTCGGGACCGCGTCGACGTGCTCCCACGAGCCGGTGCACAGGCCCTGTGCCACTGCGGGTAGTTCGACCACCGTGGGTAATCCCTCGTACGGGGGCAGCGGCCCCGGGACGTGCGAAGCCCCGTACGCCCCGGCCACCAGCGCTGCCAGCAGCGCCTCGCGATCGTCGGTACTGCCGCAGTGCCGTGGCACCGGGATCGGGACGATGTCGACCTCGCACCCCTGGGCCCGCAACAGCCCGGCCGCAGCCCGGCACGCGCGCACCAAGCCGGGCGCGTCCACCTCGCGCGGGCTCCCCTGACCGACGAGCGGCATCAGGACGATGTGGGCACAGAGGGTCTCCGTGCAGGCCCGGAGCGCGGCAAGATCGCAGGCATGGAGGGGAGACCGCACAGGAACCCCCAGCACCGCCCTGCCCGGCACCGGATCGGTCTGACGCCTCATCCACCGTGCGGTCAGGTGGTATCCGCGCTCCATCGCTCGCAGCACCCGCACCGGACCTGCGACCCCCCAACCCGAAGCCGTCGCCCACACCTCGCTGACGGCAACCTCGGCGACCGGCGTGCCTTCCTCGTCGAGGAGTTCGAGTGCGCCGGCCACGGCAGCGGACTCGGCAACCGCCCTCGACACCACGAGGCCGACCGGCACCGGCCACAACGTTGCGTCGCTCAGCCGACCGTCCCGGACAACGGCGGCCTGGTCAGCGGCACCCAGGAAGCCGCGCAGCGGTGCGTAGCCGCCATGGAGCAGAAGCTCGAGGTCGTCGAGCTCACCTACCGTTGGTGACCAGATCGGGACGCCCGGCACCTCCGCAGTCATACCGCAGCCGATCGGCGCGCTTGCTCGACCCACCTTGTCGTGTGCTTCGCGGCGAACGGCGAAGGCACCAGGCCGTTCCACTTCCGGGCACCCATCCAGGCCAGCGGGCCGAGGATCAGGCACGCCACGAGCACCGCTGCCGTGACCGACGTGGGCACGCTCAGCAGCTTGAGTCCTGAGGCGAGCAGCACAACGGCCAGCGCGCGCCGGACCAGCCCTGCCGGTGCGCGCGAGGACACCATCGCTCCAAGGATCGTGCCGGGAATGCTGCCGAGCAGCAGCGTGCCGGTGACCGCGAGCTGGACGTCGCCATAGATCAGGTGCCCCATCGCCGCGGCGGCGACCAACGGGACCGCCTGCACCAGGTCGGTGCCGACCAGTTGGCCGGGCCGCAACACGGGATACAGCAGCATCAGAGCAATGATCATCAGTGAACCCGAGCCAACCGAGGTCATGCCTACCACGAGACCACCCACGACACCGACGAGGACGGTCGGCACGGGGCGGACCGTGACGGGTAGGCGAGCTCCTGAGGAGGCGCCCAGCGGCTCATCGGGCGGGCTCCTTCGCGATAGGGAGACATATGCCTTGACGACGAGCGCGGCCGACGCGACAAGTAATGCGGCGCCGAGGGCTGTCGTGACGACGACGTCGACATTGCTCGTGCCACCCAGCGCGCGGAGTACCAGAACGCCGGCGAACCCGCTTGGCACCGAGCCGAGCGCCAGCCAGCCGACGAGGCTCCAGCTCACGGTGCGCCGCATCGCGTGAACCGGACCGCCGAAGGGCTTCATGGCCGCGGCGGTGACGAGGTCGCTCGACACCGCCGCGAGTGGGTTGACCCCGAAGCAGAAGACGAGCATGGGGGTCATCAGGGCGCCGCCGCCCATTCCGATCAACCCGACGACGACGCCGACCGCAAGTCCCCCCAGCACCAGACCGACGTCCATCGATCCCCTCTTCATCGTGCCGCCCGCCGGTTTCCCGCGTCGCGGCAGCACGTCATGACTCGGCGAGCTCCGCGGCTCCGTTACCGGCACCTGCGTCCGCACAGGCATCCCCGTCGTGAGAACAACCGTACTGCGCCGGGATGATCAGTTGATCATGTACCGAAGAACGTAACGGGGCTGGTCCGGGCTGCGACATCAACAACGCCTGCGTGACCAGCGAGCATCGGGGGTGGACAGGGGCGCAGCCAGCACTGTTGGATCGCCCCTTCGCCGACATACTGCCCCTGACCCGGTCCCGCAGACGCACGAAAGGAACGAGACCTGTGGACGTACTGCGCCTGCTGCTGGGCCTGCTGCCAGCATCAAGACTGAAGAACCGGCTGCTTGACGTCTCCGCCCGCAGGTGGAGAGTCGCGCGGACGGCGACGGTCAAGCCCTGCATCCTCTGGCGCATCACCGTGCTCAGCATCGAGGAGGGCGCCTTCATCGGAATCGGCAACGTCTTCCGGAACATGCGCCGGGTCTCCATCGGGGTCGGTGCCGAGATTCACCAGCTCAACGAGTTCACGGGGACGGCCAAATGGGCGGACCAACGCGACCCCGACCTCGCCGGCGCGCTCGTTCTCGGTGAGAAGGCGGCCATCACTGGGCGGCACTTCTTCGAGTGCTCCGGAGGGGTCTCCATCGGTCGGCTCAGCGTCATCGGCGGCTTCAAGAGCATGGTGATCACTCGCTTCATCGACCTGGAGACGGTCCGGCAGACCGGCAACCCGGTCCGGATCGGGGAGCACTGCATGATCGCGTCCGGCGTCATCATCATCCCCGGGATGACGATCGGCGATCGGTGCGTCGTGGGGGCCGGCTCGGTCGTGGCCAAGGACCTGCTCACGCCGGAGACGATCTACGCGGGCAACCCGGCGAAGCCGATCGGCTCTGCCGAAGGCGCCGCGTTCCTTCACCGCTGCGAGCAGCGTGCGCTCCCCAGAGACGTTGTTGACGCCCTCATCAGGCACAGCCGCTAGCGAGCGTTCCCCGGCAGGGAGGACCGTGTTGTCGGGACGAGGTGGGGTAGCGGTGCGGAGAATGACCCGCTGGATCGGATCGGCCCTTGTCGGGCTCACCCTGCTGGCGGGTTGCGCACAGCCGGCAGGATCAGCTTTCCCCCCCGCGGTCGACCGGACCGTGAACGTGCCGAGCGCCGAAGGCGACCGGGAGGCGCTGGTGCACCATCCGGTCACCGCCCAGGCCGGTGCGCCGCTGGTGGTCGTCCTGCACGGCGCCGGTGTTTCGCCAGGGATGGTCAGAGACAGGCTCGGCTGGAACGCCCTGGCCGACCGGGAGGGGTTCGTGGTCGCGTACCCGAGCGGGCTCGATCAGCTGTGGAACGCGGGCGCGTGTTGCGGACGCACAGCGGCCGAGGACGTGGACGACCCACGTTTCCTGCATGAGCTGACCGTCCGGATGACGGCGGAAGATCGTATCGATGTGCACCGGGTGTTCGCGGTCGGAGTCTCGAACGGCGGCATGCTCGCGTACGCCTGGGCCTGCGGGTGGCCGGGCGAGTTGGCCGGGATCGGTGTGATCGCCGGAGCGCGCGTCACGACCTGTCCGGCACCGGAACCGATCAGTGTCGTCGCCGTTCACGGAACGGCGGACCAGGTGGTGCCCCTCGCCGGTGGCACCGGTACCGGGCAGGTGCGGTTCCCGCCGCTCGACGGATCCCTCGGACCGTTCCACGCTGCAGCGGGCTGCCCCGGTGCACCCCAGGTGAGCAGCGAGGGTCCGGCGACGGTGTCGACGTGGCGCTGTCCGGGTGGTCGCACCGTTGTCCGGAATGTGATCGAGGGCCTATCCCACGCATGGCCCGGGGCCGGACCGGAGGCCGGCACGAACGACGGACCCGCTGACGCGACCGGATTCGTCTGGAGCCACCTGCGCGGGGCGCGCTCCTAGCCCAATGGGACCAGGACGATGAATCGGGAGGGACGCAGTTCTGATGGTGACCAAGAAGGTCCGGATGCCGACCGGCAGGGCAATGTCGATCGGCAGGGCAATGTCGATCGCCGAGTTGCAAGAGGCCGCACACTCGGTGGGCCACGATTACGCTGCCGGATCCCCGCACATCAAACACCAGGAGATCTATTTCCGGGTGGTCTCCTCGGTTCAGCAGGTGATCGGTGAGATCATCGACCGCCAGGGCGAGTGTCGTGTCCTTGAGGTCGGCGCAGGTCATGGAACGTTCACGGACCACATCGTCGCCGTCGGCGCCCGTGTGGAGGTCAACGAGATGAGCGGACCGAGTGCCGAACAACTGCGGCGACGGTTCCGGAACAATGAGTCGGTCCGCGTGACGTTGGTGCGTGACGGTCGACCCCCAGCACATGCCGAGCCGATCGATCTCGTCGTGTGCATCTCGGTTCTGCACCACATCCCGGATTACCTCAGCGCCGTCTCCGAGCTGATGGGCCGGATCCGGCCGGGCGGCGTATTTCTGTCTTTCCAGGATCCGTTGTGGTACCCGCGGCGAAGTCGGCTGTCCCGGCGCCTCGACCGAGCCGCATTCCTGTTCTGGCGCATCCCTCGCGGGGACCTCCGCCTCGGGTTCAAGAACGTTGTGCGACGCAGCCGCGGGAGACATGACGAGACGAACACCTTCGACATGGTCGAGTACCACGTCGTCCGTCAGGGAGTCGACGAAGAGGCACTGACCAAGTTGCTCCGAGCCGGATTCAGAGACGTCGAGAGGTTCAGCTACTGGTCGACCCAGTCCTCTGCGATGCAGGCACTTGGCGCTCGCCTGTGCTGGCCGAACACGTTCGGCCTGATCGCCCGCCGGCGACTTCCCGATGGCTGATCCCAGTGGATGCCGTGATCCTCCGGACGGCGATGGTCAAGGCGAACACGGCCACGAGCTGGTACAGGTGCACAGCCGCTGGGAGCAGCGAGCCCCGGAGCAGAAAGAGCTGAAACACCGCGAGCAGCGGTACCGCGGCGTGCAGGAGACCGGGACGGGCGTTGACGCCTCGAACGGTCAGCGCGGCGGACGCCGCCCCGTACAGGGCGAACAGCAGGAGCACCCCGGTGATCCCGAAGTCGACCTGGAACTCCGTCCATGCGGTGGCGGAGCGGACGTACTGCGGGTCGACGAGCTGACCGGTCGGCCCGGGCTTGTTCTCCCAGAGGCCGCGCGGGACGAACGCCAGAAGGGTGCCCAGCATCTGCCGGCCGGCCGTGTGGCCCTCGCGCTCGACGAACTCGACGCCGTTGAGCTCCATCTGGAACATCGAGTAGGTCGCGTCGGACACGATCCCTGTCCGGGGGCCTGCCACGTCGAAGTTCGGGTCGCCGGTGTTGCGGAAGGCGTCAAGCGCTGTGAAGAGGAACAACAGGATGACCAGGGCGAAGCCGACGTACGCGCGCACGCCCGATACGCGAGTGTAGGACACGTAGATCGAGATGAAGGCGACGACGACCAGACAGGACCAGAACCGACCGTTGCCGATCGGATTGTTGATCACGACGTTCGCCGCGATGAGCACCAGGATGAACGTCCGCCAGAGGGCATCGGTGGCCATGCTTCGCGGAGGCGCCCATAGCCGGTGGTGCCGGCAGTACAGGATGATGAAGAGGGCGGCGAACACCGGTACCTGCGTCAGGAAGATCGTCAGCAGACCTGATGTCTTGTCGAGAGCGTTGTAGAACGGCGAGCTGTCCGCGTCACGTCCCGCCAGGATGGCGATCGTCTCGCTCCGGGACGTGAGGAAGGCCGCGATCCCGTATCGCGAGATCTGGTAGGACACAGCGATGAGACCGAGCACGCCGACCAGGACGGTCCGCGAGGGTGAGAAGTACCAGCGCACCGTGGCACCGTCCGTCGCGGTTCGGGGCGCCCGTCTGCGGTACAGGTACCACCCGAGCTCGTACCCCGCGATCCCCACCAGCACGGCGAGCAGGCCGTCGGTGACAGTGTCGTGCGCGTAGCTGCGACCGTCCATCGGGTACGCACCCGCGACGACCTGAGCCAACGCGGCCACTCCCATGAACACGAACACGAACACGTAGAAGAAGGCCCGGAACAGGTCCGGCTTCCCGCTGCCGAGCACTCCGGACAACCGGACCGCGCCGATGAGGACGATCGCCATCCCGAGTAGCACGTTGAGCGGTGTGGCCATGTTGTCCGGCCAGTCCACCAGGACGAACGGGGCCAGCACCCCCAGCACGAGCATCGCCGCCAGAGCCCGCAGCCACATCCCGGACAGGTCCCGCTCGTCTGCGTCGCTCAACCGACGTCTGGCCGGCTGCGTGTCATCACGTCGCGCTTCCACCACCGGAGCCACGCAGCCCTTTCCTTCGTGCGCCACCGTACGCGCAGCTCGACGTGCGGATCCCTGGGAGGTGGCGATCTCCGGGACGCGCACCTCAGCAGGTGGAGACACGTTGGTCACCAGGAGAACTCGCCCGATCGTCCGCGGCCGTTACGAGTCGGAGAGCGAGTCTCAGAGCGTGGCCCAGGCCCCTACGATTCAGCGCGGCCGGGATGTAATGGCTCGGCGTCGTCTGCGACTTCATCATCAGTGGCTGCGGGCACAGCAGGCACCAGGCGATACGGATTCACCCGCCGCCGAGGTCGACGAGCTCCTCGGGCAGGCGTCGACGCGGAGGAAGTGATCATGATGGAGGCCGGAGGATCCACGTATGCGCGCGTCTTGGGAGGGCTGCTGGCGTCCGGCGCGATGACACCGACCGACACCGTCCTCGTCCAGTTCGCCGGCGAGTTCGACCGCCACGTCGCCGACGAGCTCGGCCTGCGGAACTGCACGTTCTCGAACCTGGCGCCGGACTCGCAGTCGAGCCGGCTCGCGGATGCCCACGTGGCGGACGCCCACAAGATGCCCTATCCCGACGCGTCGTTCGACCACGTCATCGGGCACGCGGGCCTGCACCACTGCAGCCGGCCCCACGAGGCGCTCCACGAGATGTACCGCCTCGCGCGTCGGGTCGTGGTGTTCGTCGAGAACCAGGACTCGTGGCCGATGCGGCTCGCGGCGCGAGCGGGGGTGCTCGCGTGCTACGAGCTCCAGGCGGTGATCGACGGCGGTGGCACGTCGGGTGGCGTCGACGGATCGGGAGTCCCCAACCACATCTATCGCTGGACCCGCCGGGAGGTCGAGAAGACCGTCCGCTCCTTCGATCCCGGGAGGGAGGTTCCGATCACATTCTCCTCCGAATGGGACGTGGGTCTCGGACGGGTCTCCTCGCAAACGCTGAGGCGCAAGCTCCATCTCCGCTCGGACCGGGTCGCACGGCTCCTGCTCACCGGCGCGACCCGGACGTTGAACCGGATGGGTCACCGGCACGGCAACATCTTCGCCACCGTTGTGCGCAAGGACCTCGCGACCGATCAGGCATGGATCGAATCGGGCGAGAGCGGGCGTCTCGCGCTGCGCCGCACCGTTGGACGTGAGGATGCGACTGCCGCCGACGAGCCGTCGCCGAGAACCTGACCGGCGAAGAGAGACGACCTCAAACCACCGGCGCTCGGCGACCGTTGGCCAAGGAGTCGCGCATCTGCTCGTCGCTCGACCGGCGGAACTGCCACCACCAGCCCGCCATCTGTGCGGGCGCGACGGCCGCGAAGCCGGCGACCGCACCCTGCGCGCCGCCGACGACCGCGCCACCCCCCGCGAAGACCAGCCGCAGCCCCGCGAAGACCAGCCGCACGTGCAGGCTGCGCCGCCCCGCACACAGTACGCGTAGCCCAACGAACGGACCCACGACGAAGAGCGAAGCCAGGGCGTCGACGGTGATCAGCAGCAGCAGCGGGCTCGCCGTCTCCCAACTACTACCGAGCAGGGCGCGTCCGGCACTGTCCGGCAGCAGCAGTGCGCCGATGCCCCAGAGCACGCTGAACAGTCCAAGGCCCCAAGCCAGCACCAGTGTGTACCGCCGAAGCGCCCGGGGGTCGCGCTCGGCGACCCGGGCCAGCTCGGAGACCCCACTGCCCATCGCTACGACGCCCAGGACCGTCAGCGGACTGAAGATCAGAACAGCGGCCCTGATGCCGCCCGCGGCCGCCGCACCGGCAACCGCGGCGACCAGCCCGAGGACCGCGACGTTCGTCGCCTGCATCAGGCCGTTCTCCGCTACATGAGCCCGCCACAGCTCGCGGTGCTCGCGGAACCACCAGCGCACCCGGGTGAGGTCCGGCCCGTGGCCGAGCTGCACGAGGCCGACAAGCGCCGCGCAGGTGCCGGACAACCCCCACAACGCCAGGAGAAGGGGGATCGACCGCACCCCATGTGCAAGTGCCGCCGCCGTGGCCGCCAGCTGCAGGACCGCCCAGAGGAGGTCGTTGAGGAAGGCCTGGACGGGTCTGCCCCGGCTGAAGCAGGCGTACCGTACGTGATCCTGGAGCAGCACCCCGGGCAGGATCGTCGCCGAGACGAGCGCGACGTGGTGGAGCCCGCCACCGACGAGCATGGCGAGGCTTGCGATCATCAGCGCGCCAGCGATCCCGACGGACAGCACGGCCGCGAGCGATGCCCTGACCGCCGCGGACCAATCGGCATCGGACGCCCCGGTGTACCGCACGACGAGCGGGTCGGCGCCGACTCCGCGCGAGACGAACACCGCGAGGACGAACCCGGCCGTCACCACGGCGAAGACGCCGAACTCGGCCGCCGACACGGCCCGTGCGACCACCACCATGAGGGCGAAGTTGGTGGCGCTGGCAAGGATCTGGTCCGCCAGCGACCAGCTCAGCCGCCCCGCCACGGTCCGGCCGATCTCGCTCACCTCTCCGGCGCGGTACCGGTCGCGATCTCCGGCACCCCGGCGTAGACCCGCTCGATCGTGGCAAGCCAGCCATCGGACCTGAAGCGCGAGCCATAGGACTCGCGGCAACGCGGGGAAAGCTCCGGCCGCGCCGTGCGTAGCGCATCGAGCGCCGCCGCGATGTGTCCGATGGTCGGTTTCCGCCCGACCACGATGCCGAGGCCGTGCCGAACGATGTCGTCCGAGGTGCCGTTGCC
Organism: Pseudonocardia sp.; assembly: GCA_050701075.1. GTDB lineage: Bacteria > Actinomycetota > Actinomycetes > Mycobacteriales > Pseudonocardiaceae > Pseudonocardia. The sequence goes on along the minus strand of JBOHEP010000001.1, from coordinate 9,141 downwards.
GTCGATCGCGAGCGTGGGCAACCCGGCGGCCAGGGCCTCGATGTACACCTGCGGGGGTCCGGCCTCGAACCAGACACTCGGGAACACCAGGCCGAGGTGGCCCGGCATTCGGGTGCGAACCTCGTCGTGGGGCAGCTGACCGAGAAACCGGACGCCGGCCGGCGCCGTGGCCATGAGGCCGGCCCGGTCAGGACCGTCACCGATCACGTCGAGGTACTCGCCCCTCGGCCACACCTTGAGGAGTTCGGCGAGCCCCTTCTCTGCGGAGAGGCGACCGACGAACAGCCACCGATCCTGCGAGTCCGGTCGCCCGACCGGATCCGGGGGCGGATCCACGAAGTTCGGCACGACGTGCAACCGGTCCGCAGGTACCCCAGCGGCCGTGTACACATCCCGGGCCCGGTCGGAGATCACAACGAGGGCGTCAGCACGTCGGACCACGGCGTCACGCGAGACCCCGCCGCGGTTGCGCCACGCCAGCGGGAGTGTGGCGACCCGTGATCCCCGGTAGCACCGGTACCGAACGGCGGCCCACGGGTCTCCATCGCCGCACCGGGTGCAGATCTCGCCGTCCCTGCAGAGGGTTCCCGCCGCACACATGGGCCGGAAGTTGTGCAGGGTGGCTACCAGTCGGCCGGGCCAATCCGGCAGCCAGCGCGTACCGAAGTTAGGGAACAGGTTGTGCACATGCACGACGTCTGGCCGGAACGCGACCAGAGCCCCGACGGGATCGGGACCGAGGCCGGTCACGGTGGTCGCCGCCGCCTCAAGGGGATACGTGCGCCGCCGTAACCGCTCGTCGGAGTGCTGCGCCACCAGGAGCACGTCGTGACCGGCGCCCTCCAGCGCCCTGATCTGGGCATCGACGACGACGTTCTCGCCACTCGGAACTCCCGAACGGTAGAAGCTGTGGACTACCGCGACACGCATGCTGGCCTCCAGGCTGACAGGTCCCGACCGATCAGCTCTTCGAGCCGCGCGACGTCGTCGCGATAATGGTCATACAGGCGCGACGCCAGCTCGGCCGACAGCGTCGGCTTCGCGTTGCCATAGACCCGAGCCAGGACGTAGCGGTCCACGGCGGCGATCATGTTGCAGTAGAGACGCGTGAGCGGGTTGATCGGCTTCGGGACCGAGGCGATGGTCCGTGACTCGTCCCAGCACACCATGAACCTGTTGCGCAGGTGGAGGAACCGCAGCCGGTCGGGAGAGTAGATGCCGGCGTTGACCTTGGCCGGCATCGATGACGGGGCGATGTCCGGGTCGAGCCCGAGGAACCGGTGGACCCGCCGCATGGAGGTATCGGGGTCGAGCCGCAGGTCCTCGTCGAGGACGACGAGCAGCTTCTCCCGTGGGAAGTGCTCCAGGTATCGGCTGAGATGCTCGTGGTACCGGCCGTAGGCGAGGATCGGGGCCACGACATCGCCGCGTTCGCCGTACCCGCCGTCGAGGATCTTGCGCAGGCCCGGCTCAGCCGGCTCGATCGGGACCATCCCCCACCGCATCAACCAGTAGTAGGCCGAGAGCGCCCGCTGAACCGGGTTGCGCAAACAGACGATCAGGTCCGGCGACGACAGGTCACCGACCAGGCGGGCGGGGACTTCGGGACGGCCAAGATAGTCGGGGCACTTGATCCCCATCCGCAGCTCGTGACGACGGGCGTAGGGACGCGCGAACCGGTCGAGGCTCCCCCGGTCGTAGTGCGGGTCGTGGAAGAACGGGTCCTCGCCGGTGGCCAGCCAGACCTGGGGGTGCTCGCGCAGGCTCGCCTGCACGAACGTCGTTGCCGCCTTCTGGGCGCCGATGATGACGAAGTCGGGCAGGCGCGAGGTCATCTCGTGGTTCCTGACGCGAGTTGCGGCACGCAAGAACCGCTGGTTCGGCCTCGAGCAAGCCGCTCGGCCCACCCCGCATAGGCATCGAGCGCCGCGGTCTGCGTCAGCACATCGAGTGAGTACTCCCGGCCCTGTCGCCCGAACGCCGCTGCACCGGCCCGGTCTCGGCCCACCCGCAAGGCGGCGTCCAGCAGTAGCTGCGGACGGCCCGAGTCGACGCAGGTACCCGCCCCGGCAGCCCGCATCTCCGCGGTCGCACCGCTGCGTGGATCGGTGGCCGCGACGACGGGTCGACCGGCCGCGAAGTACGACGTCAACTTGCCCGGCACGCACATCTCGGCGATCCCTGGCTTCTCGTTGAGGACCAGGACGTCCGCCGCCGCGAGGGCGTCCTCGAACTCGCCGTCCGGCAGCGGGTCGACGAACTGGAGGCAGCGAACGCCGGCGCCGAGGGCCTCGAGCGCGCGGCGCCGGGCCCCGTCGCCCATCAGGACGAAGCGGATCGGCACGTCCGCGCCGTCGGCGAGCCGCGCTGCTTCCACCACGTTCTCCAGCCCCTGCTTGTGGCCCATGTTGCCGGTGTGCAGGGCGATGAACTCGTCCTCGCCCCAGCCGAGCCGCTTGCGCACTTCGGATCGGGCGCCGGTGGGTTCACCGATGTGCGACCAGTTGCGGATCACGCTGATCCGCGCCGGGTCGACGCCGAGTCCGACCAGCGGCTCGCGGAAGATGTCGTGGATGATCGCAACACCGTCGGCTCGCGAGAGCAGGCCGCCTTCGAGCCGAGCAGCCGCCCGCGCCCCCCGGCCACCCAGCGCCCCCGTTTCGACGAGCGCGCGGGAGTAGATGTCCTGGGTGATCACACCGACCGCGGTACGCCCAGGCTTCCGCCAGGTCAGTGCGGTCGCAACGCTGAGCAACGCCGGGCTCACAGCCAGCACCACGTCCGGACGGGGGCCGCGAACGGTCGCGGCATGGGCCGCGTAGACCGCTTCCATGGCGACCCGACTCAGGGTCGTGGAGTCCTTCGGGACGGGATGGCGGACGCGGACGACCTCGACACCGTCGATGACCTCGCGCCGCCGCAAACCGCGGTAGCCCTCAGCGACCTTCCACCACGGATAGTGGGGATACCCGACGATGACACGGACACGGTGTCCCCGCTCGACGAGGCCACGGGCCAACCCGGCCGTATAGGGCGCGATACCGATCGGCTCGGGGGGATAGTAGAAGCCGACGATCAGTACGTCGAGCCGTTCCTCCACCTCAGTCACCGGCCCGACCGACCGACCGGGGACGGGGGCTCGGACTCGGAGTCAACGCGCGGTCGTGGCGAGGGCCGCAGCGCTGCGGCATTGGGATGCGCTGGCGCCGGCGGCTCTGGATCGACGATCGTCTCGACGGGCCGATATGTGTAGCCGTAACCGTAGTACGCGCCGCGCCGCCCCTTCGGCGGGACCATGTTGAGCACGACGCCGAGCATCCGTGCGTTCACCTGCTTCAGGTTCTTGACGGCGAGGTCGACCTGATTCCGGGTGGTCTTCCCGGCGTGCACCACAAGGAGCACTCCGTCCGCCGCCGCGCAGAGCACGGCTGCATCGGCCACCGGCAAGGTGGGCGGAGCATCGACCAGGACCATGTCGAACCGCTGGGAGAGTTCGCGCAGCAGGAGTGCAGCGCGCTCGGAGCCGAGCAGCTCGCTCGGGTTGGGCGGAACCGCACCGCTCGTGATCGCCGAGAAGCTCTGCGCAACCGGCTGGAGGACCTCCTCGAGGCGGGCCCGTCCGATGAGCACGGTGGTCAGACCCGCTTCGCCCACGAGGCCGAAGTAGTCGGCCACCGACGGCCGGCGCAGGTCACCGTCCACCAGACAGACGTTGACACCCATCTTCGCCATCGCCATGGCCAGGTTGCCGGCAACCGAACTCTTGCCCTCAGCCGGCACCGCACTGGTGACGACGACGACGCGGGGCTTCTCGTCGACTGCGGCGAACTGCAGGTTGGTGCGCAGTTGCCGGTAGGCCTCGCTGCGGCTGCTGTGCGGGTCGTCCCGGACGATCGGCTCACCGGGACCGGAGGCGTCACGCGTGACCGCGGCCAGCACGGGCAGGTCGGTGACCCGGGCGAGGTCTTCGGAGTTCTTGACGCTGGTGTCGAGACTTTCCCGCAGCACAGCCAGGCCCACACCGACAATGGCGCCGACGAGCAGGCCGACCGCGAGGTTGAGCGGAAGGTTCGGCCACACGGGACCGGCGGGCACGACCGCGTCGCTGACCACCGTCGCGTTCACGGGGGACGACTGCGACGTACCTGGCGTCTCGAGGTCCTCGATGACCTGGGCAAGCGTGGTACCGACGGCGTTGGCCAAGGCCGCCGCGACCTCCGGTGAGCGGTCCGTCGCGGCGATGTTGATCAGTACGGTGTCGAGCGGAACGCTCGCGCTGATCTGTCCGGCGAGCGTCTTCGGCGTCGTCCGGAGCTGTAGCTGGCTGATGACCGGGTTCAGCACCTTCGGGCTCGTCGCAAGCTGTGTGTAGGACTTGACGCGGTCAGCCGAGAAGTTGCTGCTCTGGAAGAGCTCCTGGCTCAGGTTGCCAGCGTTGATCTGAGTTGACACGAACAGCTGCGTGTCCGCACGATAGGTCGGCGGGATCAGGAGGGTAGCGCCCGCGGCACCGGTCATGGCGAGCACCAGGGCGATCGCGATGAGGGCCCAGCGCCTCGCCAATACCCCCAGATAGTTCCGAAGCTCCACGTTGCCCCTCACCCGTGCCGACTGCGGCCGATCCGCCGCATACCTGACCCCACCGCTCGGAGTGACAGTCGTTTCATGTCCGACGCTCGTTACCGTCGGCAGTCACGACCCCCTGGTCTTACGCCGACGGTGCTACGGCCGATGGGTCGCCGCCGACAACCTGACTCGGCACGCCTCATCACAGCCAGCCGATCCACCCGCCGGCCATCCGTGCACGGCGCAGTGCCCCAGCACAGCCGCGACCCACACCTGATGTTCACGGGATGTCCTCACCGAGAAGGTTGCCGGTCCAGCTACGTCGGCGACATCACCGGTCACTCGGTAACGTTCCGTCCGGCGTCCCAGACTGTTCAAGCAGGTATACTCCGAGCGACTTGCACATGAACATGGGGGCCTTCTAAATTGCCAGATATCGTCAGTCCGATCGCTGTGGCGGTCGTGGGTTACGGCTATTGGGGATCGAAGCACGTCCGCGTCCTGAGCAAAATACCCGGTGTTACGGTCACGATTGTCGACGCCGACGCCAAACGACGCCATGTTGCGAGTATCCAGTTCCCGACCGCGCGTCTCAGCACGACGCTCGATCACGTTCTCGACGACGTCGATGCCGCCATCATCGCCACGCCACCGACGAGTCATGTCGCAGCGGCCCTCCCGGCATTGGCTGCTGGCAAGCATCTGCTGATCGAAAAGCCGCTCGCAACATCGGTCGACGACGCCGAGCTGTTGGTGGCCACCGCTGCGCGGGCCGGCGCGGTTCTGATGGTCGGCCACACGTTCGAGTACAACCCCGCTGTATGGAAGGTCAAGGAGATCATCGATTCCGGCGTGATCGGCCGCGTACTCTACATTGATATGCAGCGACTGAGCCTCGGGCGCTACCAGTCGGACTGCGACGTCATTTGGGATCTTGCGACACATGACATCTCGATCGCCTCATATTTTCTAGATGAGCTCCCTTCGAGTGCTGCGGTATGGGCACAACGCAACATCGGGGTCCATCACGCGGACGTCGCTTACTTACGTCTCGATTTCGCGCGCTGCGGGACGTACGCGTTCGTGCACGTGAGCTGGTTGCACCCCCACAAGGTCCGTCGCGTGACCGTGGTCGGAGAACAGAAGATGGTGGTATACGACGACATGTCCGACAATGAGCGGGTTCGCATCTACGACGTCGGAGTCGACCCCTCCGACATCGACAATGCGGCTGCTGCGCACGGGATGCCGGTATCCTACCGCACCGGCGACATCGTCAGTCCGTACGTGTCATTCGAGGAGCCGCTTCTCATACAGGACCGGCACTTCATCGACTGTGTTCGGACCGACCGGCGACCCAACACCCCGGGTGAGCGTGGGCTCGACGTCGTCCGGGTGCTCGCAGCGACCCACACGCCCAGTTCGGTTGGTGGGCCGGTGCGGATCGAGTACGGCACCAAGCCAGCTGAAGTTCAGTATACAGCACCGCCCCCAGCTTCGCCGAGCATACGATCAGATCAGATTGAGGTTGCCTTGTGAGCGGTCACAAGCCGATCCCATTCTTCGATCTACCTGCAACCTTCGCTCCGCACCACGACGAGCTCAGCGTCGCCTGGCAGGCGATGCTGGTCCGCGGAGACTTCGTCGGCGGGACCGAGCTCGAACGATTCGAGACGGAGTTCGCCGAATACTGTGAGACATCTCATTGTGTCGGGGTGGCGAACGGAACCGACGCTCTGCAACTTATTCTCGCCGCATCCGGGGTCGGGCCCGGGGACGCGGTGATCGTTCCTGCGAACACCTTCATCGCCACCGCTGAGGCTGTCTGTGCGGTCGGTGCCGTGCCACAGTTCGTAGATGTCCTCCCGGATACGTTGCTGATCGATCCGGCCGCCGTTGTCGCTGCCGTCCGGCCGGCAACGGTTGCAATTATCGCGGTGCACCTGTTCGGGCAGGTCGCTGACATGGATCGGCTGTCGGAGATAGCGCGGCGTCACGGGTTGCTGCTGATCGAGGATGCAGCGCAAGCACACGGGGCCCGGTTTGCCGGCATACGGGCGGGCGCTCTTGGAGCAGCCGGAGCGTTCAGCTTCTATCCGAGCAAGAACCTCGGGGCCCTGGGTGACGGCGGTGCTGTGGTCTCGAAGCATGCTGATCTCGTGGCGAGGGTGCGGGCACTCGCCAATCACGGCCGTTCGGAAGGCGACCGCTTCCGGCATGGCATGCGCGGACGCAACAGTCGTCTCGACAGTTTGCAAGCAGCGATACTAGCCATTCGTCTTCGTCACCTTGACACAGAGAACTACAGGCGTCAAGAACTCGCTGCCAAGTACCGCGCGGAACTACCAGCGCATGCTCTGACGGTTGCCGTCCATCCGAAAGCTGAAGCTGTCCATCACCTATTCGTCGTTCAGGTCGATAATCGAAGACGCGTCATCAACGCCTTGTCCGAGGCGAATATCGGATGGGGGCTGCATTATCCTATTCCGTGTCATCGGCAGCCGGCGTTCGTGGAGTTCAATGAGTCTCTCCCCGTGGCGGAAGCGGCGGCGAACCAGATCCTCTCGCTCCCCATGTTCCCTTCTCTGAAGGTAAGTATTCGGAGATCCCGTCGGTCGGGTGGTGCCGCTCGACCGATGTTGTTGGGTGGACAGCGTGATGAGCCCGCCGGCGACCGTCACGGTCGTTGTCAGGGGTGGTCTTCCCGGGCGGGGTGAGGTCGGGTCGTGAGATGTGCTCGACCCGGTCGGGCGGGGCGTCAGGGTGCCGGCCCGGTGTTCGGGTCGCCCACCGCAGGGGCGTTGGCCTCGGCGGTGTCGAGGTCGGGCTGGGGTGTGGGTCGGGGGTCGCGGGCCCAGGCGGTGCGGTCGTCGGTGCTCGCGGTCCAGGGCAGGAAGCGGGTGAGCGCGTCGCCGGTGGGGGCGGTGCCGCCGGCCTGGGCGCAGGCGTCGAGGTAGGCGCGCAGGTAGGCCAGGGGGTTGAGCCCGGCTCGCTCGGCGGTGGCGGTGATGGTCCACGCCCGGGAGGCCAGCTGCGCGGAGACCACCGATCCGGAGCCGTAGAAGTTCTTGCGCCCGATCACCGGTCCGCGCAGCGCCCGCTCTGAGGTGTTGTTGTCCAGGGGCAGCTCGGGGAACTCGCCGTGGCGCGCGAGGCCGGCCCATTCCCGGTCCAGGGTGGCGAGGACCTTCGCCGCGGCCGGGTGCAGCAAGTCGGGGTAGCGGGTCTGGGCGGCGCGCTCGGCGTCGACGACCGCCAGGGCGGTGGACCACTGCGCGGCGGCGGTGGCGTGCGCGGGGGAGGCGGGATCGGCGGCGGCCAGGGCGGTGTGCGCGGCGTAGAGCGCGGCGATCCGCTCGACCCACGCGGCGGTCCACGCACCCAGCTCGGCGGGGTGGGCGTCCCCGGCGCGGATGAAGTACCGGCGGATGTGCGCCCAGCACCACAGGTTGTCCACCCCGTCCACCCGACCCAACGACTGGTAGACGCTGTAGAAGTCCGAGGACAGCAGCAGCTCCCGACCCCCGGGTAGTGCCTCGGGCAGGACGCCGTCGTCGTCGAGGTCGATGCCCAGATGCTCGGCGAGGACCCTCGTCGACCGCGACGGCGCGATCTGGAACACCGTGGTGTCCGGGCCGAGGAACACCCAGCACCACCAGCGGTGGCTGTCCTTGCCCTCGACCGCGGCGTAGACCTGCCAGCGGGTCTCGTCCACGTGCAGATGCGCCGCGGCCGCGTTCCGCCCGGTGATCAGCTCGGCGAGCGGGGCGAGCAGCGGGTCGCACGCGGCGAACACCCCGGCCAGGGTGCCCTCCGCGAGATCGAGCCCGTCGTGGGCCAACGCCGCCACGATCCGATGCGCCGGGCGGCCCAGCACGAACTTCTCCACCAGCAGCCGGGCCAGGAAACCCGAGGTGAACCGGCCCCTCCCGATCGGCTTGGGCACCGGCGGGGCGACCAGGATCCCCCGGACCGGGCACCGACACGTCCGCCGATAGGTCGGGCGGCGGTGCACGACCCGGATCAGCTGCACCAGCCAGTCGATCTGCTCACAGGTCTCCTCCCCGAACAGCGCGTAGTCCGCTCCGCAGCACGGGCACACCCGCTCCCCCTCGGGCACGTCGTGGACCTCCTCCCGGCCCGGCAGACCCGAGTAGTCCCGCCGACCGTGCCCCCGCGAACCCCTCCGCTGCCCACGACACCGCTTCCCCGACCCGCCGGTCCCGCCCTCCCCGCCAGCCGGATCGTCCTGACCGGGGGTCTTCCCGGGCTTGGGCTTGTCCTTCTTCTCCGACGAGTCCCCGAACGCTAGCCTCGCCAGTACCGACACCCGCTCCGCGAGCGCGCCGACCTGGCCCTCCAACTCCACCACCCGGGCACGCAGCACCACGTTGTCCCGCGCGACGCGCTCGGCCTGGGCACGCCAGAACTCGACATCGCCCTCACTACCGAGATCACCGCCCATGACCCGCACACAAGATCACCACCAGCGGGCCACGTCCAACACCCACGCCCTCGCGGCGTGTCGCGGGCAAGCCGAGCGCCCACCCGGCTACGGGATCACCGAATGCTTAC